>DATKFU010000138.1:0-8398 GCA_035511215.1 Bryobacteraceae bacterium | reverse complement strand
GCACGGCGTAGGGATGCGCGCCCGGCTGGCGGTCGTCGTTTTCGGTGAGCAGCCGGCCCAGGACGGGACGCAGTCCGAATGAGCCGAACATCCACCCGGAAACGTATTGCACGTGCGCTTTCTCGATTTCCTGGGTGGAGGAATAGGTCAGGTCTGCCCGGTCGATACCGGAGACAGCAATCAACTCGGCTTGGTCCTTCACCGCGGCGCGCATCAGGCGGAACGCGGGATACGCCCATCCATCGTAGATATGTTCCTGGCCATCCGCGGCGAGCCGGAATTCCTGGCGCGAGACAGCGTAGAGTTGCTCCGGGTTGGCCACCGGCAAAGGCCGCAGCAGCACGGCGTCGATGAGCCGGAATGCCGCCGTGCAGGCTCCCATCCCCAACGCGAGCGACAGGATGGCCGCGGCGGAGGTCGCCTTCCGTTTCATGAGCTGCCGCCAGCCGAAAATGGCGTCGGCGCGGAGCGAGTCGAGCCACGCGGCTGCCCGTATGTCGCGGCTATCTTCGCGCTGCCGCAGCGCGGAGCCGAATGCCTGGCGGGCCTCGGCAGGGTCGCGGCCGTGGGCCAGCGCTTCGTGGATGTGCGCCTCGAATTCTTCGTCGATCTCGCGGCTCAAACGCTCGCCGCGAAGCACATTTCCGATGCGCGACCAAAACGACATATAACTCCATCCTCAGACTTCATAATATACAGACGTCTGAGTATAGCTCCGGTTAGGCGAAAATTTCCAGGCGGCTTTGGATTGAGGGACAATAAAGGGGTGGCACAGCAATGACGGAAGACGAAAAGGACAAGGCTAAGGGGGCCGTGGCCGCCGGTATGGGGGCCGGTATCGGGAGTGCGGGCGGCGCCACGGTTGGCGTTTTGACACTTGCCGCGCGAGGCCTGGCGACCGGATTTTCGGCTGGTTTGGCGATCGGCGCCGGAGCGGCCGCGGGGGCCGGACTGGCCTATGGGATCTACCGTCTTTTTAAGAAGCGCAAGTCCTGAAACACTCAAGACCCGCCACGCAGCACCTTCCCCGGCAACGCATTGGTCATCTTCCCTTCGTCGATCACCGGCACGCCATTGACCAAGACAAACCGCATGCCCTCGGATAGCTGATTCGGATTCTCGAAGGTCGCCACATCGCGAATGGTCTCGGGGTCGAAGACCACCACGTCGGCCCACATGCCCTGCTTCAGCACGCCGCGATCCGCCAGCCGCATGCGCTGAGCGGGCAGGGCGCTGAACTTGCGAATCGCATCCGGGAGAGTCAGCTTCTTTTCCTCCCGCACGTATTTGCGCAGGATACGCGGGAACGTCCCGTAAGCCCGCGGATGCGGGTGCTCCTTCCCCAGCAGCCCATCCGGCGCGGTGCCTTCCGAATCGTTGCAGATGGAAACCCACGGCTGCGCGAGCGCCAGCGCGATGTCCGGCTCAGACATCATGAAGATGGCCACGCTGGTGTAAGCCTGGTCTTCAATCAGCAGATCGAAGATGGTGTCGAAGGGATCTTTGCCCCAGAGTGTGGCGATCTGGGCGATGGTCTTGCCCTGCAAAGGCAGCAGCTTGGGGTTGGCCACCGCGCCCACCAGGATGGACTCCGCGCCCGTCACCTCCTGCCATTCGTTGTCCCAATTGCCGCCCGGCGTCTCCATCTCCTTACGAATACGCGCGCGTATGGCTGGATCCTTCAGGCGCTCGATCAGCTTCGCATCGCCGCCGTCGTGCGCCCAAGGCGGGATGATCGCCGAAAACGTGTTGAACCCGGCAGGGTACGCGTAAGTGTCCGCCGTGATATCCACGCCCGCATCGCGCGCTTGTTGAATATGCGCGATCACTTCGGGCATGCGGCCCCAGTTGGCTTTGCCGGCTGTTTTCAGGTGCCAGATTTCGACCGGAATGTGCGCTTCGCGGCCGATCCGGATGGCTTCGTCGATCGCGGGAACGATGGCGTCGCCTTCGCTGCGCATGTGTGTCGCGTAGATGCCGCCGGACTTGGCAGCTTCGGCGGCCAGCGCGATCAGCTCTTCGGTGGTGGCGTAGGGAGCGGGCGCGTATTGCAGCGCGCTCGACACTCCCACCGCACCGTCCCGCATGGCCTCACGCACCAGGGCCCGCATACGTTCCAGTTCCGCCGCGTCCGGCGCGCGATCGGCGTCGCCCAGCACCATGCGGCGCACCTGGGTCGCACCTACGTAACTAGCCAGGTTGATTCCCATGCCTTGCTGCTGAAGGCGCGCGAAGTAGTCGCGAAAAGTGCGCCAGCCGGGCGTTATTCCGTAATGCTCGTACCCGACGCGATCGGCCTTCAGCATGTCATCGTTGACGGGCGCGGCGGACGACCCTTCGCCGGTGATCTCGGTCGTGATTCCCTGATAGATCTTCGAGGGCAGGTGCGGATTCACCAGGATGGTGAGCTCGGATTGGCCCAGCATGTCGATGAATCCCGGCGCCACCACCATACCGTGTACGTCGATCGTGCGCCGGGCGGGCGCGCCCGTCAGATTGCCGATGGCGGCGATCCTCCCCTGGCGGATGCCGATGTCTCCGGAGTACCATGGCGAACCGGTTCCGTCGATGATCCGGCCGTGTTGGATCACCACATCGTACGGGTTGGCGGCTAGCAGGAAGAACGCAAGCAGCAGCACCTTGCGAGTGTAGCACCAGTAGGACAGGCCTCCCGGACTGTGCCGCGGCGTTAGAATAAAAGCCTGTGCATCGTTTCGTTTTACACAATGAAGAAATCCGGGACGCTTCCGATAAGCTGCTCGCGCCGGGACAGGTAGGGCTGCTCTCGGGATGGGGAGTTTTCAGTACCATCCGCGTGGTTGAAGGCGTGCTTTTCGCCTTCGAGCGCCACTGGGCCCGCATGCGCAAGGACGCCGCCGCGCTACGCGTGCCCCTGCCGCCCGATCCGGAAATCGTCCGCCGCAAGCTGCTCGAATTGGTGGAAGCCAACCAGGCGTTCGATGCCACCTTGCGCGTGGTGGTGGTCCGCAATACCGGGGGCATGTGGCAGGGGCCGGGCACGGGGCGCGCCAGCGACCTGATCGCGCTCACCTCCGGCAGCAAGGAATGGGGCGCCGGTGTCCGGCTCTGCTATACGCCGCATGCGCGTTATGCGGCAGGCGAGTTCGCCGGCGCCAAGATCCTATCGTGGGCCATGAACCTGACCTGGCTCGAAGTGGCGCAGAGCCGCGGCTTCGACGAAACCATCCTCTTGAACGAACGCGGCGAGGTAGCCGAGTGTACGTCGGCGAATATCTTCGCAGCCGAACGAGACCGGGTGTGGACCCCGCCGCTCAGTTCAGGCTGCCTGCCGGGCGTGACCCGCGACCTGCTGCTGCACGAAATCCACGTGCCGGGCTACAACATCGAAGAGAGGACGCTGGCGCCCGCCGACCTGGAACGCGCCGCTGAGGTATTCATTACTTCCACTACGCGAAGCCTGCTACCGGTGGTGGAGATTGAAGGCCGCGCCATGCCGCAGTCCGGTCCGGCTTGCGCCGCTTTGCGCAACGCGTTCGCGGAGCATGTGGCTGCTTACGTGGCCATTAACAAGGGGGCGCCCGCCGCGCGGATGTGAATGCACGATGCGCAGGCGGGCAAAAATGGTTCCAAGTGATCCGAAGCTCAGCCTGACCCGACGCCGGCATGCTACGGCTCAGAGCTTTGCAGCCAGATGACCGGCGATAACTCCTGGGCTCCCCGCCGCCCCTTTTGAGGATGACGGATTAACGCTTTGGAGGTCGCCTGCGTGCGCTCCAGCTGGAACCGGCATCTCGCAACGGCCTTTCGCTCCCCCGTAACGACTACCCGTTTCCAGGCCGCCGTTCCGGGATCGAAGTTCCCGGCCTGCCGCTTCGATGCGTTGCTGAACGTTCACCGGGCCCGTTCGGTTTACAGCTCCCTCGCTCTCTCCGGTTAGCCCCGGTTCGGGCGAGATCGGCACCGCAAACCCGTTTCCCAGTTCCAGTTCCGCAATCTCGATCAGTCCCCGGACCTTTACTCCCCTTCGGGGCTTTTGTGCCCCTCCAGATCAAAGTATCAACCCGGCCACTGACCGAGAGGCTCACCTCCCGAATGCGTTCGATGGCCCTTCGCTCCCCGCCGCCCGCTCTATTGGAATAGTTTGAGCTGCGGATCAACGTTCCGGACTCGCTTCGCTTCCGTTCGGCTCGCTGTTCCTCGAACCTCTTGGAACCAAGTGTTATGTTGCCTCCAAACAGGCATTACAGTCAAATGAATTTTGTAGCTCTGCGGCGGTTTTCCTCAAGTTTGTTCGCCCCTATTTTGTTACAGTTGCAAGACACTAGCTTTGGATTGTTTGTGAATAAAACGCGCAGGAGAGGCTTTGTTGTATTGACGCGATACCGCAACGCTAAGATGGGCTAATGGTGCGGCGAGAGATCGAGATCGATGAGGAGAGCGACCGCATCCTGGCGGGACTCTTGCAGTCTCACCAGAGTGTCGAAGCCTCCGTTGAATCATGTGAAGACGCTCACCGCGATTCGTTGCTCGCCCAGAAGGAGCGCGGCGAGCGCGGCTTCCGCGAGGGACGCTTCACAACGTGGGACGAGGTCAAGCGGCGCAATGACCTGTGACCGACTTATTTGCCGAAGGAGTTCCGGTCGCCGCGACCGAGATTCGCATAACCGCGATCATTCCAGCAGCAATGCGTCGCGCATGACGTGCAAGCCGCCGCGATAAGCGTCGTAGGCCGATCCGCGACTGGCACTATAATGGTGGGTCTGTAGGAGACCACCCATGCCAAACCACCATCCGGCGCGCCCAAGCCGCCGCGGACTTCTCAAAACATCCGCCGCCCTGTTGGGCGGAGCGGTGTTGGGCGCGCGCGCCAAAGCCGCCCCCGAGCCGCCTTTTCAGAACGTCAACACCAACTCCAGCCCTTCCACTTTGAAGATCACCGATCTGCGGGTGGCCACCGTGCGTAAGCCCGGTCCCAGTCCATGCACCATCATCCGGCTCGATACCAACCAGGGCGTCTACGGACTCGGCGAAGTCCGCGACGGTGCCAGCGCCACCTACGCGCTGTTCCTGAAGAGCCGCGTAATAGGCGAGAATCCGCTGCGCATCACCTACATCTTCGAGAAGATCAAACAATTCGGCGGCCACTCCAGGCAGGCGGGCGGGGTGGTGGCCATTGAAGAAGCGCTATGGGATATCGCCGGCAAGGTCTATGGTGTACCCATTTACCAGATGTTAGGCGGCAAATTCCGCGATAAGGTTCGCATTTATGCCGATACCGAGGAGTCCGACGACGTCCAGGAGTACGCTAAGCGCCTGAAGATTCGCAAGGAAGAAATGGGTCTCACATGGCTGAAGATGGATCTGGGCATCCAGATGGTCGCCAAAACTCCGGGAACCGTGACCATGCCATCCGGAGAAACGCCTTGGGAGCGGAGCCAATTGCCGCATCTGTTCACCGGCGCCGAGGTCACCGAGAAAGGCATCGAGAAGCTCTGCGAATACGTTGCCGCGGCGAGGGAGGCCGTAGGCATGGAGATCCCGCTTTCCATGGACCATCTGGGCCACCTCGGCGTGCATTCCATCATCCGGCTGGGAAAGGCTTATGAGAAATACAACCTGTCGTGGATGGAGGACGTAATTCCCTGGCAGTACACCGATCTTTTGCAGCGCATCACGATGGAAAGCCCCACCCCCATACTCACCGGCGAAGATATCTACCTGAAGGAATCGTTCATCAATCTGTGCGAGAAGCATGCGGTGAGCAAGATTCATCCGGATATTTCCACGTCGGGCGGCATCCTCGAGACGCATAAGATCGGCGACGCCGCTATGGAATATGGCGTGCCGATGGCGATGCATTATGCCGGCCTGCCGATCGGCGCGCTGGCCAGCGTTCACTGCGCCGCGGCCACCGAGAATTTCCTGGCTTGCGAGAATCATTCGCTGGATGTCCCCTGGTGGCAGGACCTGGTGGAGGGTATCGAAAAGCCCATCATCAACAAAGGCTTCATCGCGGTGCCCGACAAGCCGGGCCTCGGCATCACGCTCAATGAGGATGTCGCGCGCCAGCACCTGGCGCCGGATACGGGCTTCTTCGAGCCCACGCCCATGTGGGACAAAGAACACTCCTGGGATCGGCTGTGGAGCATGGCGCCGAAAAAACAGGCGCTGGGTGTGGGGTGCTAGCTGCCGGCAGACTGGCGCCCTTTTTATCCGGATGCATCTGGGTGCATCTGGGGCTGATTGCTTTCGCTTGCGCGGCACAGCCGCCCGATACCCGGCAGACATTCGAGCGGGGACAGCATGCCATGGATGCCGGCGACCTGGCCGGGGCGGAGAAGGACTTCCGCGCAGTGCTGGCGGCGGAACCGGACAATGTGGGCGCGCACGGCAATCTGGCCGTGGTTCACATGCGCCGCAAAGAGTGGCCGGCGGCCCTGTCTGAGCTGCACGCCGCCGAGCGGCTCGCGCCTCAGATGCCCGGCATCCGCCTGAACATCGGGCTGGTGTATTACCGGCAGGCCGATTATCAGCACGCTATTCAGCCTTTCGAATCGGTGGTGCGCGATCAGCCGGAATCCACCCAGGCGCGCTACCTGCTGGGGCTCTGCTATTTCTTCAAGGAACACTACCTGGAAGCCGCCCAAACGCTGGAGCCGCTGTGGCAGCGCGAGTCTGAAAACCTGAATTACCTTTACGTGGTGTCCATTGCCGCCAATAAGGCCGGCCTGGCGGATCTGGATCGGCGCGCCACCACTCGCCTGATCGAAGTTGGCCATGACTCGGCGGCGTTTCACTTGATCGTCGGCAAAGCCCACGTGGGCTCAGGGATGTACGACCGCGCCATGGAAGAATTCCAGCAAGCCGCCCGCATCGATCCCAAGCTGCCCCTGGTGCATTACTTCCTGGGAACCGAATACCGGCGGCAGAACGATTTCGAGCGCGCCCGGCAGGAATTCCTGAAGGATGTCGCCATCGCGCCGGACGTAGCCTACGACTATGACGAACTGGGCGCGGTCTGTTATGCGCTCAACCAGATTCCGGAGGCCGAGCGCAATTTCAAAGAGGCCCTGCGCCTCGATCCCGGACTGGGCACGTCCGATTACGGGCTCGCCAAGATCTACAAGCAGCAGGGCAAGTATGCCGCGGCGCTCGATGCGCTGCGCGCCGCGGGCGCCATCGACCCTCAAAGCTCCAGTGTTTACTATCTGCGCGGCCAAATTCTCTTCGCCATGGGCCGGCGCGGAGAAGCCAAGTCCCAATTCGACGAAGCCACCCGCCTGAAGCAGGCCACCCGCGACGAACTGGAGCGCAAGATCGGCGGCCAGCACCCGTCCGACCCGCAATTGGCGCGCGAGGGCCAGTAAGCGCTCCCGATCCCACCTGGAACTCTCAGGCTGTAATCTTTTTTTGTTTTCTATTTTTTCGTAACATGCCTGGAATCATATAGATTGACAGTCTATAAAAAGCCTTTTCTAGCAAAACCTGCGTGCGTGCCCGCAACTTTTTGGCGCGGTCCGGGTTAGATGTAAAGCGTGCAACAATTGACTTGGACTAAGATCTTCATCCCGATAGGGGAGTACCAAGCCGAATTGTCCGAAGCCTTGGAGGCGGTCGCTGCCGCTACTCCAGGGCGCACCGATCAGGTTGAGGTGTTACGCGATCTGCTGGCCGACCTCGGCCTGAAGTCCTCGTATCCCTGTCTAAAATTCCGTTGCGTGTGTGGAGACCAACTATGAGAAGCCTACGAACTAATCGTGTATCCGCAGCCAGTTGCCTGGTTCGCTTATTGGTGTGTGTATTGATATTGCTCTCCGCCTCATTGCGGTTGGGAGCCGTCACGAAGGTGACACTGAACGGAGCGGCGTCGCCCACTGCCGCTGATGCGGGCGTAACCAGTGTTACGGTGATCGGCCATGGTTTCCCCAGCGGGACCATCCCGCCTGCCAACGTCACCGTGACGATCGACCCCACCACCGCCGGCAGCGGACCCTCCGGCACCACTACTGCCACCAAAGTTACGGTTGCGTCGGGCACCACGGAATACGTCACCTTCCTGCTGCCCGCGTCCATCAGCGTGCCCACAGCAACCTCCTACCAGATTTCCATTGCTGGGACCACTTCCACCGGCACTGCCTTTGCCAGCATCAATAGTTCGGCGCTCACCGTCAACGCTCCTGTGGCCATTACTACCGGTTCACCCCTGCCGCCGGGGGACGCCAATGGAACGTACGCGCAGACGCTGACCGCCAGCGGTGGCAGCGGATCGTACACTTGGGCGGTATACGCGGGCAATTTGCCGAATGGTCTTTCGTTGAATTCGGCCACTGGCGTAATCGGCGGCCAGCCCAGCACGGCTGGGACCTCACACTTCGAAATCAAGGTTACCGATAGCCTGCATCTGCCCTCCGCCAAG
>DATKFU010000137.1:0-3321 GCA_035511215.1 Bryobacteraceae bacterium | reverse complement strand
TATCCAGCCGAGGGATATCACCAACAATTCGTGAGAAGAAATCCCGACTACCCCTACGTTGTCTATAACGATCTGCCCAAGCTGGCCGAACTGAAGCGGGGATATGCGGCGATGCTGAAAAGCCAGTCGAAATGAATTGCGTTATTGCTGCTCATCCGCCGACGGGCCATAAAGCGCCGGCACTGGCACATCGTTCAGCCGCAGATACACCGTCAGCTGCGCGCGATGGTGGATAGTATGGTTCATCACGAAGCCACGGATCATAGCAATACGGGGCAGGCTGAACAGGGTTTCTCCTCCGACGAGCAGCGACCAGGTTTTCGCCAGATGCTCGTCGCTCGCGCCGGCCAGTGCAGTGCGCGCCGCAGCCGCGTTTTTGTCGAACAGCGCCAGCAGTTCCTGCCGCGATTTTGCGGGCTCCTGCTTATACGGCGGGGCGCCCGGCGGCGCGACGTCGAACGAATCTTTCTCGATGGTAGTGGCGGTCCAGCCCGTCATGTCCGCAATATGCGTAGCCAGCGATGCCATGCTGTAGGACTTCGGGTGCGGCTTCCAGCCGAACTTGTCCTCCGGGCAGCGCTCTAGCGTCTTGCGGGTATTAGCCATCTCATGATCGAACTCGGGCAATAGGGCGTCACGAATCATACGTTATGTTCCTCCTTGGACAGTTTCGCTGTTTGTTCGCTATTTGTCAAGCGAAGATGTTGTAAACTTCAGAGATTGGCGTTGGGCTCCAGGCTCCGCCAGAGATACCAGGCGGCCACCGTGCAGTAGGGATGCCAGCGCTGTCCCAAGACTTCAATTTCATCGGGTTTCGGCAGCTCGGCCAGGCCGTACGCTTTGCGAATTGCCGACCGGATTCCCAGGTCGCCGGTGGGCAGCACGTTGGTGCGCCGCAGCGCGAACATCAGAAACATGTGCGCGGTCCACACGCCCACGCCCTTCACCTGCGTGAGCCGCTCGATCACCTCCGCATCCGGGAGTGCCGGCAGTTCGCCGAAATCGACCGTACCGTCGCGGGTGCGGCGCGCCAGATCGCGAATGTAGGCGGTCTTCTGCTTCGAAAGGCCCAGCTTTCGCATCCTGGCGGGCCGTAGCGCCAGGATGTTCTCCGGCGTCAACAGGCCATCCGGAACCGCGCCCGCAAGGCGCCCGAAGATCACTTGTGCCACGCGTCCGCTGAGCTGCTGGTAGACGATCGACCTCACCAGCGTCTCGAAGCCCGGTTCGTGAAACTCGATGCGGTACCGGCCCACGCGCTCAATGATGCCGCCCATCACCGGATCGGCCGCTTGCAGATGACGAATCGCTTTGCGCATTATTGTAACAGGGCTGCCTGCAGCCACGTCCGATATTGTAACCCTTATGGCCCTGACCAAAGCCCCGATCAAACGGGCTATCGCATCTGTGTTTCTGCTGGCAATCCTGCCGGCTTCACCTGTCTTGCCCCAGGACAAGCCCGCCGAAAAGCCAGACGACTCCGCGCCGCCGTCCATCTCCGTCGACGTTTCGCTGGTCAACATTCTGGCTTCCGTACATGACAAGCACGGCGGCTTGATCGGCAGCCTGACCAAGGACGATTTCACGGTCCTTGAGGACGGCAAGCCGCAAGTCATCAAATACTTTTCGAAAGAGACCGACCTGCCGCTGACTATTGGCCTGCTCATAGACGTCAGCGCCAGCCAGAGAAACCTGCTGGATATCGAGAAGCGCGCCGCGCATCAGTTCTTCGCGCAGGTTCTCCGCAAGAAGGACGAAGCCTTCCTCATCAGTTTTGGAGAGGACTCCGAGCTGCTGCAGGACTACACGAATTCAGCCAAACTACTGCAGGCGGGGCTTTCGCAATTGCAGGTGAATTCGGGAGCCTCCGGCTTCGGGCCGGGTCCCGTGCCGACCATCAGCCAGCCGCGCGGCACGGTGCTATACGACGCGGTCTATCTGGCGGCCAACGAAAAACTGCGCGCCGAGGTGGGGCGGAAGGTCATCGTTCTGATCACCGACGGCATGGACGAAGGCAGCAAGCTGAAGATCGAGGAAGCCATTGAGGCCTCCCAGAAGTCGGACGTGGTGATCTACAGCATGGATTACGCCGACCCCAGCGCCTATGGCCGCTTTTCGTTCGGTGTCAGCGATTTTGCTCTGCAAAAAATGTCCGGCGAGACCGGCGGCCGGGTGTTTAAAGTGGATCGCAGGCTTACGCTGGACGACGCCTTCAAGCAACTGCAGGACGAAATGCGCAGCCAGTATTCCATCGCCTATACCTCCACCAATCCCGAGAAGGACGGCACTTTCCGGAAGCTGATCGTGAAGGTGGGGGACAAGAATATGAAGGTGCAGGTGCGCAAAGGCTACTACGCGATTAAGCCCGAGAAGAGCTGAGCAGCTTGTCGCGCGCCGCGAAGTAGAGGCGTAGCGCGTCGTCCAGCGCCGGCATCGGATCGATCCCCAGGCTCTCCATCCTGGCATTCGATAGGGCCGAAAACTTGGGGCGGTGCGCGGCCGTGCGGTATTCGCGTTCGTTGGTGGCGTGCAGTTCCACGGCGTGGCCCGGCTGGCTTACCGCGAAGATCGACTGCGCGTAGTGAAACCAGGAAGTGGCGGTGCCGCCGCCGACGTGGAAGATGCCCGTGTGGCCGCGCTCCACCAGGTCGAGCGTGCGCGCGGCCAGCAATGGCGCGTAGGTGGGCGACGCTACATGGTCCTCCACGACTCGGATGGGCTGCCCGGACCGCGCCAGCCGCAACATCACTTCCACAAAATTGCCCCTCGCCGTCTGCAGGCCGCCCGGCCCGAAGACGCCGGAGGTGCGCACGATCAGCGGCGCCTCCAGGTAAGCCTGCGCGTAGATCTCGCCCGCCAGCTTCGAAACGCCGTAGGCGCCCAACGGATGCGTCGGATCGCTTTCCAGATACGGCCGGCGGGAAGCGCCATCGAAGACGTAGTCCGTCGAGAAATGTACGAAGCGGGCGTCGAGTTGGTGGCACGCCAACGCCAGATTGCGCACGGCCAGCGCATTCACCTGAAAGGCCGCCTGTGGTTCGCTCTCCGCCACGTCAACCTGATTGTACGCGGCGGCGTTGAAGACGATCTCCGGATCCCATGGCGTCAGGACGCTTTCCACTTGCCGGTTATCCGTGATGTCCAGTTGGCCGCGGTCCCACCCGATGGTCTGGTATCCGCGCCGATTCAGCTCGTGGACCAGTTCCATGCCAAGTTGCCCGCCGCTGCCGATTACCGCCGCTTTTTGCGCCATAGGAAGTACGAGGATAGCATCTACAGCCCGGAGCGCGCGTAGCTTCCTATAATGGATATTATGTAAAC
>DATKFU010000136.1:0-8152 GCA_035511215.1 Bryobacteraceae bacterium | reverse complement strand
ATCGGCTTGCTCACCCCCGCCGTGGTTCACTTCGGCGAGGCCCCGGCCGTCCTGGCCCACCGCCAGGTGGTGCTGGATGCCGCTTACCTGGCGCACCCGGATCGATTCGTTCAGCGGTCTCCAAGACCATTGCCTTTGCCCTCGGAGGTTTGGATCAACAAGCCGACTCCGCCCGGCCAAAAGACAAAGGAAGATAGTCAGTAATTTTTATGCTGGGTGTCTCAAAGTGCTTGACACGCGCCGGTCTCTTTCCAGATATTCGCTTCAGATGGCGGGAAGGCTTGGCGCAGCCGTGCCGCCTCGCTTTTCGCTCTTTCCAGAGCCGATTCCTGCGCTCCGGACGCGCCGGCGATCAGCAGACTCAGAACAACCGACCACGTCGCATACCTGGTGCGAACCATGACCTGAGAGTATCAGAATGCACTATCGACGACTGTTCCGCGACGAGCCTGCGTGTGCCACGGCCATGGCCTGCGGCTACAACGGGGTATGACAAAGATGGGCTGCGCGCGTTGGGCGGCCTGCGAGGCTGCCCGCAGGCTGAGAGCCTGGCTGAGAGCCTGCCCCACTCCTGAGAGGAGAGTCGCTACGAATAAATGGACACGAAAACGAAGGCCGTATCCTAAAACGGCACGTCGTCGTCGGTGATACCCTGGTTGAAAGATGGATCTTCGGCCGGCGCAGACGCGGCGGACTGGCTGGGAGCTGCCGCCGGCCGCGCGGCGCTACGCGGCATGGATACAGGCGGCTGGCTATATTCGTCGGGCGCCGAACCACCGCCGTCCTGACGGCTGCCGAGTAGCACGAGATGCTCGCAAACGACTTCGGTGGTGTATACCTTCTTGCCGTCCTTGTCGTCGTAACTTCGGGTTTCCAGCCGGCCTTCCACGTAGACCTGCTTGCCCTTAAGCAGGTAGTTGGCGACGTTTTCCGCTCGCCAGTATTTCACGCGGTGCCAGTCGGTCTGTTCTTTCCACTCTCCGGAAGCCTGGTCCTTCCAACGCCGGGCGGTGGCCAGGTTGAAGGTCGTGACGGAGCTGCCCGAAGGAATAAATTTCGTCTCGGCATCTTTGCCGAGATTGCCGACCAAGATCACTTTGTTGACGGAACCCATATGGCTGCACTGTAACACTATTTTGGCAGCGCACGCACGCATGCGCGGCCGTGTGTCAAGGCCGTGTCGGGATTCGCTTCGACGCCGGCCTCCCGCAATCACCCCGCCGGTCGAACGCCCCCGCCTTCATCCAGCACCTCGCGCACCTTGGCCAGCAACATATCCGGCGTGAACGGCTTGTTCAGGAATGCCTTGGGAGGGTCGCCCGGCTGGCTGTTGAGGGGAGTGTCGCGGTAGCCGGACATGTACAGGATTTGCAGATCCGGGTTCCTCCAGCCAAGCTGGTGGCCGAGCTCGAAGCCATTCATCTGCGGCATCACCACATCGGTCAGCACCAGGTCGATCTTGTGCGCGTTCTTCTCGTAGACCGCCAGCGCCGCACTGCCATTGGCGGCTTCGATCACGGTGTAGCCGCCATTGCCGAGCACCGCGGAAACCAGTTTCCGGACGCCTTCTTCGTCATCCACCAGCAGGATGGTCTCAGACCCCTTGGGCGCGGCCAGCCTGCGGCCCGGGGGCACCGAAGTGGCCGGCTCGACGCGGGGCAGGCAGATCTCGAATATGGTACCGCAGTCCACCTGGCTGTAGACCGTGATGTAGCCGTCGTTTTGCTTCACGGTTCCGTAAACCATGGAGAGCCCCAGCCCGCTGCCTTGACCATGCTCTTTAGTGGTGAAGAAAGGCTCGAACAATCGCAAGCGGGTCTCGGCGTCCATGCCCGATCCCGTATCGCTTACGGCCAGCATCACGTACGCGCCGGACTTCACGCCGGCCTTTTTGGCGGCAGCCTCATCCAGCTCCAGATTGGAGGTTTCGAGCACCAGTTTGCCGCCGTTGGGCATGGCCTCGCGCGCGTTGGTGGCCAGGTTTACGATAGCCTGCTGCAACTGCGCGCCGTCAATGTGCACGTGGCCGAGCGCCGGACCGGGCAGGACGATCAACTCCACCGAATCGCCCAGCAACCGGCGCAGCATGGGTTCCATAGCGGCGATCGCGCTGTTCAGCTCGGTCACCTTGGGCTGCGCCTGCTGGCCGCTGCTGAACGTCAGGAGCTGGCGCGTGAGCGCGGCCGCGCGCTCCCCGGCGTACAGGATCTCATCGGCGAAGCGCCGCATCGGGCTGACGCCGGGAATCTGCGCGCGCAGCAGATCGCTGTAGCCGGTGATGACCGTGAGGACGTTGTTGAAATCGCCCGCCACGCCGCCCGCCAGGCGTCCCACCGCATCCATCTTGCTTGCGTGGCTGAGCTGCTCCTCAAGCTGCCGCCGGCCGGTGATGTCGCGAAACACCAGGATGGCACCGCGCAGGCGGCCGTACTCGTCGCAAAGCGGGGCGGCGCTCTGCTCGATGGCGATCTCGGTTTTATCGCGGGCGATTAGCAGAACATGGCCCACATTGTGGGCGGCGGCGCGGGCGCGGATGGCATCGCGGGCGGGGTTGCCCGCGCGTTCGCGGCTGCCTTCTTCGATTACATGCAGGACGTCGCCCAAGGGCCGGCCGAGGGCATCGGCGCGCCGCCATCCGGTGAGGGCCTCCGCCACCGGATTGAGGAATGTGACGCGCTCTTCGCGGTCGGTGGCTACCACGCCTTCGGCGATGCTCGACAAAGTAGCGGACAGCATGCTTCGGCTACTGTGGAATCCCGAGACCAATGCGGTGAACGCAACCGAGATGGCTACAAAAGATAGCAGCGACGCGGCCAGATTTGGGCTGCCGGGATACCAGGGCTCGTGCAACAGAAACATCAGTGCGGCCAGCGCCGCCGTGGAAAGCGCGGTGGCCGAAAATCCGCCGGCGAGCCCATAATACCAGGCGCTGGCGAATACGGCGAGCGCGAAAGGGAGGAAGAAGTTCGGCTCAAGCAACGGGCGCAACAGCAGGGAGACGAGCACCGCGAAGGTGGTGAGCGCCAGCGCGAAGACGCTGCTGTGCACGGATGAATCTTTGAGCTGGAACACAGTCTGTTACAGAATACTATACCCGCGCACTCAGGCTTGCCAGATTAACGGCCGTTACCGGCTTGCAACCGTTAGGGAGCGGGGGCCGCCCCACCCACTTCCTGCCACAAGAAACTAATCCAATCCGCGTCGTCGTCGATCTGCTGATTCACCGGCTTGCCTCCGGAGTGTCCGGACTTGGTGTCGTACTTCAACAGGATGGGCTTGTCACCAGCGGTAGACGCTTGCATCAGCGCCGTCATCTTACGCGCGTGCAGCGGGTCGACGCGCGTATCGAAGTCGCCCGACATGAACAGCACCGCCGGATACTTGGTACCCTTGTGCACGTTCTGATAGGGCGAATAGAGCCGCAGATAGGCGAACGGGTTGGGGTCGTCCGCCGAGCCGTACTCGGTGACCCAGTAACTGCCCACCTTGAACTTTTGATAGCGCAGCATATCGAGCAGCGGATAGCCGCACACCGCCGCGCCGAACAGATCGGGGCGCTGGGTGATGGCCGCCCCCACCAGCAGGCCGCCGTTGGAAACGCCTTCGATGGCGATCTTACCAGGCTCGGTATAGTGGTTGGCCACCAGCCATTCGGCGGCTGCGATGAAATCGTCGAACACGTTCTGCTTTTTTTCGAACATGCCGGCGCGATGCCACTTCTCGCCGAATTCGCCGCCCCCGCGCAGGTTAGGTTCCGCGAACACGCCGCCCATTTCGGTCCAAACGGCGGCGGGCCGCGAAAAGGCCGGCACCTCGCTCGATGCGAACCCGCCATAACCAGTCATCAAGATGGGCCGTTTGCCGTCCAACTGGAGGCCTTTGCGATAAACCAGAAACATAGGCACGCGAGTCTTGTCTTTGGATTCGTACCACACCTGTTTGACCTCGAAATCCTCGGGACGAATGGGGACTGGGGCGCGGAACCACACCTGTTCGCGGGCGTCCGACGGTGTGTAGCGATAGATGGCGCCGGGATCCGCAAACGAAGTGTATAAGAAGAACGCTTCGCCGCTTTCCCAGCGGCCCTCCGGTCCGAATACGCTGCCGATCCCCGGCAGGGGCATATCTCCCAGATACTTGCCGGCGGGATCGTACTGCTTGACGCGCGAATTGACGTCTTCCAGATATTTCACGAACAGGCGGCCGGCCACGCCCGTGGCGCTATCGATGGGCCACTTGGACTCGGGCACAATCTCTTTCCATTTCGCGCGTGCGGGATCGCGCAGATCCACGGCCAGGATACGCCAGTTGGGGGAGTTCCAGTTCGTCCACAGATAGATCTGGCCGCCGCGGATGAAGGGGCGGAATTCCGCATCCACATCGTTGACGATCGGGCGCAGAGGATCGCCCGCTTGCACGTCCTCGGTCCAGACTTCGGTCTTCCTGGGCGGAACGCCGATGTCTACCGTGACCAGCAGATAGCGGCCGTCCTCGGAAAGCTCCGCGCCGATTATGGTATCCGGACCGTGTCCTTCGCCGAAGATTTCGCGATCCTCCGCGGCGGGCTTGCCCATGGCATGGTAGTAGACGCGGCTGCCGATGGTGTTGGTGAACCGCGAATAAAAGAATCCGCTGTGGTCCTCCTTGATGGACATGCCGAAGTAGCGTGCGCGGGGCAGGCTGTCGGGCAGCAACTGGCGCGTTTCCAGGTTGAGGATGCGGTACTCTTCCTCGTCCTCGCCGCCGTGGCGGATACCGTAGGTGAGCAGCTTCCCGTCGCGAGTGATGCCGGCAATGAAGACGGTCGTGGTTTCGTCGTTGCCGACATCGGCGGGGTTGACCAGCACTTCGTCCTTGCCATCGAGGCCGGTGCGCATGCAGATGGAGCCGCGATTCTCATTCGCCAGGCGGCGGCTGAAGAAGTAGCGCCCCTGGCGTTCGGTGGGAAAGCCATAGGAATCGATGCGGCTGAGCTGCGCGAGGCGCTGCCTGACCTTCTCGCGCTCAGGAATTCGTCTTAGAAACGACTGCGTGTATTCTATCTGGGCATCCAGCCAGGCGCGCGTTTCGGGACTGTTCTGGTCTTCCAGCCAGCGATAGGGATCGGTGATGGCGACGCCATGCAAAGAGTCGGTAACGGGATGCACAGGGCTGGGCGGCGGACCTTGCGCGGCGGCGAACGCGGCGGCCAAGGCGAAGGCGAACAGACGGGAGATCATCCTTATAAGGATAGACAAAAAAGGCGCCTCGCCCATAGGCTAAGGCTGCAACGCCAATGTGGCCGTTCCCGCGGGCCCTGCGTAAACCAACTCGATCGAACGTATTTTGTCGACCTTGCCGCGATATGGGAAGAAAATCAGGCCTGCCTGCGGGAGCGCGCGGTCTCCTTCGGGCAGTGCGGTTTTTTGAACGCGCTGCTGCATGGCCCGCTGTAGCTCTAGCGGCATATGTACCGGAGCGGCCGGCTCCTTCTCCCCACCCTTCCCGCCAGTGTTGATGCTGGTACTCGATTTCGACTTCGCTTCGACTGCCACACTATCCTCCCATACGGGATCTTTGAGCGACCTGAACACCGCCCCGAAAGGCTGGCTGGGTAGAGAAGTTGTCTTCTTGGCAAGCACGCGGAGCGTAAAGTCTTCGACCGATATCTTGAGGCGCGCGCCCGACGGACCGTACAGCCCGGTCTCCACCGCCACATAGTCTTCCGTAGTGTAGGTCGACCCGTCCTGAGTGGGGACCGAGTGCCCGATGAATTCGGCCGCCACCGTGACTGTACCGGCAGGAGCGTGCGCTTGATAATCGGCAGGCGTCGCTCTTGGCGGAATGCCCTTCGCCTCGCCGGCTGGTAGTTCCTTGGTCGGGGCGCTTTGCTCTTGCGCACAGAGGCGCAGGGCCGTGATGAGGACAACCGTTCCGAACGCGGGGAAGCGTAGCATTGCTCACAACCTAACATACTGGCGGGCTGCTTGTGGTACCGGGACTCATACTGGCTGCGCGGTATAAAGATGCGCTGTAATAGAAATGATGGTTTCAATCTTCCTCATAGCTGCCCTGCTGGCACCGCCCGGCGCGCTGGAGAACGCCCGCGACCGCCAGGACCGCGCCGCGCTGGAAAAACAGATCTCCGAGCTTTCGGCGGCCGCCCAAAAGGCGCCCCACGATGGCGATGCGCAGTATCGGGTGGCGCTGGCCTCGTCGTATCTGGCCGAAGTCTCGCTGGAATTGCACGACAAGAGCCGGGCGGAGCACGTGGCGGAATCCGGCATTCAGGCAGCCGAGCGGGCCATCGCCATCAACTCCAGGAACGCGGAATACTATCGCGTGCTGGGCACCCTCTGCGGGCAAGTGATTCCGGCCAATGTGCTTTCGGCGTTCTCCTACGGCAAGCGCGCCCGCGAGGCCATCGATAAAGCGTTGCAACTCGATCCGAAATCGCCGCAGGCGTACCTGGCCAGGGGTGTCGGGAACTACTACCTGCCGGATGCGCTGGGCGGCGGCGCGTCGCTGGCCATCCCGGATTTTCGGAAGGCCGCGGACCTGGACCCGACCTCCGCGGAGCCTTACTTGTGGCTGGGGCTGGCCTTGCGCAAGGAGCATCATAATGCCGAGGCCCGCCAGGCGTTCGAGAAGGCCGCACGCCTGGACGCCGCGCGCATTTGGATCAAACAGCAGTTGGATAAGACTCCCGCCCAATGAAGGACCTCGCGGTGGCGGCGGGCATCCTGGCCATCGCCGCGCTGACCTGGTTTCAGTTTCCAGGCCATACCTGGCTGCAGCAGGATACGCAGATCTACGTCCCCATTCTGGAGCATCTGCGCGACCCATCCGTACTGCGCCGCGACATACTGGCCGCGCGTCCGCACGTAACGTTCACGTTGTACGACGAAGTCGCGCGGGGCCTCGCCCACGTTACCGGCCTGGGGTTTCGCGAGGTGCTCGAAGGGCAGCAGATCGCCACGCGCGCGCTGGGAATTTGGGGCTTGTACCTGATGGCCGCTGCGCTGGGGCTTTCGGCCCCGGCTGCGCTGCTGGTGTCGGCCATCATTTCGCTGGGCGCGGCCATTGGCGGCCCGGCGGTGCTCTCGTTCGAGCTGGAGCCGGACCCGCGCGGCTTCGCCGTGCCCTTGCTGTTTCTGGCTATCGGGCTGGCCGCGCACGGCTGGGACTTAGCGGCCGGGATCGCCGGCTCGGCGGCATTTCTGATGCATCCGCCGACGGTGATTCCGTTCTGGGCCGTGTACCTGTTTCTGGCGGTTGCCCGCCGCCGGTCCCGGGCGTTCGTGCCGCTAGCGGCCGCGTGCATCCTGCTTGCCGCCGCCGCGCGCTTCCAGGAGGGTGCTGGGGAAGCGCAGGTTTTCTTCTCGCGGATTGCTCCGTCGATTGAATATCTGCAACGCCTGCGCGCGCCCTATTCCTGGATCTCCGAATGGTGGCGCGAGTGGTTGCCGCACTATCTTATCTTGTTCGCCGCCTCGCTCGCGGCGTTTGTGCGGCTGCGCAAAAGGGCGCCTGGCGATCTGCGATTCTTCCTGATCGGCTTGCCGCTGGTGGGTATCCTGAGCGTGCCGGCCTCGTACATCCTACTGGAGAAGATGAAGTGGGTGCTGATGCCGCAGGTGCAGCCCATGCGCGCGTTGCTGTTCGTCACGGTCATCGCAGAGTTCTCGGCAGCCGCGGCAGGAATCGTGGCCGTGCAACGCCGGCGCTATCTGGAAGCCTTCGCCTGGTTCGCGCTGGCGTACCTGGTCCCATTGAATACGAGCGTTATCGTAACGCCTAACTGGCGCCGCGCTTTGGCGGTGGCGCTCCTGGCCGCCGGCGCCGGCTTGGCCGCATTCGCCGAGACGCGCAAATTCCGGTGGAGCGCTGCCGCCCTGGGGGGCGTGGCGATGACCGGCTTCTTTCTGGTCCCCACTCTGGGAGGCGCAAGCACCCATCCACAATTGCACACGCGCGAGTTAGCGCAGCTTTCTGCATGGGCGCGCGCATCCACGTCGGCCGACGCGGTGTTTCTGTTCGCCGATGGGGGCAAGCAACTGCAGCCGGGTATCTTCCGCAGCGAGGCCCTGCGCGCCGTTTACGTGGATTGGAAAGGCGGCGGCCAGGTCAACTATTTGACGGATCTGGGGCAGCAGTGGTGCCCCTCCCCCCC
>DATKFU010000135.1:0-21994 GCA_035511215.1 Bryobacteraceae bacterium | reverse complement strand
GGAGCTCCTGTGCAGATTGCTCGTGAAAATCAGTGCGCCGGGATAGCCGTTCGCTCCGGGATTGGGCGTGGTCGGGCCCAGACTCGAGGAGAGGCCTTGATCTTCGGTGATGGCGCCCACGATATCCCATCGCAATCCGATGTTCAACGTCAGCCGGCGGCTGACCTTCCAGTCGTCCGCCACATAGAACGCCGGATTCCAGACGTGAGAACTCGGGTTTACCGGAGATTCCGCCAGTCCGGCGCTATAGGGCGCCCCCAACAGGAAACTGGCGAAGGCGTTGCCGGTGGAGGCCAAGGCCGACGGGTCGGCCGTCTGGTCGGGGCTAAAGGTAAATGTGCCCGACGTGCCGCCGCGATAGTCCTGGTCATAGTAATACCGGCGGACTTCCACGCCAAACCTGACATTGTGCTTGCCATGGATCCAGGTGGTGTCGTTCTGCACGATGTAGCTGCCGTTCGGCTCGACGCCCGCGTTGTTGCGGCCCAAGGGATTCAGCGTACCGCCTTGATAGCTGGTGCCGGTAAAGTTAATCAGCGGGAAAGTAGTTTCTTCCACGCCCTGCAGGCCGATCTTACTCGGCCAATCCTGGTCGAAACTAGCCGAGCTGTTGGCGTTCTTAAACCGGTTGAACCCGAAGCCGAAGTGGTTCAGGAATGTCGGGCCGATGACCCAGTCTTCGGTGGCCCGGATCATGGTTCCGAGGATATCCTGTATGGCAAAGTAACCGCTGGCGCTGCCGGGAATCGGCTCATAGCCGTGGCCTGCACCGTTATACCTCAGGCGTTCATTGGAGTTAACAAACACGGCAAAGCGGTTTTTGCCGTTGATCACGTGATCGAGCTTTCCGGTGTAAGTATTCAAGTCGAAGAACGGCTGATTGGCAACACCAGGGTAATTGCGCAGCATAGTGGGCAGCAGCGGGTTCGGAATTGGGGCGAGTGTCAAAACGCTTTCCGAAACCTTGCTGATATCCGACGTGGGAATGATGTTTCCCGGAAACGGAGTCCGCGTATAACTGCCGTCAGGCAACTGGGTAGTGCTGTGCGGATCGTAAATCGCGCCGAAAACGGCCGGATTGCCGTCACCGTCAGTTATAGCCGTTCCCGAGAGGGGGTTGCCGGTGAAAGCAGGATTCAGCAAGGCGGAGAAATCGCCGGTCCTAAAAGCCGTGGTAGGAAGGGTGCGCAGCGCCGCCGGAGTGTAATTGCGCTTGCGGTCGCCTTCATAGCTGAAGAAGAAAAACGTCTTGTTCCTGCCGTTGTATATCTTTGGCAGCAATACCGGGCCGCCGAAGTCGGCCCCAAAGCTATTCTGGTTGAATGGCGACTTACCGACGCCTAGAGCGTTATTGTCGAAGGAATTCGCGTTCAGGGCGTTGTTCACCAGGTAGTCATATGCGGTGCCGTGGAATTGGTTGGTGCCGGACTTGATATTGAAGTTGGCAACCGCGGTCAAACCACCACCGTACTGAGAGCTGAGCGCACCCGTTTGCAGCGTGAATTCGCTGATGGCATCCACGCTGGGCTCAAACTCATCGGCGTCACCGGCGATATCGGCGCGTCCGATCGACATACCCTCGATCAGGATTTCGTGCGAGAACTGAGGACCTCCGTTGATGCTCCCCTGATAGGAGCCTCCGATGGTGCCCGGCAAGCTATTAAAGATGAAGGCCTGGATCTGCCTTTGCCCGTCGTCATTGCTGTCGATGGGCCAAGCGTGGTAATCCTCGGCCGTCACGGAGTACCCCAGCTCGGAGGTCGACGTTTCCAGGTGGGTGGCCTCCGCGCTGACCTCCATGCTCTGGGTGACCGCACCTATTTCGAGTTTCAGGTTTGCGGTGACTACAGTGGCCACCGGCACATCCACGCTTTCCATCACTTCCGTTTTGAAACCCGCCGCCGTCGCCGACACGCGATAGGCGCCTGGAGGCAGGTACGGAATGCGATAGAGCCCCGAATCGTTCGTCACGGCTTTGGATTCGACCCCGGTTTGCGTTTCCGTCACGGTAACGTCCACACGCGGAACAGCCGCGCCGGTGGCATCCGTGACCAGGCCCGTGATCGCGCCGCGCTCGCCCTGCGCAAAGAGCGACGCCGCCAGGCACAGCAGAACCAGCGGCAGAACGGCAAGACCGAATAATGCCTTCTTCATACGTTTCGCCCCTTTCGAAACAGCGTGAATAATCGGTGGTGGCGGTTGCAAAGACGCAACCAGATCTGAAGCCCTTTATATACGAACACAATACCGATGTCAAGGCCCCATTCTCCTATCTGTAGGATTTCAGACGTTCCGGCCAGCTTCTCAACAGGGCTTGGAGGTCATGGAAGCCTTGCGAGGCGTGCCGTTCGCGTTCGGCAGGCGACCGCCCATTGTGGGCCCTCGCTGTCTTCTCTGCCGCCGTAGCTGGGCGCTGCTATACTGACACCAGATCTTCAAGTGGGCCGGAAATGAAGTGTTGCACGATTTGCCACGCCACGTACCCCGCGGCCTTCACGCATTGCCCTCACGATGGCTCTCTACTGACGGAGGCTAATGAGTGGGCAGAGGGAGCCATGATTCGCGGCAAGTATCGCATCCTGGGCAAGGTGGGCCAGGGTGGGATGGCGACCGTCTATAAAGCGCTGCACGTGGGATTTGACGAGGTGTGCGCGCTGAAGGTGATCAACGTGGAGTTGGCGGGCGATCTGTCGTTCGTGAAGCGCTTCGGCCAGGAAGCCGCCCTCACGCGCAAGCTGCAGCACCCCAACGCCGTGCGCATGGAAGACATCGATCAGGCTGACGATGGCCGTCCCTTTATGGTGATGGAGTTTATCGAAGGGGAGAGCCTGAAAGATGTCATCCAGCAGCAGGCTCCGCTGCCGGTGGCGCGCGCCTGCCAGATCGCCAAACAGGTGGCGGCGGCGCTGGATGCGGCGCACCGGCTGGGCATGATCCACCGCGACATCAAGCCTGGGAACATCTTTCTGACCGGGCGCGCGGGCGATGCCGGGGAACTGGCCAAAGTTCTCGATTTCGGCATCGCCAGGATCAAGGAAGCGCACCTGGCCGCCGGCGGTGCGACGCTCACGCGGACCGGTACTTCGATCGGCACACCTGCCTACATGTCGCCGGAACAGGCTATGGGCAAGACCGGCGAGGGCCTGGATGGCCGCGCCGACCTTTACTCGCTGGGCGTGGTGATGTATGAAATGCTGACCGGCGAGCTGCCCATCCAAGCGGACTCGGAAGTACAGATGCTGATCGGCCAGGTCAGCAAGGCGCCGGAGCCGATCCGCGCCCGGCGCCCGGAAATCCCTGAGGGAATTGGCGCGGTGGTGATGCGATGCCTGGAAAAAGACCCCACCCGGCGGCCGGCGAGCGGTGCGGCCCTCATCGCGCAGATTGAGAACTGCGAGAGAGGCGGGGCGGCCGGCACAGCGCCCGACGAAGTGCCCACCGTGGCTACGCAGCGGCCTGTGGTGCTGGAAGCGGCAAGTCCAATCCCGGCGCGCCGGTCATCCCGTTTTGTGTGGGCGGCTGTGTTGGTTTTGCTCGTCCTGGTCGCAATTGCGATCAGTGACCGCTCCCGGTATCTCGGATCGCGGCGAAAACAGGTGGCGCGGTCGCAAGTAGCCGTTCCGCAAGTGGCGGCCTCGCCGCCGGCGCCGCAAGACACGCCAATACGGACGCCTCCTCCGGCTCCCGCCCAACCGCAGCAGGTTCCGACCCAGGATTCCACTGCTGCGAAGCCACCGGTTCCGCGGCGCCGCGCGGACCGGGATGGCAATCCGGCCGACGATATCCAGGCGGCCCTTGAAGGTGTGCCGCTGGATGCCGCCACCAAGGCCCAAATGCAGGCTATCCTGGGCCGGGGTACGGCCCTGATGAAGAAGGGTGATTTCAACGGAGCAGCCGCCCAATACCAGCGGTTGGCCCAGTTGCGGCCAGGCTGGGCGCCGGCGATTGCGGCTTTGGGCACTGCCCTGGCGGCGCAAGGCACCTCGGCGGAGTCCGCGGAGCAGAAGCATGCTCTGAAGCGGACCGGTGCCTTGACCGCGATCGTCGCGCAGTATAGTGAGGCGGTTCGCCTCCACCCGAACGATGCGACCACCCATTACCTCCTCGGCAAGGCGCTGGGCAAGTTGGGCGACCTGGACGGGGACATGCGCGAACAGCAGGAAGCCCTCCGGCTGCATCCCGGCCTGGCTGCGGCGCACATGCAGCTCGGATCCATTCACGCGCATAAGGAGTCTTGGAGCGATGCCGCTAGCGAGTACCGCGAGGCGATCCGGTTGAAGCCGGACTTGGCAGAGGCCCACAGCGGCCTCGGCGAAGCGCTCGGACACATGGGCGACTGGCAGGGGGAGATCGCCGAACAACGAACGGCCGTCCAGCATGCCCCCGGCTTAGCTGTGGCGCATTTCCAGCTTGCCACGGCGCTGGAGCATGCAGGCGACTCTTCGACGGCGCTTGAGGAATATCGCCGCGCGGCCGAGTTAGTCCCTGGGGATGCGGACTTCCAGGCCAACTACCAACGTCTAGCTAAAGAGATCGGCAACAGGTAGCTCAGGCGGTTCAACAGTCAACGCGGCGAGACCGAGCTCGCGATTCTAGTTGGTTCGGCGGGCCTCCAACCCGGCCTAGAACCAGCGTAGAATGGAGATGCGATGAATCTCGACGACTACAAGGTAGTCTTGTATCGGAACCAACCGGATGGCTGGGTAGCAGAGGTTCCTGCAATTCGCGGATGCTACGCGCTCATGCCGACGCGCGAAGAAGCCTTGGCCGAACTCGCACGCGTGTTTGAGATGATGGCCGCTGAATACGGCGAGAACGGGCTATCGCTGCCGGCGGACAGTACCGCGATTGTGAATGCCTAGCGCCCGCGCTGCGGAGTTCCGGCGCGCCGCGGCGCGACTTGGTTTTGAACGGCGCCGACAGACCGGAAGCCACGAGCGCTGGATTCATCCGGATGGGCGGGCGGTTACGACCTATCCACGGCGGAGGCGAAATCGGGCGGCCCTTTTCCACAAAATCCTCATCAGCTCGGAATCAGTCTAGACGAATTCCGGAAGCTTCAATGATGTCGTGAACCCTGGAGATCACCGTGTCGTATGTTTGCTTCAACCGGATCGCGGTTACCGGGCCGAGACCCGAGGTGCTTGAGTTCCGCGCCGATGCGCGCCGACGTCTGCCGTCCTCGGCTCGGAAATGGACCGACCGGACTTCCGTAGCATTCTCGCTTGAACGCCTGTTCCAGAAGAACTGCCTGCCGGCCCCTTCGAGCAACGGCATCCCGTTCGACGCCTGGCACTACTTCACTTGGGCCGAGCGCGTGGCGGCGTGGCACGGGTATGCGCGGATCGAGTACGGACTTGAGGTTAAGAATTACGAAGTTTACGAACTGCTGACCCCGCTATCGCGGGTCTACAGCGACTTGTGTTTTGTGGATAGCCAAATCTCTCTGGATAGCGGCGAAATCAT
Source organism: Bryobacteraceae bacterium (assembly GCA_035511215.1). GTDB lineage: Bacteria > Acidobacteriota > Terriglobia > Bryobacterales > Bryobacteraceae > Bog-159. Next base: position 16,528 of record DATKFU010000135.1, on the reverse strand, counting down.
GGCGGCGTACACAGCCCGCGGCCGCTGCTCCAAATGGATCCTTTCCGAGGAGCGCTGCGGTGCGCACTGGGAGCGCTCCGCAGCCGATCACGCGGTCGCCGAGCTCGACGACGCCTACGAGGACGACGACGTCAGGCGGGACGCCGAGCACGGCATGCTGACAGAAGCCTTGGCGCATTGGGATAAGCGCGTGTTGCGGACGCTCAAAAGGTGGAGTTCGCTATAGCGCAGCCTCCAAGATACGTAGTTTCTTCATAAGCGCTGTGTTAAAGGATTTCGCGTCCTCCGCCAGATGCGCCCTTCTATGGCAGTTCGGGCAGATCCCGATGACCTTGCGAGGATGATCCGGGCCGTCATCCGCCAGACGAGTCGTGTGATGGGCCTCCAGGAACGGCTGGCCGTCGACACCACGGAACGGAGCGGGAACGCCGCAGCCCTCGCACAGCCCTTTGGCCCGCCCAAGAACGTATCGGCGAATCGCGGCCGAACCAGCTCTGTAGAGCGCCGTCCCGGCCTTGGGCGGCACTCTCTCACGTGCCACATGCAGAGCGATCATCTTTAACTCATCGATGTTTGCAGTATCAACAAAGTCCTCATCCAAATCTATCCCGCCCGTCCTTCGCCAGGCGATGAGCGTACGAATCCCGTCCGCCAGCTCAGGCGGCGGAGTCGTGATGCTGCGGGGGTACTTTGCCCAGCCGGAATCCGGGACGTGTCGGCGGATCGCCCCCAGGGAGACCGGCGGGCTTATCAGCCTGACTGAATCCACGCCCGCGCGATAGCGATTCTTCCAGTCCGTGCGCGGCCTCGGCGCCGATGTGACCCGCGCCGTTGCGAAGAACCCGAGGCCCCGAATATAGATAACCAGTTCATCGCCTTTGGCCGCCGTCTTGGGAACCATCCACCAATGCACTTTTCGGCTTTCGAGCCGCGACTTATCACCGTTTAGAACGCCACCTTGAACGATATGTAGCGGGCGCTGCGGTATCTCGGGGTTCGCCACTTTGCGCCGAAGCACTTGGGATAACCACGCCGTGACACCTGTGGAGTGCGCATTCAGAGTCTTCCGAAACGCTGGTCTCCGAGCTATGATCGTCAGGGCTGCGTGGTGCGCCTCGGCGAGCCTCGGCAAGGAACGCGGAAGTTCGGCAAGCGGGATATCCGCCGTCTCGCATCCCGGCGCATTTCGGTGGTGGCTACGCCGATCGAAGCGGGTTCGCGGTGGTGCCTTCTTCTTCTCGACCAGGACGCGCAGCCCCCCGGAGTACAATATTAAGCCCTCGACAATGCCAGCGTTTAGGCGCAGCACATTCGTGTCTTCACGGAGCGTAACGCCCCATCGGTCCCCGTGGTGCTGCGAGAGGTAGTCAATCGACGCCGCAAGAAACTCGCAATAGCTTTGCTTTGCGTCCCCTGATATCCCTTCGAAAATGGAGTCAACCATCAGGCGAACGGCGGCCGGATCAGATCTTTGCAAGGCAGTCGGTCTAGGCATTGCAGCTCACGGTGACATGGTAACGCCCGGTGCTCCCGGCCTCAAGCGTGGCTAACGGGCGCTGCCGCCCCGGCGTTGTTACCATAGTATTTTGCGCATCGGGATCCACACATCCATAGCGGCGTCGCTCGAAAATGCCGCTCTGAAAGCATCAGGGTTGGGCGCCAATACGTTCCAGATTTTCTCGTCCAGCCCGCGGATGTGGCGCGCATCGTCGCTTGGCGCAGAACAAATCCGATTGTTGCGGCGCGCCCGCGAGCGGCTCGATTTGTATCCGCTGGCGATTCACGTGAACTATCTGGTGAACCTGGCGTCGGTGGATCCGGTGATCCGCGCCCGGTCGATTGCCTCCTTGCGCGGTGAGCTCGAGCGCGCCGCCGATATCGGCGCGGAGTATCTCGTTCTGCATCCTGGCAGTTACAAAGGGCAGTCGCTGGAGGCGGGCATCGCGGCGTTCGTGCAGGGTTTGCACGATGTCGCCGCAGGCGTTCGGACGGGAGTAACAGTGCTGCTGGAGAACACAGTGGGTTGTGGAGCGCAGATCGGAGGCCGGTTCGAAGAGCTGCGCGCCATCCGCGACTCTGCGGCGAACCTGACAAACGTGCCCGTGGGCTACTGCCTGGACACCTGCCATCTTCTGGCCGCGGGCTACGAAGTAGCGAGCGAAGCGGGATTGCGCGAGACCGTCCGGCAAGCCGAACGGGCGCTGGGAATCGACAATGTGAAACTGATCCACGCCAACGATTCGAAGACGCCCCTCGGCTCGCACATCGACAGGCATGCGAACATTGGGGAAGGATATATCGGTAAGGCCGGATTCCGCCGCATTTTGGCGCATCCCCGGCTGCGCGCGAAACCGTTCATCCTGGAAACTCCGGTGGAGCAGGATGGCGACGACCGCCGCAATCTGGAAAACTTAAAGAAGCTATGCCCGAAAAGCCGTACGACCACAACCAAATCGAGTTGAAATGGCACGTGCGGTGGCAGAATGCCACCTTCTACCAGGCCGAGGAGAATTCCTCGCGGCCCAAGTACTACGTGCTGGAGATGCTGCCCTACCCCAGCGGCACGCTGCATATCGGCCATATCCGCAACTACTCGATCGGCGATGCGCTGGCGCGCTACAAGTGGATGCGCGGCTTCAACGTGCTGCACCCCATGGGCTGGGACGCCTTCGGCTTGCCTGCCGAAAACGCCGCCATCGCCAACCAGCGCCATCCGCGCGAGTGGACGCTGCAGAACATCGCCGCCATGAAGAAGACCTACCGGCGTTTCGCCTTCAGCTTCGACTGGGACCGCGAGGTCTCCACCTGCGAGCCGGAATACTATCGCTGGAACCAGTGGTTTTTCCTGAAGATGCTGGAGCGCGGCATGGCGTATCGCAAGAAAGCGCTGGTGAACTGGTGCCCAAAGTGTTGCACCGTCCTGGCCAACGAGCAGGTGGTCAACGGCTGCTGCTGGCGGCACGAAGGCACGCCTGTGGAACAGCGCGCGCTGGAGCAGTGGTTCTTGCGCATCACCGATTATGCGGACGAACTGCTGCGCGACATCGGTAGCCTGGAAGGCGGCTGGCCCGAGCGCGTGCTCACCATGCAGCGTAACTGGATCGGGCGTTCGGAAGGCACGGAAGTGGATTTCCGGCTGGAAGGCGCGGGCGAGCCGATTCGCGTATTTACCACGCGCGTGGACACCATCTTCGGCGCCACCTGCGTGATCCTGGCGCCGGAGCATCCCCTGGGCGCGCGGTTGCTCGATCGAGACGGGCAGGCGCGCGCCAAGGCCATGGTCGACGCGCGCGCGAATGCCGATCCCGGCGAGATCGTCAAGGAGGGCTTCTTCACCGGACACTACGCCATCAATCCGTACAGTGGCGATAGGGCGCCGGTTTGGATCGGCAACTTCGTCCTGATGGGCTACGGCACAGGCGCCATCATGGCCGTGCCGGCGCACGACGAGCGCGATTTCGAATTCTGCGCCAAGTATGGAATCCCCATTCGACCCGTGATCCGCCCGGTGGATGGCGAACTCGCGCGCCTGGGTGACACGCAGACCGCTTTCACGGCCGCTTTCACAGACGATGGCGTAGTGGAAAACTCAGGCGAGTGGTCCGGCGTTCCCAGTGCAGAGGCCCGCCGCCGCATGAACGCCAAGGCCGAGGCGGAAGGCTTCGGCAAAGCCGCGGTCACGTTTCGCATCAAGGACTGGGGCATCTCGCGGCAGCGCTATTGGGGCACGCCCATCCCGGTGATCCACTGCGCCGGTTGCGGCGTGGTTCCCGTACCGGAGAGCGAGTTGCCCGTGGTGTTGCCGCTGAACGTGCAGTTCACCGGCACGGGCCGCTCGCCGCTCGAAGAAGTGCCCGCGTTCGTCAATGTGAAATGTCCGCGATGCGGCGGTCCGGCGCGCCGCGAGACCGATACCATGGACACCTTCGTGGATTCGTCCTGGTATTTCTACCGCTACTGCGACGCGCACAACGATCGCATGCCCTTCGATCCCGCCAAGATCGCCTACTGGTTCGAGATCGATCAATACATCGGCGGCGTGGAGCACGCCATCCTGCACCTGATCTACTCGCGCTTTTTCACGAAGATGATGCGCGACATCGGCCTGATCGCCAACTCCGAACCGGTGAAGCGGCTCTTCACCCAGGGCATGGTGATCGCCGACGGGGCCAAGATGTCCAAGTCCAAGGGCAACGTGGTGGGCGCCGATTCGCTCGCCGACCGCTACGGCGCGGACACCGCACGCCTGTTCATTCTCTTCGCCGGCCCGCCGGAAAAGGAGGTGGACTGGCGCGACGAACGCGCCGAAGGCATCCACCGTTTCCTGGGCCGCGTGTACCGTTTCGCCACGCGCAATGTGGAACGTGCGCGCGCGGGCGGCGATGGCGGCGCACCCGAATCGGATCGCAAGATCCTCCGCAAACTGCACCAGACCATTCGCAAGATCACCGAAGACTTCGAATCGCGGTGGCATTTCAATACGTCCATCTCCGGCATCATGGAACTGATGAACGACGTGGTTGACGAGGAGCCGCGGCTCTCGGGCGCTACCGTGGCCACGGTGCTCGAGAGACTTACACTGCTGCTGGGCCCTTTCGCGCCTTACCTCGCCCAGGAAATCTGGGAGGAATTGGGCCACGATGGTCCGGTGTTCCGCGAGATCTGGCCCACCTACGATCCGGAACTGGCCAAAGAGGATCTCGCCGAAATCGTCGTGCAGGTGAACGGCAAGCTCCGCAGCCACATCTACGCGCCGTTCGGAACGCCGGAAGACATACTCAAGGCGCGCGCCGTGGAAGACCCGAAAGTCCGCCCGTTCATGGCCGGCAAACAGATTGTTAAGGTGATTGTGGTGCCAGACAGGCTGGTCAACATTGTTGTTGGCGGAGTGCGGCCTTAAAGGGATCTTAGAAGGGTATAGTCGTAGGCACGGCTACGCGCGAACAAAGCGAGGGCATCTTGTCCGGCGAAGCTATGTGCCGGGCGAAGGCTAGGCTTTGGGCGGCTGCGCGGAATCGTGCGGCGTGGAATCGTCCGAATTTACGCTCTTCAGCGAATCCTTAAAGCTGCGAATGCCTTGGGCCAGACCCTTTCCGAGCTCCGGCAGCTTTTGCGGGCCGAAGAACAGCAGGGCGATGGCCAGGATTATCAGCAAGTGCCTGGGTTGGAGCAGATCTTCAATCATGGTATGCCTGTCCTGATAGTAGCACAACGGAGGCCGGCCGTTTCTGCGATTCGTGGCTGATGGCTGCCGGGAAACCACGCGCGGAAAGTTCGCGGACTGGTAAGTGGTTTTATTGGTGCAAGATGCAGCTGTGCGACGGACTCGTGCACCACCGCCGCGGGGTCTGCTGGACTTCTTGTAAAATTTGCGCGAGCGTCCCATTCGATTCGCCAAAGAAAACGCAGTAGTACCTGTCGCGGAAACGTCGAACCGCCCGGTGCGTCAGATCGGTATCGCGGCAGGCGGGCGCGCTTGACACTGGCCTCCGCGCCACTTTTATGAAGATTTTCCTTATTTTCGCGATTCTCGCGTCTGTGCCGATGTGGGCTGCGACCGGAAACAACATTGCGGTCGACGGCCAAGGCAACGTCTGGTGGACGGGGCAGAGTCTGCCGGTGGCCATTACCGCCAATGCATTTCAAAAGACCGACGCGGACACCTTGTGCGCTACGCAGCAACTGTCGCCCTTCGATCAGCCGACTGCCCTCTATTGTTCACACGCCTTCGTGATGAAACTGGACCCCGCCGGCAACGTCCTGTACGCTACATATCTTGGTGGGAGCAGCGAGGATGGGGGCATCGCCATCACGACGGATGCGCAGGGCAACGCGTACGTCACCGGCTTCACGTATTCGGCGGACTTTCCGGTGACGGCGGGCGTGGTGCAGCGGCAGAATGCCGGACCCCTCACGCCGACGGTGGTGCCGGAAGGGCTTGGCCCATTCGGGCCGGTGGGAATCCTGCCCGGCGGCGACATATTCGTGGCCAAGTTCGCGCCGGACGGAACGTTGCTGTATTCAACCCTGCTGGGAGGCTCTGGCTCGGATGTTCCGGCCCTGATCGAGGTGGACGCATCCGGCTCTGCCTACGTGACGGGCACCACCGCGTCCACCAATTTCCCCGTCACCTCCGATGCCATGAGTCACCAATCCGGGAGCGGGAATTTCTTCGTGCGGCTGGACCCGCAAGCCGCCTCGCTGGTTTATGCGACGTACTCCGATGCGACCATCCAGTCCTTCGACGTGGATGGCCAGGGTGACGCCTTTCTTACGGGGTCTTCGGTGCCGTCGGGTGGGGGTGCAGGACCGTACGTCACGGAAGTCGACACAGCGAGCGGGCAGGCGCTGTACACGACGTTTCTGCCGGAACTGGATTCTAAGTTCGCAGGCACAGGCGCGGCGATCGCGGTGAACGGTGCGGGCGAAGCGACGGTGGGCGTGAGTCCGGCGCCGATTACGGGCCCATTCCTGGTGCCATCGCCGCCCATTTATCCACTGGGAGCATCGTTCCTGCTGCGGCTGGCGGCCGGTGGCGCTATGATTCTCTCGGAAACCGATATGGCGGCGACGCAATTCGACGGCGTGTTGCCGGATAGCGCGGGGAACGCATATGCCTTCGGGCACGGCACGGGTGCACTTCCGCCGGCTCCAATCACGCCGCTGCTGTCGGTACCCTGCTCTTCGGCGGGTGGAGAGTTCGTCATCGAGACGGACGCCGCGGGCAGCGTGGCCGCCGCCACTTACTTGCGGCAGGGAAGCGGCGACGTGGCCGTGATCGGCGCTCCCGGGCAGCTTTCGGTCTACTGGGCGGTAACCGAGACACAGGCGAGAACAGCCGCCGTGAACCTGCTGACCGTTCCCCCAATGAACTTCGGCTGCCTGCAGAACCTGGCATCGGGCCTGATCGGCGCAGGGGTTGCTCCAGGCGAGATCTTCGCGCTTTTCGGTTCCAACCTGGGGCCCGCAAAAGCGATCGCAGGGGTACCGGACGCATCCGGCCGATTCCCGACGTCCCTTTCCGGTGTGCAGGTGCTGATCAACGGGACGGCGGCGCCCTTGCTGCTGGTCGATGCCACAGAGATCGAGGGGGTCGTACCGTTCGACGCCACTGATGGGGCAACCACCCAGGTGCAATATCTGGGGCAGAGCGCGCCGCCCCTCGACGCACCTAACGCCTACACCCCGGGGATCTTCACGATCAACGGACAAGCGGCCGTTTTGAATCAGGATGGGACGGTCAACACGCCTTCCAATCCAGCCGGGCTGGGCACTATTGTCGCAATCTATGAGACGGGCACAGGTCCGCTGACAGATCCGCTTGAGGATGGCGAGATCACCCCTCTGCCTCCGCCCTACTTCCTTTTGGCGTCGCCGCCGCAAGTGACGTTCGCCGGGGTCACTGCCAAGGTAGTATGGGCGGGCGCAGCGCCCGGCCTTGTCGCAGGTGCGATGCAGATCAACGCGCAACTGCCTGCGAGCCTGCCGGCGGACACGAACCTGGCGGCCGTTCCGGTGGTGTTGAGTTTGGCCGGGTTGGCATCACCGGCGGCGCCAATCAGCGTGAGCATTTCGCCAGCGGTTGACCTGCGCCATGAACAGCGCCTGTTGGTCCGGCCCTGAAAATGCCCGGCTTGGTATGTAGAAGGCACTACCGGTAACGCCCACGATGAGCACATTCCGGCGCATGCCGGTCACCAGCTTCACCTTGCTCCAGGGCACCTCTCCCTTAAGGCGGCCGATCTCCGTCGCGATGCCCTCGGGCGATACGGTGAGGGTCCTCTCGCCTGTCTTGGCACGAATGAATAACCACAGAGGCATGAAAACGATGGCGCCCGCCGTCCAGGCAAGCGCAACGGTGGCATCAAGAACGGAGATGGATCGCGAAAAGGCGCCCCTCACCGCTAAGGAGAGCACGCCCAGCGCAGCCGAGTAAAGGAGGATTATCGCGCGGACCCTCGGAGAATTGCCCACGCTTTGGAGAAAGGATCGTACGATCTCGGCTCTCGTCAAAGCGTATCGAATCGTCATAGGGAACCCTGTGAAAGCGCGTCGCGCAGCGTGCGACTAACTTCCCAGCCCATCAACCCTGTCTATACCTTACATAGACTCATGTAACGCCAGGATAACGCGCGCTTACCCAGAACCACTACAAAACCGCTACAGTCGATGTTCGGGACCCTATCGCGAGAGCGCTATGTAGGTAAGAGATCCGCATCTGTGTCTGCCGAAAGGTAAGCTCCCGTAACGCGTTAGCCAAGTTCCTCTCGCGTATGGCCACGCCTGCTCGCCACTTCCCTTCGAAGCAGATCGTCGATTTGTGGCCGCAATTCCGGTTTCACCAGCATCGCGCAGCCAAGCCATCGCCACGAACCGGTCAGGCACGGTATTCCGAACCCGATCCCGCCACACACGAGTGCCCACGGTCGGCGCCACGTCGCCTCCAGTATTAGAGGACCCAGCCTTCTGGCTCCCAGCTTCCATCGCAACAGCAAGCAGCCCTCCCAGGCCGCGATCGCAAGCATGAGAACGGCTGCAATTGATCCCTCCGCCACCGAATTAGGCATGACTCATTCCCGCCGATTGTAATCGTGATTTGGCACGCGTGTTCGTTTCATCAACGTCTGTACAAAATCGCTTCATGACTGTAAAAACATAACCTCAGAAGATTCAGTTCGCAGGGCCCGGCGCCACGGACGCACGCGGACCGCGGATTCCGCATTGGTCACGGGACTGGTACCAACAGCGCCTTCCCGATCACAGTCGTGAAGCCATCCAACACATCGAGAAAGCCTGAGGCCAGCAACGGAACAGTGCGGATCTGCCAAAGATGTTCGGCGTTTTGCCACGCTGATTCGCGGGCAGCACTTACGTTCCAGGCGGCCAACGTATCCTCCAGATGAGATGTCGGCGGAAGCGCCCCGCCGGGGAGACGGACATTCAGTGTTTGCTTGGCGGATTCAATGAGGTTGTCAAGCGTGGAATTAAGTGCAGTGTAGTCGCTATAGTGCGTTCCACCGTGATCCGGGGTTGTACCGGTGACTTGACAGGTACTGACGATGGCTTCAGGCAAGTCATGATTTATATGAGCGTTGATGCCCGCCAGCGCAAACTGGATCCGGGCGATTGCGCCACGGTCGCGGCTGCTGAACAACACTTGCCAGCAAGTGGCAGTTGCCTGGGCGGAGAGCGACGAGGTAAGCGCCGAGAAGTAGAGACTGGCGAATTGTACGTCGAGCTGGGCAAGCCACGCGGGATCGGTGAATCCACCGCCCGCCACGCGTGCTTCAACCGCCTGCGTCACCTGTAGATACAGCCAGTTGAACCATTTCAGTCCATCACCGTCGATACAAGTGATGTCGATGGTCCGGAGGATTTGGAGAACGTCGGCGATAGACTGGGGAGCGACCTGCACCGTGGCGAGGAGGGTGGCGTCATAGGGAAACATCGCCCAATTGTAACCCGACGGTGCGACGGCGTTGCGACGGTCTGTTCAGCTAGACAAACCCACGGTCAGATTGTAAAATTGTTCTCGCTGGGCCGGCGCCGCGGACGCAACCTGCGGCGGACTCGCCTTCCGAATTATCTGGTATTGTGGCCTATTTTGGCGTATCCTGCCAACGTGGGCGGTTTCGAGCGGCTTTTTGGTGGGCACCGTGGCGCTTCCGCATCGCCCGAATCCGACCAAAAAAAGGAGCACATCCAGTGAAACGAATCGTTAACGCGTTGAACAAATTGAACCGGGCGCATCGCGCGTACGCTGTTTTGGCGATGTCGGCGGCAACCGCGATCGCCATGCCCGCGCAGACCTTTACTACATTGCACAGCTTTGACGGCACGGACGGGGAACAACCCGTGACGGCCCTGGTCCAGACCACCAACGGGGCCCTCTACGGGACCACCACTGGGGCGGGCGCCCATAACGTCGGCACCACGTTCAAAATAAGCCCCAGCGGCACACTCAAGACTTTGCATGACTTCTGCTCTGACACAAACCCCGCCGGCGATTGCCTGGACGGCGCTGTCCCCGAGGCGACGCTCTTCCAGGCTCCCAATGGGAACATCTACGGGACCACCACTTATGGCGGCAATAACGATTTCTGCCCGAATCAGTGCGGTGTGGTCTTCAAAATGAGTCTTAGCGGTACGCTGACGATAATCTACGATTTCTGCCCGATTGGCGGCGGGGCCAGTGATGTTTGTGCGGACGGCGAAAACCCCTTCAGCGCGCTAGTCCCGGCCGGCAAGTATTTCTACGGCACAACCGGATTTGGCGGGAAGAATACCTGCCATCCGAACGATGGCTGCGGCACTGTCTTCCAACTCACGACGAATGGCGCAACCCTGACGACGCTGCACACCTTCTGCTCCGAAAAGGGATGCAAGGACGGCTCCGCGCCCGCCGCGGGGCTGTTGCAGGCTGCCAACGGCGACTTCTTCGGGACGACCTTCCTCAACGGAGCCTACGGCGGCGGGACGGTCTTCGAAATAACCGCGAGCGGTACGCTGACCACGATACATAGTTTCTGCGAGGAAGCCGCGTGCGCGGACGGTTCTTCGCCCAACGCCGTGCTCATCCAGGCCGTCGACGGGAACATCTACGGAACGACCTTGTCCGGAGGGGCTAACGGTGCGGGGACCATCTTCCAAATCGCAAGTGGCACGCTGACCACGCTATACAGCTTCTGCTCCGCAAGTGGGTGTACGGACGGCTCGTCGCCCAGCGGGCTGATCCAGGGCTCGGACGGTAATTTCTATGGGACGACCAACGGCAACGGGACCAACGGCAAGGGGACCATCTTTGAGATCACCTCGGGTGGCACGCTCACCACGCTGTACAGTTTCTGCGCTCAAAGCGGCTGCCCCGACGGCGAAAGCGCCAATGCGCTTATGCAAGACACCAATGGCACTTTTTACGGGACGACGTACGCCGGAGGCGCCAACAAGAAGGGGGCGGTCTTCAGCCTGTCCACCGGCCTGGGACCGTTTGTGGAAACACAAACCACCTCCGGCGCGGTGGGGGCGGCTGTCATCATTCTGGGAACCAATCTGACCAGCGCGACCAGCGTCACCTTCAACGGCGCGGCGGCGGCGTTTACAGTGGTCTCAAGCTCCGAAATCACGACTACCGTTCCAGCCGGCGCGACCACCGGCACAGTCCAGGTGGTCACACACGGCAGCACGCTTTCGAGCAACGTGCCCTTCCGTGTGACCTAGATCAAGGCTTCGCGCCTGCGCGCTCGCCGCCGTCGCCCTGCCGGCCTGTATCGTGCCGGCGCGGCGAGCGTCGTCCACCGAACCAATGGCGGCCCTTCGACAGGAGTAACTACTTCATCAACTGCCGGATGTAGCCACATACCGAGATCAGTTGAGGGTCATCCATGTGGCCGATGATGTTATGGATGACGGAGCCGAATACGCGCTTTGCAGTTCCTATACCGAGGTTGGCCGATTGTTCCGCAATAAAGCCCACCTTGGCAAGCTTCAGCGGTCTCTGGAAGTAGTATTCCAGGCCGCTGTCGGTGAGTTCTGCGACGATGTCCGCCAACGCATCGCGATGCGGCTTGCCGTCTTTTGCTTTTTCGATAGTCGTGAGGACCTCCAGGGTCCTCGCGCGAAGGCTTTCCGAGTGGTAGAAGCGAAGGAATGGCTGGGTTGACGCAGAGGAAGTTTTCACCACCCGCTTAACACGCGGCTTCGGTGTTGGCTTCGAGAGTTGCTTGGGGGACTTAGTCGCCATCTCCTTCGGCGGATCTTATGCCGCCACACGCTCGCGGACATTGAACTCCAGCTTCCACCGCCGCCCATCGCGGGCCACGCACCACAACTGTAGCATGCCGGTCTCGGTGACGACCGTTTCGAACGAGACGGGAACGACGTCGGCGGTGTTCTGCTCGGCGGGGAGATCGACCTCCATGGGGGCCAGTTCTTCGAGATCGTCGCCGAAATCTTCGATCAAGTCGCCGGGCTGGTCGTTCTTGCGTACCGCGGATGTGAAAAAGCGGAACTCGGCGGGCTCGCCGACCACCAGTCCGAATTCGCGGTTAGGGATCCGCAGGTCCGTGCCTTCCTCCATGCCGAAAGCGACCACGGTTAGGGCTTTCAGCGGGGTGGCAAACCCGGGCACCGAGGGCATCGCGCTTTCGATGGCGACGTAGTAGGTGCGCGGGACGCCGCCGCGGATGCGCACGCCGCGGCCGCGCCGGGCGAGTCCGTAATAAGCCGCGCCGCGGGAGACGGCATGCATCAGGTCTTCACCGCTGAGTTGCTGCACGGGCGGCAGACTCTCTTCCGCCAGCCAGGAATTCAGCACGCCCAGGATGCGCTCGCGAATGAGCCCGGCATTCAGCACGCCGCCGTTGAACAGGATATGAGTGGGGCAGGCCAGTCCGCTGGGGCCGCGCCGCACGCCGCCATGCTCGGCGGTGGATGCCTGTTGTCGCAGAAATCGGGCCAGATGGCGGGTCATGGCCGCATCGGCGGCGTAAGGCAAGCCCAACTCCTGCAAGCCGGCGCGGCGCTGGCGCGCGGGCATATCGTTGCTCGATACGGCGGGCAGGAAGCCGTCGCTCAGCAGGCGCTCCAGATCGGCGCGCTGCAACTTCGCTTTGATCGACCCGCCCACTACGCCGGTGCCTTTGCCCAGGATCGTAACGGGCGCTTCATCCTTCTTATTGCCTGGCTCCAGCAGCTTCTCCTTGGCCGTGCGGCAATTATTCCACAACGCCTGTAGCTGAAAGTTGTCGATTTTGGTGCCCTGCTGCGCAAGCTGATCGGCGACCAGGCGGGCGAGAGCCAGATCGATGTTGTCGCCGCCGAGCAGGATGTGCTCGCCTACGGCCACGCGTTCGAGCGACAGCTCGCCGGATTGCTCGGTGACGGCGATCAAGGTGAAGTCGGTGGTGCCGCCGCCTATATCGACGACCAGGATCAAGTCGCCCACCGTCACGCGCTCGCGCCAATCGGGATGGCGCTCGATCCAGGCGTAGAAGGCGGCTTGCGGCTCTTCAAGCAGCGTGATGTTCTGATAGCCGGCCTGCTCGGCGGCTTTCAGGGTCAAGTCGCGGGCAACGGCGTCGAAGGAAGCGGGCACCGTGACCAGCACGTGCTGCTGGGTGAAGGGGGCGTCGGGCATCTGGCTGTCCCAGGCGTGCCGCAGGTGGTCCAGATAGCGGCGGCTCGCCTCGACGGGCGAGTACTTGGGCACGCCTTCGGGGGCGCGGAATGGCAGGATGGGCGCAGTACGATCCACGCCGCCATGCGAAAGCCACGATTTGGCGGAGGATACCAGGCGGCCGGCATTCTCGATACCGCGCTTCTGGGCCAGGCGGCCGACTACGGTTTCGGGTTGCGGGTCCCATGGCAGGGCGATGGAACCGGCGGGGAAGTCGGTGGCGCCGGGAATGTATAGAAAGGACGGCAACAGGTTTTCGTCGCGCATTTCCGACGGGTTTACGAGTTGCGGGATGCCCAGCAGCTCGACCTTGGGTAGGGCGAAGGGGTCGGCGCCCGGGCGGTTCTCGACGTAAGAGAGCGCGGAGTTGGTGGTGCCGAGGTCGATGCCGATCACGTAGCGAGGTTCCATGCGCGTTAGTTTATTCGATCTCGATTTCGGCGGGCGCGATGATAGTGGCGTCCTGCTTGGCGTTCAGCGCGGGAAGTTCCACTTTGGCGGCGCGCCAGCCCTTGTGACGCAGCGTTCCGCCTTCGGGCTTGGTAGCCGGCACATTACCGATGAACTTCACGGCGGCGGGGTCGGCGGTGGCGGGGCGGGTGTACGCGCCTTCGACGCCATCGATGACGGGCTGGAGGCTGAGATAGCGGGCCAGCGAGTCGCGCGCCTGGTCGTGCAGGCTGCGCACGGCGGCGCCGATCTGGTCGTCGTCGAAGGAGGCGATGTCTTCCATAAGGAAGTCGACCAGGCGCGAGTCGCGCTGTAGGATGGCGAGGAGTTGCAGGGCGTGCGCCGGGTTGGGCGGTGGGGGAGCCGCCGGGGCGGCGGGGCGGACTGGCGAGGGGGCGAGTCCCAGATCCCGCTTCAGTTTGTCGGATAGGATGCCCTGGAACAGGATGGCGAAGAACGCACGGAAAGCTAACGGAATACGGCTCAAGTATTGTGCTCCAAGTACTTAGGATAGCAGGGCTACGCGGAGCTTTTCGGGCTGGCGGCGGTCCCTCCGGATGACATTGCGTGCTGCGAACCCGCCCCGCGGCCGGGCTTGCCCTGTCTCGGCGCTACTGGCAACGCAACGCGACGTTCGGATCGATGCGGGTGGCGCGCATCGCGGGAATGTACGCCGCGAGCATCGCAACGGCGGCCAGAAACACCGCCGCGCCACAGAAAATCGCCGGATCGGTTGCACTCACGTTTACCAGGAGTCCCCCCGCCACGCGCGTAAGCGCCGCCGCCACGATCACACCCATTAGGATGCCGATCAGCACCATGCCCATCGCATGCCTGACGATTGCCGCGAGCACATCTCGAGGCTTCGCTCCGAGCGCCATTCGGATGCCGATCTCCTGCGTGCGCTGGCTGATCGAACAGGCCATGACGCTGTAAAGCCCGACAGCCGCCAGCACCAGCGCGATCGCGCCGAGCACGCCGAGCAGCGCCGCCGCAATCTTCTGCGCAAACAAAGAAGCGGTGATGTACTCTGTGAGCGGAGTCGCGTCGAACACGCTTACGTTGGGATCCAGCTCGTGGACCTCGCGCCGCATAGCGGCCAGCGCGATGGCTGGGTTTCCAGGGGTGCGCGCGTAAAACGCGATTCCCAGATCTTCCCGGTAGACCTGGCGGAACGGCACGTAAATAAGCGGACGCTGATCCTCGTTCGGAGTGTGGTACTTGCTGTCCCGGACGAGTCCAACAACAGTAAACCACTGCCCCCACCCCTGCACCTTCCGGCCAATTGGGTTCCGGGCGCCGAAGAAGCGTTTGGCGAACTTCTGGTTGACGATCATCACGGGCGGCGACTTCCCGTCATCCCGCTCGTTGAAATCGCGTCCGTCCAGCAGCGGTATCCGCAATACGTCGAAGTATCCCGGCGCCGCCACGGTGCGGTAGATCTTCATATTCTCGCTGCGATCCGGCACGTATCCTTCGATTTTCAGATCTTCCCAAGAGCCATCCGCGGCCCCCAGCGGGATGTAATCGGCGTAGCTGACCGCGGTGATGCCAGGCTGCGATTCCAGACGCTCGCGCAGCCGCGTACAGAACTTGATGCGGTCCGGGACCTGGTAGCCCTCGGTCGAGAGGTTCAAGTGCGCAACCAGGACGCCGTGCGGGTCGAACCCCGGACTAATCTGCCGCGCAAGTTGAAAACTGCGCCCAAACAGGCCCGCTCCGATAATCGCCACCAGCGCCAGGGCTACTTCCGAGATCACCAGCAAGCTGCGCACGCGCTGCGATCGAGCTCCCGCCGAGCCGCTGCGTCCGCCTTCCTTCAGGGTGCTGTTCAGGTCTACGCGGGTGGATTGCACGGCGGGCGCCATTCCCGATACTATGCTGGCCGCCACACATAGCAGAACTGTGAAAGCGAGAACCGCGCCGTTCATTGGGACGTCCAGCGAGACCGGACCATCGCGCGGGACGAGATAGCCGAGCGATTGGCTCATCACCATCGCGAGCGGCGCGCCGGCGACCACCGCCAGCGCGGCCAGAATCAGGTTCTCGGTGAGGAGTTGACGAACTATGCGCAGACGTCCCGCCCCCAGGGCGAGCCGGAGCCCGAATTCCTTCTGGCGCGTGGTTGCACGCGCTAGCAGCAGGTTGGCGACATTCGCACAGACAATCAACAGGACCACGCCGCAGACTGCCATTAGAATCCGGAGCGGGGCTCCGAGCGCGGTCTGCGCGCCGAAATGACCTTTGGCAAGCGGTAGGATAGACGCGGCGATGCCCGTGTTGCTGTCGGGGTTGTCCTTGGTCAACTCCCGCGAGAGGGCCTTAGCTTCGGCTCCCGCCCGCTCAGTCCCCACTCCGGGCCTCAAGCGCGCAACGCCGAACAACAGTCGCGCCTTCCGTTCCCGCAGCATCCACTCGGGCATCGCGTTAAGCTGCGGAGCCATTACAACAGGCACCCATAGCTCAAACGACAGGCCCGACATGGAACCGCGAAAGTCCGCGGGCACGACGCCGACCAGCGTCAGTTGCTGGCGGTTCACGCGGATCGTGCTGCCGAGAACGCCTGGATCCCGATGGAAGCGCCGGTTCCACAGACTCTCGCCGATCACAGCAATGGGATAGCCGCCCTGCTTGTCGCCGTACTCGTCTGGCGAAAAGACGCGTCCCAAGATCGGCTTAACACCCAGCACCGCGAAGTAGTTCCCCGAGACCAGTTCGCCCCAGACGCGTTCGGCATGGTCTTGTTCGCCGACGCTGAACGCGTTCGGCGTTGCCATGGCCAAGCCCGCAAGCAGGGTCAGATGGTCGCGATAGTCGCGATAGTCCGGATAAGAGTTCGGGATGAATTCGCCGTTAGGAGCGGTGGTTTCGAACGACACAAGCTCGCTGCTGTCGGCCACGCCG
>DATKFU010000134.1:0-5488 GCA_035511215.1 Bryobacteraceae bacterium | reverse complement strand
GGAGGGGAGGGGCCATGCGGCCGCTGCACTTGACAAACAAGTGAAACTGCCGCATAGTAGACCCAGAGGACTACTTGAATGCCAAGTGAAGGCGCGGATCGGATGGCTGTACTTCAGGGAACGCTCGACTTGATCGTACTGCGGACGCTCCAAACCATGGGCCCGCAGCACGCCTACGCCATCGCCACGCGGCTGCAGCAAATCTCCGGCGACCTGCTCCGCCTGAACCAGGGCACATTATACCCGGCCTTGGTGCGGCTGGAGCAACAGGGAAGAATCCAAGGCGCCTGGGGCCTGACCGAGAGCAATCGCGAAGCGAAATTCTATGCCATCACCAAAGCCGGCGAGCGAGCGCTGGCGGAGGAGACCCTGCGCTGGCGCCGGATGTCCGGATTGGTGGAGAAGCTGCTTTCCGAAGGAGCCTAGCCCATGCGCCGATTCTTTTCAAGGCTGGTCAATCTGTTCCGCGGCCCACGTGCCGAAAGCGAGGCTGTGCGCGAAATCGAATCCCATTTGGCGCTGCTGGCGGAGGATTTTGAGCGCCGCGGCCTGCCTCCGGATGAAGCCCGCCGGGCAGCGCGCCGCGCCTACGGGGGCGTCGAGCAAGCCAAGGAACTGCACCGCGAGGCGCGTTCCTTCATGCGCGTCGAGCAGCTGTTGCAGGATGTGCGCTACGGCGCGCGCAACCTGCTGCGGACGCCTGGCTTCACGGCTGTAGCCGTCGTCACGCTGGCGTTGGGCATCGGCGCCAGTACCGCGATCTTCAGCGTGGTAAACGCCGTATTGCTGCGCCCGCTGGCGTACCAGGATTCCGACCGCCTGGTTACAGTGCTGCACTACGGGACCGGTCCGGTGGCTACCGCGAACTACATCGACTGGCGCGACCAGAGCCGCTCGTTTGCGGCCGTGGGAGGGGCGGATTATTGGAGCCCGAACCTCACCAACAGCGATCCGCCGGAACACCTTTATGGCCTTAAGGTGACGCAGAACTTGCTGCCGCTTCTCGGCATCCTGCCCTTGTTGGGCCGCTTGTTCGTCGCCGGCGAAGACCAGCCGGGCGCGGAGCACGAAGCCATACTGAGCTACCGGCTATGGCAGCGCCGTTTTGATGGCGACCCCGGCATCCTGGGAAAGGCGATTACCCTCAATGGCGAGTCTTACACCGTGGTGGGTGTGATGCCGGCTGCATTCAAGTTTGCGCCGTTCTGGGCTACGCACGCGGAGTTGTGGGTGCCCGATGCATTTGGCGACAGCATCCACGACCGCGGCGGCAATCATCTGCGCGTTTTTGCGCGGCTGAAACCGGGCATCTCGCTGGATCAGGCTCGCGCGGAGATGGCCACCATTACAGGCCGCCTGGAGCGGCAGTATCCGGCCACGAATCGCGGTGTTGCGGTTACTCCTTTGAAGGAGAATGTCGTCGGCAAGATCGAGACGCCCCTGCTGATGTTGCTGGGCGCAGTCGGATTCGTCCTCTTGATTACGTGCGCCAATGTCTCCCACATGCTGCTGGCGCGCACGTCCGACCGGCAGAAGGAAATCGCGGTGCGGATTGCGCTGGGCGCCGGCCGGGCCCGCGTAGTCGCCCAATTCCTTACGGAGAATCTACTGCTGGCGGCCATCGGGGCCGCGGCCGGTCTCCTGCTTGCATTCGGTGGAACCAAGGCCCTGGTGGCGCTCAGTCCGGCGTACATCCCGCGCGTGGAGACGGTGGCTATTGACGCCCATGTCGTGCTGTTCCTGCTCGCAATTACGGTGCTCACGGCCCTGGCGTTTGGGCTGGCGCCGGCGATGCATGCTGCCGCCGCGAACCTCAGTGCCGCGCTTAAAGAGGGCGGACGCGGAGACAGCGCCGGCATGCGCCGCAACCGGCTGCGGAGTTTCTTGGTGGCCTCCGAATTCGCGCTGGCATTCATGCTGTTGATCGGAGCCGGGCTGATGATCCGCAGTTTCTCGGCGCTGCAATCGGTTGATCCGGGATTCAATCCGCACAACGTACTCTCCCTGGTGGTGTCTGTCGCGGGGACGAAAGAAGCCGAACCGTACCGCCGCGCGCTTTTCTACCGCGAACTTCTGCGGAAGGTCGGGAGGCTGCCGGGTGTGATTTCCGCCGGTGGCATCAACCACCTGCCGCTGGCGGGCGATTTGTGGAGCAGGGATTTCGTGATCGAAGGCCGCCCCAAGCCGCGCCCCGGCGAATCGCCCTACGCCATATACCGCCTGGTGATGCCGGGATACTTCGAGACCATGCGCCTGCCCCTGCGGGGCGGCCGCGCGATCGCCGATAGCGACGATACCCGCGCGCCCGGCGTAGTGATTATCAACGAGCGGGCCGCCCGCGCGTACTGGCCGGGGGAAGATCCGATCGGCAAACGCATCGCCATCGGTCACGGCGATGAGACTGGCCCGCAAACATGGCTGACCGTAATCGGCATCGTCGCGAATGCCAAGCAGGAGGATTGGGCCGAACAGCCCTATCCGGAGATGTACCTCGCCGCGTTCCAGAATCGCGATTTCCTGGGAGAGAGTAGCGACCCTATCGCGCCGCACATCATGTATGTCACGCTGGTGGTGCGCACAGCCGGGAATCCGGCCGATCTCTCCTCCGCCATCACGCGGGCGGTGCGGTCGTTCGACCGGAGTCTGCCAGTCTCCGCGGTCTTAACCATGGATCGGGCGGTGGCCGATGCGACTGCTCAACCGCGCTTCGAAACGCTCTTGCTGGGAGTGTTCGCCGCAGTCGCGCTGATGCTGGCCGCGATCGGGATTTATGGCGTGATGAACTACGCGGTCTCCCGGCGCACGCGCGAAATCGGCATTCGCATGTCGCTCGGCGCAAGCCACGCGGCGGTGCAATGGATGGTGGCGCGGCAGGCAGTAGTGCAGGCTTTGGTGGGTGCCATAGCTGGCGTGGCGGGAGCTTTGCTGCTGGCGCGGCTGATGGCGAAGATGTTGTACGGCGTGCGGCCAACCGACCCCGCTACCTTTGGTAGCGTGGCGATTGTTCTCGGCCTAGCGGCGCTGCTCGCTACTTATGTTCCAGCGCGCCGCGCCAGCCGGATCGATCCCATGGCGGCGCTACGCAGTGAATAGTTGCGGCGTGCGATCCCGCAGAAAGGATCGTACGAAACTCGCACAATTTACAAGAATTGGAGAAAATAAAGCTTGACGCTAGCCTAGTCTAGGATTTAGCCGTGAGGCAGGCCACCGTTGTTGGTGGCCTGCCGAGTTCGAGCACGGTGCGCAGACGACAAACAACGATCGTGTGGGCCACGGCCCCGGTTACCTCTGAGGATGAAGGGAGATGGAGTATGATTTGCAGTAACCTGGCGCTTTTGGCCGTCGCAGGATCTTTGGTTTCTTGTCGCTTGCCGACCGCTTGGTCTTCAAGTCCACGGAGTTCCCGGACGGCCTGGTGGGCGTGGGCAAAGCCTTTCCGCGCATGGAAAACGGCGTGGTGCTGATGCACGAGGCTTACACCAAGTCCGCCGTCCCCAACGTAGTTATCTTGCCGCTTGGCGCCAAGGCGCCGATCTCGGCCTCACTGTGGCCGCCTGATAGCGTGGTCGTCTCGGTTTTCGACCTTTCCGCCAGACGCGATCATACGGCGGTCGCTGTGACTCAGGCAGTTAATGCCAGCGAGCAGCGTGCCTGGCTTACTATGTCGCTCGATGCCTCAGGGAAGGTCGTGAGCCAATTCCGCACCAATCCGTACGCCGCATTGCATGTGGCGGTCAACGACGCGGGCAACATCTGGACGCTCGGTGTAGACTACGACGCCAAAGGCCATAAGGCCGACTACAATATCTTACGGGAGTACAGCCAGGATGGCCGGATACTGACGACTGCCCTGCCCCGTTCGTCTTTCGCCACCAGCCTCGAGCCCGCTACGAATAAAGGCGGATTGACCGGCCGTAATCTCCTGCGGGCGCACGGGCCGAATATGGCGGCGTTCATGGCCCAAACGCATGAGTGGATCGAAGTGTCCCCGGCCGGCCGTGTGATCAGCCGCGTCAAGGTTCAACTGCCCTCCCGGGCAGGATACCGAGCACCGGTCCGCTGGTGGTTGCGATGACCGATGACGGCGGTGTGTTCCTGCAGTCCGCCGGATTCTCGCTGTGCAAGCTCGATACCGCATCCGGAGCTTGCGGCACAGTAGATGCCCCGGAAGAGATCTTACTGGGGGCCAGCGGCAACGATCTGCTGCTCTATAACTCACTCGCTCCTACGCAGGTGGACTGGGTACACCAACAATAGGGCGCGGTTTATCCGGTCTTTTCCCGCCGTCCCCAAGCCTACTCCTTTACCCAGCCAGCGAACCGGAAGTCTACGAAGTGAATAGTTGCGAAAGCCATCTGTTTACGCGCCTTTCGGCGATCGTCGCCGAAACTCCGCGGCATTGTCGATGACCCAATCGCGAAATGTCCGCGCCGGTCTCCCGGTGACGTCCGCAACTGTGGATGTGACAAACGCAGGCTGGCCGATTCCGGCTGCGAACGCGTTTAGCAGCATACCTACGACTGGCGGAGGCATCACCGCCGCCAACTCAAGCCGCGCCTCTTCCGGCGATATCTCTTGGAAGCGCAGCGGCCGTCCGATCGCTTCACCGATCGTGCTCACTTGCTCGAACAGGCTCAGGGATTGAGGCCCGGTCAGCACACAATCCTCTCCGCCGTGGCCTTCCTCGCAGAGCGCTCGGGCTGCGACGGCCGCTATATCAAGCTCGTGGATCGGCGCGGTTGGCGCCGCCGCATTGGGCCAACGCACAACGTTGCCGGCCCGAATCTGGGGAGCCCACCACAGCAGCGTATTTGCGGCAAACATCCCGGGCCTTAGGAACGTCCACTGCGCTCCCGAGGCTTCAATAAGCCGCTCGATCTCCGCCTGCAGTTTTGCAAACGGATTGGCCATTCGTTCGCCGGGCCGCCAGCCGGGTTGTTGGAAGAATGGGTGCGCAGTCCTGTGCGGAGAGGAGAGGAAGACGATTCGTGGGACGCGCTCCGCAATCCGCGCCACGGCGGCTGCCACAGCCGTTCGGGGCGCAACCCAGACCAGGAACACCGCGTCCAAATCGTCCAGCGGCCGGTCGAGAGTGGCCGGTGTCGTGAGGTCCCCGCGCACCATCTCGACTGCGGCCGGCAGACTGGCGGAATCCGGGTTGCGAACCAGGGCCCGGACGCTGACATTCGTGGCGAGCAGTTGCGAAACCACTTGGCGCCCGATGTTACCCGTCGCCCCGATGACGAGGACTCGTTTCATACGATATCAGCTTAGGTGATATGACCGGGAGACGGCTAATCGTTCACAATCGTTCATTACGTCTATCTGGAATGACCCGGCGCCGGATTCGATTCCACGATGCCGTGGTGGCCGAACACATCGAACAGCAGCGTCTTGAGGCCGAGCGCCCAGACGGCGGCTAGATAAATACGCCGTAGCCACAAATTACTCAAGCGCCGCGCGTAGCGGGCGCCAAGCAGCGCGCCGC
>DATKFU010000133.1:0-4022 GCA_035511215.1 Bryobacteraceae bacterium | reverse complement strand
TTGTAACAGTTCAGGTGGTCAGTCCTGATGCGGGAGTAGGGAGGGCGGAGCAATCCGGCGGCGATGACAGCGTACGGCGTCAGTCAGATAGCCCAGCACGTGGCGCTGTTGCCTCTGGCAACTCTGTGCGACTGTGAGCAGACGAGCCGTGGCGAGTTCGCCTTGGCGGCTGCGGTTGCCGAAGCTGATCTTCCTCCATTGCACCGCCGTGCGCAAGACCCGCTCCGCCGCATTGTTGGTCGGCTCTACTCCCTCACGCTCTAAAAACGTGAACAGCCTTTCGAAGTGAACGTACAGCGCCGTCGCCATATTGCGAACCTCTCGGTCGGCGTCGTCCAGATGCGCCTCCGCCAAGGCAAATAGCTTCTTCTGCAAAGGGATCGATTTTTCGATCAGTTGCCGCCGGTCCAGCGGCTGCGGATTTCCGCGCCGGTCTCGCAAGTCGCCGCGAAACCGATGCCACAGCCGGAACAGGCGGCCCACAATGGCCAATGCATCCCGGCAGAACTGCTCTGACGAAGGACTACGCGCATAATCGGCAATTCCCAGGATGTTTCTCTTCAGATGAGCCCAGCACAACTGCATGCTGCCGGAATGATAACTCAGATAAGACACCCACCGATCATTGCAGAGGATTCCACGGTAAACCGCACCCAGCAACGATATCAGCACCTCAGCGCCGCGCGTGGATGCCACCACGTAGAAGACAAATTGCCTCGCCACCAGCGCCCACATCCAGCGCTTGTCGCCGTTGGTCCGCCAACCCGTCTCATCCACATTCAGGACCGCTTCGCCCGGCAACTGCTTCTGCAATTGCTCCACGGGCTGTTGGACCGCCTGGCTGACTTCTTCCCAGGCTTTCTGCGTACTCCCCAAACTGATCTCGATACCCAGCACATCCGCCAACATGGCTTCCACTAGCCGCCGCGGCAACCGGCAGACTACCGTCCAGTAGGCGATCGGCGCCGTCAATTGGGGTCCGAACTGTCCCGCGATCTCCTCTGGCAGCGGCGCCCGCGTTGTCTTTCCACACTGTCCACAAACCACGTTCGGAAACTGATACTCGGTGATTTGCGCCTTCACTGGAGGTACTTCGGTCACTTGATGCCGTCGCGGCTCTCCGCTTGTGGCCGCCTTCCCGACCGTTTGCGGCAGGCTCCCGCTACAGTGCCGGCATTGCTGCGGCAGCAGCACCTCAATGGCGCTCAGCTCCGTCGCGGGAACCAACCGCCGGTGATGCCCGCGGTGTCCGGGCTGACCACCCGGTTTCCGCTTGCTCTGGCGCTTGCGGCGGCGCGGTCTCTGTTCGCCTGCCAATCCGTCCGAAGAGGGTGGCTTGGAGGAGTTGGTCGAGTTCTTCTTCCGCCCCGCCAGTTGCCGCTCCAGATCCGCGATTTGCTTCTCCGCATCTGCGATCTGTTTCTCCGCATCCGCGATCTGTTTTTCGCGTTCGGCAAGCTGTTCTTCGCTTTCGGCTACTTTCCGACGGAGTTCCTCGTTCTCTCGCAGCAGTCGCTGATTTTCCCGATGCAGTTGTTCCCGGCTGGGTTGATTGGAGTGCTGATGACGATTCGCCGCTGCCTCTTCGTGTCTTGCGTGGCGACCCGCCCTTGCACTCATCCACCATACGTTAAACCATTCGCCGGAATTTGTCCAGCGAAATCGGTACTACTACCTGAACTGTTGCGCTTTCTTACATAGTGGAAAGCCAAGGCGGCGGGAAGGCCCGACTGGTGGTGATCAACCTCGCCGGCCAGATCACCGAGGAGGTCGAGATTCGGCCACCAACCGAGCCTCCGACCGAGGGCCTGCGCTTCGTCGAAGACATCGACTGGGTATCGGACGGCGTCGCCCGCATCGGGGGAAGCATCAACCCGAAGAACTGCGAAATATTCGATCTCAGCTTGGAGAGCCAAAAGGAATCGAATTGGCAGATGGGCGCCTGCGGAACTTTCGCCTACTCGCCTGACGGCAAACACGTCGCATATTCTGCGCTTGAGGGATACGGGCCGACCGAGGTCGGGTTGATGCCAATTGAGATAGATGGAAGAACGGCCTACAAGCCATCACCCGCAGACGGCCCAATCGTCACTCCGGCGGTGTGGTCCTCGGACAGCTCACTGTTGGCCTTCGTAGAGCAGGGCGAGACCGTCGCCTCCGTTTGCGTCGTATCGCTCGACAAACCGGCGCAGGTTGTTCGCTCGCCGTTCCGAGGGATTGACAGCCCACCGACCTGGATCGCCGGCCGCCCGGTGGTCAAGGCCGAAGGCAACGTATATACGGTGGATCTAACAAAGGGTGCCTTCCTACTTGCCCCCGACCAAATCGTCGAGGAGCTAGGTGGCTTAACCGCATCACAGCTCCGCCGCCAGGGGCTGAACCAAAATGCTCTCGAATTTGCGAGGCGACACGGCGGCAGAGAAGGCGTGCTACGTCCGAGCCAACCCGGCACCGCTAATTAGCGTCAGGCCCCTGAGCCGGCATCGGGGCCGCACGGCAACCCGGTTCGAGCGGCCCTGGCCGGTCTTGGCATCCTGGATGGATCTGCGCCAGCAACACCTGCACCACCACCAATATCCTGCAACCCGGCGCCAGCTATCCCGCTATCATCGTAACGGCCAGCGTGTCGCCCTACGCGCTATCCCCGGAAACCAACCAGGTGAGCGTCGCAGGTGGAGGGTCCGCGCCCAATTCAGCCGGCGACCCCACCACCATCGTGACGCCCGATTTCACCATCAGTCTATCCGGTCCCACTCCCGCCACTGTAATCGCTGGGGCTCCGGCCACCTACCTCGTGACCGTCGCGTCCGTCGGCGGCTTCTCGACCAACGTCGGCCTCAGCGCCCCCGGACTGCCCACCGGCGCCGCGGCATTCTTCTCCCCCGCCACCATTACCGGCTCCGGCACATCCACCTTAACCATCACCGCGCCCCCCAGCGGCACCGGCAACTTCACCGTTACGGCCAACGGCCTCAGCGGCCCCCTGACCCACAACGCCGCCGCCGTCCTGGCCGTCCAGGACTATACGCTCACTCTCTCGCCCTACAACTCCGCCAGCCCGCCAACCATCCCCTCCGGTGGGACGCAAACCTTCACCATCGGCGCCGCCGGCCTTAACGGCTTCACTGGCAACATCGCCCTGGGCCTCTATCCTTACAACGTGAATGGCCTGCCCACCTGCAACTTCGCCAGTCTCAGCCTGCCGTCGTCAGTCGCAGCCGGGTCCGCAGTCACCGTGACCATGGAGCCAAACAGCACGTACTGCTTCTTCCAAATTAACGGCGCGGGTCAACGGCGACATCCACATCCTGAACGGCGCCGTCTACGTCTCCAGCGCCTTCAATTTCAACTTCGCGCTGCCGGCCAGTCAAGGCACTCTCACGGCCACGCCTACCACGCAGGCTTCTACCGTGGTCTTCGATCCGATACTCACCAGCGTCAACAACTTCTGCGGCACAATCGATTTCCAGGTGTCGGGACTTCCCACCGGCGCCACGGTCGCTGCCCCGCCGGTCAACCTGTGCGCCAATAGTCCGTTGACCGTGCCGATCACGATCACCGTCCCGCCGGGAACTCCTCCAGGGACGTCTCAACTCACCATTAACGCGTCCGGCGCGGAGAACAATGCCGGCCAGGCAAGCAACCAATACATCTACCCCTACTTGCAGATCGGCAGCGGCGGCAGCACCTTTTCCCTCTCCGTGTCGCCGCCGCAGACCACCGCGCCCGGCGGAACCGCGCAGTACACTGTAACTGTGAACGGCAGCGGCGGGTTAGGCAACGTGACCCTGACGGCGTCGGGCGGCCCGCCGGGCTCGACGGTGCTGTTCAATGGGAGCACCAGCGCCGTCGTGGCTGTTGGCGGATCGACTACGCTGACGGTGGCAACGCCGTCGAATGAGGAGTGGGGGACTTACTCAGTCCCAATTACGGGCATGCTGGGAACCGTGCCGAAGTACAGCTCGGCGGCGCTGACAATAGCAGCGTTATCTCCAAGCCACATGCTGGCGCCAGCCAACGGC
>DATKFU010000132.1:0-3159 GCA_035511215.1 Bryobacteraceae bacterium | reverse complement strand
GGGCTGCTGCTGCTTTTGCCGTTTGTCTTTCTGCGCAGCCTGGGCGCGGGCGACTGGAAGCTGGCCGGGGCCTTGGGGGCGTTCGTAGGCTGGGAAGTACTGGTAAATTTGCTGATAGGCTCGGTCTTCGTAGCTGGGGTCATGGCTTTGGGGTTGGTGATTTACAAGGGGCGGTTCAAGCAAACGATGCACAACATCGGGAGGCTTCTGGCGTCCATGTTGATGTTTCATATGCCAGGACCCGAGGTTTCGCTGGATAATCCGCAATCACTCAAGGTTCCATATGGCGTAGCATTAGCCTTAACCACTGTGCTTTTCGGCATCGGAAGGATATGGGGAGCGTGAGAGCCATGAGCAAGTCAGGGGCGAGAACCTGGCGCCGTGTTGCGCGCGATACGCGCGGTACTGAAGTCGCCGAAACGGCCGTGGTGCTGCCTATGCTGTTCATGATCCTGATGGCGATCTTGTGGTTCGGACAAGCTTACCGCGTCTACGGCACTCTCACGCAGGCATCCCGCGCGGGAGCGCGCGCCGCCGTGGCTCCGGTTTGCGCTACCTGCCCTTCCGCGGGACCCACCGGTCAAGGCCAGAACGCCCAAACCGCGGTCCAGAACTCCATGGCTGCGGCGCATCTAAGTGTGAATCAACTCGTTCCCACAGCTCAGTGGACTGCGCCGGTGCTATACCAGTGCGGCACTGCCAAGGGCACGCAGGTCTCGTGCGACGGCAGCGTCACGATCCCGATCTGCGTTCAGGAGAACGTTCAGCTGTCTTACCCAACGACTGCGCCAGCGGGCATGGGCACTTGCGGCACATCGGTGAGTATGCGGTACAAGTATCCCTTCCATTTCAGCATTCCCTTTACCAACCTGGACCTCGGGACCATGCAGCTTCCCGGCCAGGCGCAGATGAGGGCGGAGACGCAATGACGGAGGCGACGACACGGAAACTCAAGCGAGTCTGGAGCGACGAGTGTGCGGCCCAGATCGTGGAGTTTGCTGTTTCGTTGCCTTTACTGGTCGTGTTTGTAGTCGGGATTTTTGACTTCAGCAACGCCATTACGCTCAAGCAAAGGCTGACCAACGCCGCGCGTGAGGCCGCGCGCGTGGCCGCGGCGGATCCGGCAAACGACCTCGGCAGCCCTTCCGCCGGGGTCCCGGCATCAATCGGGGACGCCTTCCAGGTGGCCGACAACTATCTGACATCCGAGAAGATCAACGACTGCGGCCTGGCGGGCGCCGGTGCGCCGACGGTCGCCGGACTTACGTGGACCTACGCCGCCAACGGCGGCGGCTGTCCGGGAACCGGGATCACGCTCCTTATCAACCGGGGCTGCGATAACATAATCACCACCAATGCCGGTACGCTCAATTTAATCGGAACCTGCGTCACCATCACCTACGGATATAAGTGGCAGTTTAACAGCGTGGCATCCACCTTTGGATGGACCGGTCCAAGCCTCAACATCCTGACCGTAACCGCCGGTGCGTTTAACGAGAACTGAGAATCCCATATGCTCTCGCCTCTATTCCGCCGCGCCAGGAAAAACGAGAACAATGACGCACGCTCGAAACAGCGCGGCGTCACGATTGCGCTGGTGGCCGTATCGCTGGTGGTCATCATCGGCATGGCCGCGCTCTCCATTGACGTGGGCACGCTTTACCAGGCCAAGGCCGAAGCCCAACGTGCCGCAGATGCTGCAG
Organism: Bryobacteraceae bacterium; assembly: GCA_035511215.1. GTDB lineage: Bacteria > Acidobacteriota > Terriglobia > Bryobacterales > Bryobacteraceae > Bog-159. The sequence continues at coordinate 1,456 of DATKFU010000132.1, read as the reverse complement.
CTTTGACTGCGGCCAGGGCGATTTCGATTTCGGGCGTCACCGGAGATCCGAACAACTCGTCGGGTTCATGGCAGCTGGCCTGCGGGACCGCTGGCACTGCCACTCTCGCCGCGATCGCCGTGGCTCAGTCTCCAGGGAACGTCATCGGCCGCGTTCCCGCTGCTAACGTGAAGGTCACCTACGGTCCCGGCGCAGGGTCGAACGACTGCTCCACCCTGGCAGGACCAGGCTCAACCTTCAGCGTGAATCCCACGGTGAACGTTTATGTGCAACAGGCGAACCTACCCACTTTCTTCGCTCGGGTTTTTTCGTTGATAACCAACGGCACCTCCTCAAATTCCGGCGTGAGCGCAACCGCCACCGCGGAAGTGTACAACCCCTCCGGCTCCGGCTCTCTGGCGTCGGGCATGGTTCCGGTGCAGCCGCGCTGCGTGAAGCCCTGGGTCATCCCGAATATCGACCCGGGCGCTGCTCCCAACCCGCTTGTCAATACGGCTGGGGCCATCACGAGGACAGGAATCTCGCCGGCGGGCGTGATTGGCGAGAGCTTCAACATGAATGCTGCCTGTACCAACACGACTGTGGGTGCCTGTACCCTTAGCGCCCCGCCCGCGTACACAGCGGGTGTCTTGCAGTACGTCCCGGCATGGGTGCAGAACGGCTCGAGTGCGGTTCCTACCTGTACAGCTGAGGGTAACTGGACGGCAAGCGACTATCAGCAGGCAATCGCTGGATGTGATCAGAGCACTGTCTACGCATGCGGAACCCCTCTCGGCGGGGAAGTTGATCTAACCGAGAATCCCGTGAGCCCGAGCGCTCCCGGCGGCGACACAGCGACGGGAGTGGCGTGCTTGACCAATTCAACCAACGGCCCGGACACGCTAGCCACTGGGATCTATCCGTTTCAAATAACGGCGGGCGCTGGAAATCCGCTTTCCGCTCAAGGAATCACCGGCCTCATTACCACGAGTAACTCGATCGCTACGATACCGATCTACGACAGCGGTGCGGGCACTCCACTGGCGCCCCCACAAACGCAAGTCACAATTCTGGGGTTCCTGCAAGTCTTCGTCAATCAGATGAATCCGGATGGCAGCCTGAAGGTAACGGTGATGAACGTCTCCGGCTGTAGCAACGCTGCCGCCGGAAATCCGACCGTGGCGGGAACTTCCCCAGTGCCGGTTCGCCTGATCACGCCGCCGTGATTGGAACGTGCGCCGCAGCCATCCCTGAGTAGATCAGTGAAGTAATCACCGGAAGAGAATCCAGAAAGATTTGAGTATTAGTTAGGAACTTCTGGATCACCCGGGGCCTTGTCGGCCGCAGGCTCGGATTTCTCGGCTGGCGGCGCTGGCTTGGCCGGGCGGGCGACCTTGGGCTCAACGTCGGCTTCGGCGTCTTCCTCGACAACGACGCGGGCCTGTTGCCTCGGTGGCGGCGGCATCGGCCCTTCGCC
>DATKFU010000131.1:0-38153 GCA_035511215.1 Bryobacteraceae bacterium | reverse complement strand
CTCGAGCATGTCCAGCCCAGGCTCCAAAACACCTCCGTTAGGCTCGCTGGGAAAATTGTCGCGGTAGGAGTCGATGTACTCGGTCTTGTGGTAAACGTATGGCTCAGCCAGTTTCTTGCCGTTGAGGTAGACTTCCTTGTTCACCAGCTTGATGCGGTCTCCCGGCACACCCATGCAGCGCTTCACAAAAGTCGATTTGATATCCACCGGATAGCGGAACACGATGATATCGCCGCGCTTGACCGGCTCGTAAGGCAGCATGTATTTGGATATGCGGCCGGCGGGCGCGTACGCCAGCTTGTCCACCAGCAGGTGGTCGCCGATCAGCAGCGTATCCTCCATGGACCCGGTGGGGATGACGAACGCCTGCACCAAGGTCGTGGTGCCGAAAAGCAACAGAATGATGGTCACCGTCCATTCGGCGATGAAGCCACGCGGCTGATCGGGCTTGGCCGGCGGCGGGGCGTGCGCGTTCCGCACGTCTGCCACGATTGCTGCATTCTTTTGTTCCACAGACACCTATTGTACCGAAAGCCTGATATTCTGTGGGAAACGGAGCCGATTTTTTTGAGCGTTGCCGTCACCGATTCTACCCAGATTTCCGAAAAGCCCGCCCGCCGTCAGCAGGTGGGACTGGTGTTTTGCTGCACCATTTTGGGCGCGGCCGCGCAGATCCTGATGAAAACCGGGGCCAACCACATGGCCAATGGCGGCGTGCTGGGCATGGCTACCAATCTGCCCCTGATGGGCGGCTATTGCCTCTACGGCATCTCCACGCTGCTGCTGGTTCTGGCCCTGAAGGACGGCGAGCTATCTCTGCTCTATCCGGTGATCGCGCTTACCTACGTCTGGGTGACGGTCCTCTCGTTTCTGATTTTTCACGACGATGTGAATCCGTGGAAACTGCTGGGTATCGTTCTCATCGTTTCCGGCGTGGCGGTGCTGGGCAAGGGCGGCCGGCGTTGAAGACTCCTATCAGCCACATGCTGCTGGTGATGTTCGGCGCGTTTATCGGGTCGTTCGGCGCAGTCTTTCTGAAATCCGGCGCCGCGCATTTACGCAAGGGATGGCAATATTTGGTCATCTCCCAGGAGGCCCCGTATTTCAATTGGCGCCTGGCGTCCGGGGTGGTTCTGTTTCTGGTCTCGTCTTACTTCTTCGTGCTGGGAATCCGCCCGCCGGGAGAGCTTTCGGTGCTCTACCCCATGGTGTCGCTGGGCTACATCTTCACCCTGCTGTGGTCGCGCATCTTTTTCAAGGAACCGCTAACGCGCGTGAAGTTCTTCGGGCTTTTCCTGATTGTGGCCGGCGTGTTCTTCGTAGGGCTGGGAAGTAAGTAGCCCCCGGTCGCGCCCGCACTCGTAGGACAGCTTTGCTACTATAAAGCCATGCAATTCCCCCGCCTGTTTCTGGTGCGTCAGCACTTTCCCGACCGCCGTATTCCCGATGTCGCCGCCGAGGTTAAGAGCCAGCTTCACGATTCCGGATTTGCCGCGCACCTTAAGCCCGGATCGCGCGTGGCCATCGGCGTAGGCAGCCGCGGCATCGCCAATATCGCCACCATCACCCGGGCCGCCGCCGAATATTGGAAATCGCAGGGCATGCAACCCTTCGTGTTCCCGGCTATGGGCAGCCACGGCGCCGCCACCGCCGAAGGCCAGGCCGATGTGCTCGCGCATTACGGGATCATCGAGCAGACCATCGGCTGCCCCGTGCGCAGTTCGCTCGAAGTCGTGCCGCTCGGCAAGACGCCGCAAGGCATCCAGACCTACATGGACCGCAACGCCTACGAAAGCGATGGTGTGATGCTGGCCGGCCGCGTGAAGTGGCATACCGATTTCATGGGCAAGATCGAAAGCGGTCTTTTCAAGATGATCGCCATCGGCCTCGGCAAGTTTGCCGGCGCCCAACACTACCACACCTACGCTTACAAGCTGGGCCTTGAAAATACCATCCGTGCCATCGGCCGCAAAGTGCTTGAATCCGGCAAGATCCTGGGCGGCTTGGCCATACTGGAAGACGCCAACCACAATACGGCCAAACTGGAAGCCGTACCGGTGGAAGGCATGGAGCAGCGCGAAGAAGAATTGCTGGCACTCGCCAAGTCCTGGATGGGCCGCATTCCCATGGACCTCGACATCCTGATCCTGGATGAAATCGGCAAGAACGTCAGCGGCGCCGGCATGGACACTAAGGTCGTGAACCGCAGCGTGCTGGGCGATTACAATCCCTGGCCCGAAACGCCGCGCATCGAGCGTATTTTCGTGCGCGACCTCAGCGATCTCACGTATAACAATGCCGTCGGTGTGGGCATGGCCGACGTCGTTACCGACCGGCTGGTCGATCGCATTGACTGGGTGCCCACGCGCGTCAATTCCCTGACCGCCTCCACGCCATCGGCCATCCGCACGCCGATCCACTACCCTACCGACCGCGAGTGCCTGGAAGCCATCGCTCCCACGGTCGGCAAGTTCGATGGGCGCGAAGTCGCCATCGGATGGATCCGCAACACTCTGGAGCTTTCGGACCTTGTCATGAGCGAAAACCTGCGCTCCGCCATCGAAAGCAACCCCATGCTCGAAATTGTCTCCCCGGCCCGCGACATCGAATTCGACGCCGCCGGCAACCTCGTTCAGGTGGTTCCACAGGCAGCGCACGGGACCGCGCCAGCCGTGTCCCCACTGGTAGGAACGCATGCCTAAAAATACCTGCTTGCCTGTATACTCATCCGCGCGCGCCCGGCGTATCCTTGAATTAGTGGGATGCCTGGGAACCGCTGGACACAGCCGGAAATAGAGTCGCTTGTCGATCAGATCATCCGCCTGGGCAAGCCGCTGCCGGACATTGACGTCTCCGGCAAGACGCGCGCGGCCATCAATAACCAGCGCAAGAGACTGCAACTCGCCGGTGTTCTGAACGGCTCCTTCGCGGGCCGGGAAGTGCGGCCCTGGACCTTTCCCGAGCTCAAGAGACTCACCGGCCTCACGCAGGATTATCGTTTCAGCGCCTCGTTCATCGCGCAGATGGGCCTGCTGCCCGGACGCACCAAGGATTCCATCAGCAAGATGATGGGGCGGCACGGGCTGGGAGACCCGGCGATTAAGGCACGCGCCCGGCAGGCCTGCCGGTTCCATCCGCGGCGCCGCGAAGAATTCCAATCTTTCCTGCTAGGCGAAGGACGCTTGCTTCCCAGCGTGGTAGTCGCGCGGCAGTGGGGCCTCGCGCAGAAAACCGTCACCGCATACCGGCGCCGGCTCGGAATCCAGCTCTCGTGGCTGGAAGCGCGCTCTTCCGACGATTACCGGCGCCAGCAGTGCAAACGTGCCGCGGCCTTCGTCGAGCACACCCGCGACCGTTGGAAGCAATGGCGCGAGCGAAGGAAACTGGTATGGGAAAAGCTCCGGCTGCAACTGGCCCAACGGCCCGATTGCCCGCCGGTGCGCGTGTGCCAATCCTGCGGTGGGCAATGGTACGCCGCCCGCGAATTCTTTCACGTGCGCACGCGCCGCTCGCCGGCGGGCGTGAAGATCAGCTACTGCCGCATCTGCCGCCTGTGCCGCGCGGAACGGCGGCGGAACGGCGAAGCCCGTTTGGCAATCGGCGCCCGCGCGTAGGTTTGGCGCCCAAGCTGAAGTCTTGCGGTGATTAGCGGGATTATTCCCCGCATGTTCTGCGGCGAATAGCTTGCCCGTTGCGGTGATTAGCTGGTCTAATCTCCGCATAGACTGCGGAGAATTTATATCCACCAACGGAGGGATTGGCCGCGCTTGCGCTGCGACAAGGAGCCTCTTGCCCAGTCTCTCGCCGGCGTGCGCTACCGGCAGGGCCGGATGATCGGCCACATGGAAGCGCTGGGCTTTGAGCTCCGTCAGGAGGCCGTTCTGCGTACCCTGGCCGAAGACGTGCTCAAGAGCACGGAAATCGAGGGTGAAAAGCTGGACGCGGACCAGGTCCGCTCGTCCATCGCCCGCCGTTTAGGGATCGACATCGGCGCGCTCAAGTCGGCGGACCGTGCGGTCGAAGGCGTGGTGGAAATGATGCTCGACGCCACGCGCCATTATGACCGGCCGCTCACGGCCGAAAGGTTGTTTGGCTGGCACGCGTCCTTGTTTCCCACAGACCGCAGCGGCCTCATCAAGATCAGGGCCGGCGCATGGCGGGACGACCGCGGCGCCCCGATGCGGGTTGTCTCCGGTCCGATAGGCAGGGAACACGTGCATTTTGAAGCGCCGCCCGCTGCCCGCCTCGGCCGGGAAATGCGGAGATTCCTGGGCTGGTTCAACAGACCCGCCGCCCTCGATCCTGTGTTGAAGGCGGCCGAAGCGCACCTCTGGTTTGTGACCATCCATCCGTTCGACGACGGCAATGGGCGCATTGGGCGCGCCATCGCCGATATGGCCCTGGCGCGCTCGGAAAACAGTCCGCAGCGCTTCTACAGCATGTCGGCCCAAATCCAGCAGGAGCGCGCCGCCTATTACAACATCCTGGAACGCACACAGAAAGCGAACCTGGACATCACTCCCTGGATGGATTGGTTTCTCGGCTGTCTGGGGCGTGCCATCGACGGCGCACAGACTACGCTCGCCGCCATCCTCGCCAAGGCACGTTTCTGGCAATCGATTGCGGGCATCGCCATTAACGACCGCCAGCGCCTGGTCCTCAACCGCCTGCTGGATGGTTTTGAAGGCAAGCTCACTACATCGAAATATGCGAAGCTCGCCAAGTGCTCCCAGGATACTGCCCTGCGCGACATCCTGGCGCTGGTCGAACGCGGCATTCTCATCCGCGGTTCCGAACGCGGTCGCAGCACTGGCTATTCGCTAGCAGACGTTTCACCCGCCTAGGCTAGAATCCCGAGCTTCTTTCCCACCCGCGCAAACACATCCAGCGCGCGGTCGAGTTCGCCGCGCGTATGCGTCGCGGTCACGATAGTGCGCACCCTCGCCTTGCCTTCCGGCACCGTCGGATACCCGATGCCGGTCGCCAGCACACCTCCCTCAAACAGCGCCGCCGAAAATGCATACGCCGTGCGCGCCTCGCCCACAATTACCGGCGTAATGGGCGTTTCGCTGACTCCCGTGCTGAATCCCGCCGCTTGCAGCCCCTGTTTGAAATACCGGGTGTTATCCCACAGCGCCTGAATGCGCTCCGGCTCTTCCTCCAGCACATCGAATGCGGCCATACAGGCCGCCGCCACCGCCGGCGGATGCGAAGTCGAAAACAGAAACGGCCGGGCCCTGTGGTACAGGAACTCGATCAGCGCCCGGCTGCCGCAGACATACCCGCCCAGCACCCCGATCGCCTTCGAAAGCGTCCCCACCTGGATATGCACGCGCCCGTGCAAACCGAAATGGTCGATAGTGCCGCGCCCGTTGCGCCCCAGCACTCCGGACGAGTGTGCGTCGTCCACCATCATGATGGCGCCGTGCTTTTCGGCTGCCTCCGCCAGCCCAGGCAGCGGCCCGATATCGCCGTCCATCGAAAAGACCCCGTCCGTAATTAGCAGCTTGCGCCCCGGTTGTCCGTCGAGGTCCGCCAGTTTCCGCTCGGCGGCCGCGGTGTCTTTGTGGGGAAAGACGTGTATTTTGGCCCGCGAAAGCCGGCACCCGTCGATGATGCTGGCGTGATTCAACTCGTCGGAAACGATGTGGTCTTCCGGAGTCAAAACCGCCGCGACCGTACCCGCATTGGCGGCGAACCCGGATTGAAACACCACGCACGCCTCCACATTCTTGAAGCGCGCGATGCGCTCCTCAAGCTGCATGTGCAGCGTCATGGTTCCCGAGATGGTGCGCACCGCGCCGGAGCCGACGCCGTAGCGCCGGGTGGCCTCAAGCGCCGCCTCCCGCAGCTTAGGATGCGTGGTCAAGCCTAGATAGTTGTTGGACGCAAGGTTGATCACGTCCTTGCCATCGAAGCGCGATTCGGCTGCGCTCTCCGACTCCAGAATGCGCAGCCGCTGATACGTTCCGGCCCGCTTCCAAGCTTCCAACTGCTCTCCCAAATAGGCTAGAGGATCGTTCATATCCCCCAGTCTAAGTCAAAACAAGGGAGGCCTAATTGTGTTCGGGCGGTGGAACCTTGTGAGTTGCCGCCGCGCTTTTCACCGGGTGGGCTTTGGGCCTCGGCTCCGAAACCGAACGATCCGCGGATTTTTCTCCGCGTTCGCGCCCTTCTTCAATGCGAGCCTGCCTGTCGGCAGCCGCCTGCTTGGCTCGTTCGTAGCGGATGGCTTCCGCCACCCCCGCTTCATCCGGGTCCTTCTGTTGCGCCGATAGGGATGGCAGCCACGCCATAGCGCCCGCCAATCCAAGAATCAACGCGAATCTGCTGGATTTGAACATGAGTCTTCCTCCTTGGCAAATAGGAGGAAGCAACTTTTTTGCCAATCGCCAGCCAATTGAAAGCAAAGCGGGTGACGGCCATCTTGCCCCATGTCAGCCAGGCGCCACCTAAATTATGCATAGCGATTGGTACCCGATCTTACAGTTCGCCCGGGCGTGGCTCGGCTATGCAGCGCGGGACGGATCGTCTGGCGGATTCTCGTGATCGTCAAGCCGCACGTCATGCGCTTCCGCGATATTCGCCAGCCGGTTAATGGCGTCCAGCACCTGTGTCAGGCGCCGCTCGTTTTGCTGGTACATGGCAGCCAGCAGATCCACCGCTTGGGTGAGCGCTTCATGGCGTTCAGTGAGTTTTTCGAGGCGTTCGTCAATGGTCACGGCGATACCCAGAATTGATTTCATCTATCATACCAGGGAGGCATAGCAGGGGGGGCCGCCGGCGGTGTATGCTGCATGCATGGAGACCAAATTCGAGGCGCCGCGCATGGCCATCAACCGCGTCTACACGCGCCAGGGCGATGCGGGTGAAACCAGCCTGGCGGGCGGGCAGCGCGTTCCGAAGGACTCGCGGCGCATCGAAGCCTACGGCACTGTGGATGAGTTGAACTCGTTCGTGGGCCTGGCGCGGGCGACCGCTGCGGGCGACCCAGCCCGTCTGGAATTAGCCGCGCTGGGCGCGATTCTGCTGCGCGTGCAGCACGAGCTGTTCAACCTGGGATCCATTCTGGCCACCCGGCCGGAGGATGTACATCCGCGGCAAGCACGGATTACCGAGCCGGAAATCGCCCAGTTGGAAGCGGAGATGGATCGGGCCAATGAGGGGTTGCCGGCCTTGCGGTCGTTCGTGCTGCCGGGCGGCTCGCGGCTGAATGCAGAATTGCATGTTTGCCGGACGGTGTGCCGCCGCGCCGAGCGCATGGTAACAGCCCTGGCGCGCGAGGAGCCGGTTCCGGCCGAGGCCGTGAAGTATCTGAACCGCCTGAGTGACGCGTTTTTTGTCTGGAGCCGATGGGCCAGCCGGCTCAGCGGCGCGCCGGAGACGTTGTGGGAACCCAATCGCGCGGCTAGCGGCGGGACTGCCGGCGGCGGTACACTAACTGAATAAGGAGAGAACATGGCTCAAGAAAACGATCGGGAACGCAATCTTCGGCCTTTGGCGCTGAGCCTGACTGTAGCGGGAGCGATCCTGCGCCTGTTGCCGCATCCGCCGAATTTCGCTCCAGTGGGCGGCATGAGCTTATATGCGGGCGCGCGCCTGCGGGGCTGGCAGGCCTTCGCGGTGCCGCTGTTGCTGATGGCCGTGACCGACCCGCTACGGCCGGAGGGCAGCTATTCCATCGCGACGCCATTCGTCTATCTCAGCTTCATGATCAGCGTGTGGATCGGCCGACGGCTGCAAGCGACCGAGAGCCCGCTGCGTATCGGCGCGGCGTGCCTTCTGTGCAGTGTGCAGTTCTTCGTTATTTCGAATTTCGGCACGTGGCTCGGCTGGTATGCGCATACCTGGTCCGGGCTGGCGCTCTGCTACGTGCAGGCCATTCCGTTCTTTGGACGCACGCTGGCCGGCGATCTGTTCTACTCCGGCGTTCTGTTCGGCCTGCATGCATGGCTGAGCCGCACGGTGCGAACCGCCGAGCGGGTTCCGGTCATTGCCTGAAAGTGACGCTTGAAGCGCACGCTTCTTTCCTGGTCGAGCGGCAAGGATAGCGCTTGGGCCCTACACCTGATGCGATCCCAGATGGGCGTGGATATCGCAGGCCTGCTGACAACTTTCAACCAAGCCGCCGATCGCGTGGCCATGCACGCAGTGCGCCGCACGCTGGTGGAGGCGCAAGCCGCGGCGGCCGGTCTGCCGTTGCGCGCAGTCGAGCTTCCTTGGCCCTGTTCCAACGAGGAGTATGAATCCAGGATGGCCGAAGCTTGCCGGGCGGCGGTGGCGGATGGATTCGCAGCCATCGCGTTTGGGGATTTGTTCTTGCGCGATATCCGCGAATACCGCGAGCGTAAGCTGGCCGGCAGCGGACTGGAGCCGCTCTTTCCCCTGTGGGAGATTCCCACGCGCGAACTGGCGCAGGAGATGATCCGCGGCGGACTGCGCGCCCGCATTACGTGCGTGGATAAGAAGCAGCTGGACGCGAGCTTCGCCGGCCGCGAGTTCGACCAGGCGTTGCTGGCGGGCCTGCCGCCGCACGCCGATCCCTGCGGAGAGAACGGCGAGTTCCACACGTTCTGCTATGCCGGGCCCATGTTCCAACATCCGATACCTGTGGCCGCGGGCGAGTTGCGCGACGCGGATGGGTTTGTCTTCGCCGATCTGCTGCCGGCTGCGGCGGAGGCCGCGTAGATGCCGCGCATCGTGTCCATGATCTCCAGCGCCACCGAGATTGTGCATGCGTTGGGCGCCCTGCCGTGGCTTGTGGGCCGCTCGCACGAATGCGATTATCCGGCGGAAGTGCGTGCGCTGCCGGTGTGCACGGCGCCGCGCTTCCCGGTGGATGGCGACAGCCGCGAAATCGACCGCCTGGTGAGACAGAGCATGGCCGATTCGATCTCCGTCTACCAGGTATTCGACGACGTGCTGGAGCGCTTGCAGCCCACGCACATCCTGACCCAGATCCACTGCGAAGTCTGCGCGGTAAGCCTGCGCGACGTGGAGCGCTCGGTGGCCGGGCGCCTGGCCAGCCGGCCCGTGATCGTTTCGCTGCAGCCCAGTTCACTGGCCGAGGTGTGGGAAGATATCCGCCGGGTGGCGCGGTCGCTCGAAATCGAAGCGCGCGGCGAGCGGGCCGTGACGGAGCTGCAGGCGCGCATGCGAGCCATTGCCGATGCCGCCGGCGCCGGGCATGTTGCGGCGGCGCGCCCGCGCCTGGCCTCGATCGAATGGATTGAGCCGCTGATGGCTACTGCCAACTGGATGCCGGAATTGGTGGAGATGGCCGGGGCGGAGAACGTGGAATGGCGCACCTGGGAGGATCTGGTGGCGGCCGATCCGGACGTGATCCTGGTAATGCCCTGCGGCTTCGACCTGGAGCGTGCCGTCAGCGAGATGTACTGGCTCACCGGCCGCAACGGCTGGGATGACCTGCGCGCAGTTCGCAATGGGCGGCTTCACGTGGCGGACGGCAATCAATACTTCAATCGGCCGGGACCGCGGTTAGTCGAGTCGCTGGAAATTCTGGCTGAGATCGTGCACCCGGAAATCTTCCCGCCGCGTCACGCCCGCAACGCCGCGACGGCCTTCCCCTTGCCATCCTTGGTGACGTAGAAGGGCCGCTTCTCGACATCGTACGCGGTGTCCGGCGCGATGCCGAGCGCGGTGTAGATGGTGGCGTGCAGATCCTCGATGGTCACAGGATTCTCGACGATGCTGCAGGGGCGTTCGTCCGCGGTGCGTCCGTACAACATGCCCTTGGGAGCGCCGCCGCCGAACATCAGCACCGAGCAGGCTTCGGTGAAATGCCGGTGCATGCCGTAGTGCTTCGGCTCGGTCATGATATCCGGCTGATTGACCTGGTTCTTAACCAGCGCGCCGGGCTTGCCCTCGGTCATCATATCGCGGCCGAATTCGCTGGCCAGCACCACCAAGGTACGGTCCAGCAAGCCGCGCGATTCCAGATCGAGGATCAACTGCGAAACCGGCGCGTCGATCGATTCCTTCATGCCGATTGCGCGCTTGTGCCCGTTTTCGTGCGTGTCCCAGTAGCGGAAGGGAATGTATTCGGTGGTCACTTCAATGAAGCGCGCGCCGGCCTCCACCAGGCGGCGAGCCAGCAGGCAGCCCAGCCCGAAGCGGCCGGTGTTGTAGCTGTCGTAGCTGGCCTTCGGCTCCAGGCTCAGGTCGAAGGCCTTGGCGGCGGGAGAGGTGAGCAGCCTGTGCGCATTGTCGAGCGAGCGCAGCAGGCTCTGGCGTTGGAAGTCGCTGCCATACTGGCCCACGGGACTGGCGGCCACCAGCTTCTGATATTCCGCGAAACGGTTGGCGAAGCGCGCGGGGCCGACGTGTTCGGAAGGCCGCACGCGCGACACCGCGTCCTGCGGGTCGGTGATCAGGAATGGCGCGTGCTCGCTTCCCAGAAAACCGGCGGTATGGAACGCCTTCACCGCGTCGCTCTCGCCGCCGATTTCCAGATTCTGGCCGATGTCGATGAACGCGGGGATGTCCGGATTGCGCGGTCCGAGCGTGCGCGAGACCACCGCGCCCATGTGCGGCGCGGCCACCGACTGCGGCGGGGCATAACCGGTGTGCCAATGAAACTGATGGCGCGAATGCAGGATGAAACCCAGATCGCCGACGCGGTGGGAGCGGATGAGCGTGCCGCGGTCCATGACTTTGGCGATGCGCTCGAGGCCCGCGGATATCTTGATGTTATCGACCGCCGTGTCGATCGCGGGAAACGTGCTCAGCACGCGCTTCGACTCCATGCCGGGTTCGAACGGCGTGTACTGCTTGGGATCGAAAGTTTCGGTCTGGGCCATGCCGCCGGCCATCCAGAGCAGGATGATGCTGTCGGCCCGCGGCGCGATTTTCGTGGGGCTGGCGAACAGGCGCGCTTCTGAGCCAGCCAGCGCGGCCAGGGCGGCCGTGCCCGACGCGCGCAGGAAACTGCGGCGGGAAGGGCCGGCTAGAATCGCGCGTTGGATGGCTTGTTCGTCGCGATGCATCACAGGAACTATATTACTACCGCCAGCCGGTAGACAGGTAGCGACGAGCCGTAAATCCGAGTAGGCTTAAGTAATGTGGGCTGTGCCGAGAGTTCGCGTCTGGCAAGCAGGTATTGAGCCGCCGCCGCCCACCCCGGCTCAGAATGAGTTACGCACCCTGGAGCGACTGGTCGCACATGGTTCGGCGAGCCTTGACCTATGGGTTGCTTTGACGGAGGACTGCCTGCTGACGTCTGGCGAGACGGAACCCAGCGGCAAGACCGAACACATGGTGGGATGGAAAGAGGAGTCGTTCCAATCTCAACCGTCCGAAACAGATAATGGTATGATGACGGGAATCGAGGAGGCAAAGCGCGAATCCAAAGCTTTGACCATGCAAGCATGACCGCCAATCACGGTTGCCGGGGTTCGTTTTTTCAACGCACGTCCTTGCGCGGAGCTGCGAATTTGTTTACAGCGCTCTGTGCCCAACGTGTTTCGATGCAGCCCTCCTCTAGATTATCGTGGCGGAGGCTGTGATGGCCCAGCACTGCGACCGAACGGTCACTGTTCAATTGAAGAACTTGTCAAATGACACCGATCTTAGGCTGGACGATTTCTTAGAACAGATGGCGGCGCTAAAGACTGCACTTCGCGAAACGGAGCGCGTGGTCGCTGGAGGAGCCGAACCGTCGCTATATTTCACAATCAAACGTTTGCAGAAGAGTAGTCCAGCCAACGTTACACTCGAGGCGGTCTCCGACGCAGGTGATGAACGGTCCGAGCCGCGCTATGCAAGCTATGTGGTGCGCAGCCTCACAGCAAACCTACGGGTTATCGCTAATAAAAGACGCATTCCTTCTAAGCTCGATGTTCCAGCTTTAGAAGCGTACCGCGCGTTGGCTGAGCCCGCCGAAAAACGACTTCTGGAAGTTAAGATCCAAGTTGGCAATAACTCCGTCCTGATCGGCAAGCGCTTCCGCGAAATACTTGACAGCATCATGGGGGATGACGAATTTTCCTGCGGTTCCGTTTCCGGCAGACTTGAGGCGATCAATTTACACGACAAGAATCGTCGGTTTCAATTGTTTCCAACAATAGGGCCAGACCGGATCGTCGGAACGTTCCGCAACAAAGATCGGAAGAGATTTGCAAGCGCAGTTGATAGGTATGTGACCATCTACGGGCGCTTGCGCTACAAGACGTGGGGATCATCCCACCCATACGCGATAAATGCAGACGACATCACAATCCATGATGTACAGGGCGGCCATACGCTCGAAGATCTGAAAGGGGTATCTCCTGGTGCTAGAGGTACACAAAGCACTCAGGAGTATATCGACACTTTAAGAGATGAGTGGCAAGCGTAAGCTCGTATACTGGGATACGTGTGTATTTCTTGCATGGATAAGGCAGGAAACATGCTGGCCAGAAGAAGTGATGACGGGTATTGCACAAACTGTCGAGTAACAGATGGCTGGTCGTCTGATTATTGTGACGTCAGCGATCACCATGCTTGAGATGCTTTCATCGCAAATGAGCGGCGAGCACAAGGACGCCTTTGGGAGAATTTTCTCCGACCCCAATTTGCAGATGGTTGATCTGGACAGAAGAGTCGCCGGCAAAGCCGCTGCGATTAGATCGCATTATGACGACAGAAAATACAAACCAGACGGATCTGTTTCCTCTGGCGGAATTATGGGTATGGGCGATGCAATCCATCTCGCGACGGCTATCCATTTCGAGGTAGCGGAATTTCAGACACTAGACGGTTCCGGCAAGAACAAACGGAGATTCGACCATTTGAGGCTGGACGGAAGCGTAGCTGGTGCTCGGCTCTCCATAAAAATGCCGAAGTATGTCCCACCGCTGGAGCCGCTAAAAGGTCCCGTATCTTCAGTGGCGGGATCTCAGACGGAATTATTCGAGAAAAGTAGGCCGGAAGATAGCCCGGCTGACGTGCCCTCCGACTACAGCACAACGACAGCCAAAGCGGGAGATGACAGAGCGACTGCCGAAGCCGCCAAAAAGGATTCGCGTGATCGCCAATGAACGCCTCACATTTAGCACTAATATCCTGCTCCTGAAAAGGACTTCGAATCAGTCACTTCCCATCCACCGAAAACGCCAGCAGCACATTGCCCGGCATCTCGCCGAACATTCCGTAACCGGAATTCACGTACAACGTTCCGCCCACCACCACCGGTCCGGGACCGTCCAGGGAACCGCCCCTGGCCTTCACCCCGTTCACGGACTCGTATCCCACGGCGGTGTCCACGTCCCAGATGATCCGGCCATCGGCGGTCGCATACGCGCGCAGGTGGCCATCCAGCGATCCCGAGAAGACCGCTCCCGGAATCACGGTTACGGCGGCCGATTGCGCCGGGCTGCATCCGGACTTACCGCTGCATGGGGGCGCGGGCGTAGACCAGACGCGCTCTCCGGTCTCGAGCTTTAACGCGAACATGCCGCCGGCCTCTTTCAGATCCTTGGTAGCGTAGTGGTCCGAGACAGCCACGTAGACGTTCTGGCCGTCCGACGCATTGCCCCACTGCACGCCTCCGAGCGGCCCACCCTTGCCCACGCGCACGCTCCACAACACTTCGCCCCCCTGGTCCGGATCGAGCGCATGCACCATCCCGGACTTCTGCCCGGCCACCAGGGCACGCTTGCCGTTTGGCAGATCCACCAGGTTCGGCGAACAACCGAAGTCGAAATCGGGGCCGTTGACTGTGGGGCAATTGTCCCCGCTGGGGCACGCGAGATTGTAGCCATCGTCCTTGGTCAACTGGCGCGACCAAAGCAACTTCCCGGTATCCATATCGAAAGCCAGGAACGAATCGCTGGTGCGCGCGGCCGGATCGGAATAGTCGTCGCCCGTGGTCACATACACGGCACGCCTCTTCGGATCGATGGTGGGAGACGACCATACGGCCGCACCCGAGGGCCCCCAAAGCTGGATGCCCTGCTTGTTCTTGCGCACGGGCTGGGGAGCCTCCGCGATGGTGTAGCTCTTCCAGATCAGCTTGCCTGTCGCAGCATCCAGCGCGCTGACTGCCCCGCGAAACTTGCAGCACTCGTATTTGGGCGCGGCGCCGGTGACTTCCTCGTAGGAAGAGTCCGGCACATACAAGCGGCCCTCGTAGAGCGCCGGGGCGCCGGTGATCATGGCAGCCGGATGCTCCTCCACGCGCACCTTCCACAATAGCGCGCCGGTGGCGGCATCCACGGCATAGGCTTGCGCATGCTGATCGCCGAAATATGCCACCCACTGCGCGCCCACTGCCCCGATGCTGATGGCGGTGCGCACGGGCGTATCGGCTTTGAACATCCAGTAAATGCAGCCTGTGGCGGCATCCAGCGAATAGACTTTGCCCGAGTCGCTGCCGGCGAAGATGCGTCCTCCCGCCACGGTGGGCTGGGCGAATGCGCGGCCGCCACCCGGAAAGCCAAACGCCCACTTCAGCTTTAATTGCGGCACCTTGTCCGCACGCAGGCCCGCCATGGCCGCCGGTTGCATGCGGCGGTTGGACAAATCCACGCCCCAGCCATTCCAGTAAGGGCCGGAGAACGGCTTATCGAATGCCGCCGCCGGTTCGGCGCATGCGCCCTGCTTGGCCGCTTCCTCGGCGCCGAATGCCTTGCCACCCGTGACGAACATGGCTACGGATCGAGACTCGGCGGGCGTGAGCGCCTTGCCCTGCTCGGCCATTTTGCCGGTGGTCAGCGCGGCCAGCACGCGCTCGGGAGTGTACTGGCTCAAGGTGAGCAGCTGCGGGGCGCGCCCCACGCCTTTGTCGTGGCACAGCGCGCAATGCTTCCGGTAGACCGCGTCGCCGTCAATTGGGGTGTCTGTTTGGGCGAGGGCCGCCGCACAACTCGCTAATACAAGAATTGAAACTCGGGATGCAGCAATAAACTCCACAGGAGATCCTCCAAAGCCGCGGGCTCCGGTTTACCGCCCGCAAAGTATTCCTTTACGATGCGCGCCTCCTGCGAGTTCGGCTTTCGCGCGAAAAGTTGCAAATAAAGCCGCTGCCCCGCCTCGTCGACGCTCTTGATGGGCGGTGGCGCAGGCGCGGGCGGCAGCCCCGAGACACGCACCAGCCGCTCGCGATCGGGCGCCGCGCCGAAGATGAAGAACCGCACTGCGCCTTGATTATCGTCGGATGTGGAACGGTCGTCGAGGGCCACGCGTCCGCGCATCCGTACGAAGCCGAGCCCATCGATCGGAATGACCACCTGGCTGCCCGGCGGCATGCCGACGGCCCAGCCGACAGGCTCCTTGTTGGCGGTCAACGGCTGCCGCGCAAACCCAGCGGGCGCCAGATCCGCCAGATCCTTCACGCCTTGCGGGCCGAAGAATTCTACGCGGATCCAGCCCGCCACCGTGTGCGCTGGATCGTATGAGCCGGCATCCTGCTCGAGCAGCCACAACTGCTTCAGGCCGGAGATGTCGATATCGAAATCCACCGCGCCTTTGCGCAGCCTGCCGCTATCGAACAGGTTGCCGGGCGCGGCAGGCAGGCGATCCAACAATCGCAGCGCGCCCCGGCGCAGCATGTGCTCCAGACTTGCGCCGTTCACTAGTTCGAGCGCCTGGAAAGTGGTAGGGCGATTGTCGCGCGTGGTAAAGACCTGATCGCGAATAGGGCGGCCCAGCGCCAGATCCAATGGCGACTCTTTGAACTGCCAGTCGCGCGCGGGAACGGCCGCCTTATCCGTACTTACATCATGCCCGGGGGTTTTCTCAAACAGGCGCCACTCTCCGGTGACGGCCGACACGGTATCGGCGAATTCCTCGGCGGAGAGGCGACGCACCACCGGCCCGCGAAACACGTACGGCTTCTCGGGTTGCTCGGGGCTGACGGCCGCCGGCAATTGATACGCCTTCGAAGTCATCAGCAGCCGCAGCAGGTATTTCAGATCGCTCGCGTGCGCGGTGAAGTCGGATGCCAGCCAGTCGAGCAGATCGGCATTCCACGGCTCGGCATCCATCTCGTCCACGGGTTCCACCAGGCCGCGTCCGAACAGCTTTTGCCAATAGCGATTGACGATGGTGCGCGCCACGCGGCCGTTCCGCGCATCAGTGAAGAAGCGGGCCGCGGCGGCGTGGCGTTCGGCGAGCGGGGCCTCCTCCGGCACTGCGCCCAAGTCCGGATAGAGCAGCTGCGGCCCCGTGTATGTGCCGGTCTTGACGTCGCAGCGTACCAATTCCAGCCGGCTCTGCGGCGCGAACAACGCCGCCATGCCGTACGACTCGCGCAGCTTGTACCGGTTGATAAAGCTGTCGTGGCACGAGGCGCACTTCAGGTTGACGCCCAGGAAAATCTGCGCCGTATTCTGCGCCGCCTGCATGTAAGGCGTCTGGCTGGCGTTGATGTCGCCGCGCCAGTTGACGCCGATCAGGAAGCCTTCCGGATCGCTCTTCTCCACCGGGTTCACCAACGCGGCGATCATCTTGTCGTAAGGCAGGTTATGTTCCAGCGCGCCAAGCAGCCAATCCGTGATGGACTTGCGCTCACCGGCGTATTCGCCGCCCTGGTCATTGCGCAGCAGGTCGTTCCACCAACTGATCCAATTCTCCGCGTAGGGCTGGGAGTCGGCGAGTAGCGCATCGATCAGCCGCGCGCGTTTGCCGGGGCTGCGGTCTTCGAGGAAGGCCTCCAGTTGCGCGGGTGTCGGGGGCAAGCCCAACAGGTCGAAGTAGACCCGGCGTGCGAATCGCGCGTCCGGCGCGACGTCCGGGAAGGCGATCGAATGCTGCGCGAAGTAGGCCGCAATGAAGCGGTCGATGGGATGGGGTTCGCCGCTCTGGGGCAAATCGAGTTGACGCGGCGCGATCGGGGCCACCCAGCCGGCGGGGATCGGTACCGTCTCCGGCCAAACCGCCCCCGCGTCGATCCAGGCGCGCAGAGTTGCAATTTGGGCCGCCGTCAGCGGCTCGCCCGAAGCCGGCATGATGGCGCCGCGCTGCCCGGAGACCTTCGCGATGAGCATGCTGGAGCCGCTATTGCCGGGCACGATGGCCGGACCACTGGCGCCGCCAGTGAGCGTCAGGTCGCGGGTGGTGAGTGACAATCCGGCCGCGGGCTTTGCCCCGCTATGGCAAGGGGCGCACCGCGCGGCCAGGATGGGATGGACTTCGACGGCGAAGTCCACCGCCTGCGCCAGACACGGCGACACCAGCAGGGCTGCGGCGCGGACGATGCGGGGGAGATGCATGGGATGAAGCGCTGCTGCACATTATATAGCGATGCGGGTGGCGCTTTCACATCGAGAGAAAGGGCGCGTGTCCATGGAGTAGGCGTCTCGACACACGCAGTACGTCGGATTTTTTCGGATTGTTCACCTCAGGCGGAAGTCGAATGTGTGGGACAGTGCAACGGACGCGCGAAGGCGGCAGACCACGAAAGGCGATGGTCTGCCCCACGAAAGTGAACAGTATTGGCCCTAAGCCTGCCCTAACCCGCGTCCGCTTGCAGAAAGGCTTCGATCTCCTGCACCTCATCGGCGGCCAGCCGGAAGTCCGCCGCACCGATCACGCCCTCCACCTGCCTGGCCGAACGCATGCCGACGATGGCGGCCGTAACCGCGGGATGGCGGAGCGTCCATGCAATCGCCACCTCGCCCGGCGTGCGGCCGTGGCGCTGGCCTATGGCGCGCAGCACTTCCGCCAACTCCAGATTGCGGGTGAGCCGCGGCTCCTGGAACTGGGGGGTCCGGCGGCGCCAATCGTCGTCCGGCATTGCGGCGATGCGCGCGCGCGTCATGGCGCCCGACAGCAGGCCCGATTTCATGGGCGAATACACGATCACGCCGATCCCGTTCGCCTGAGTGTATGGCAGAACCGCCCCTTCGATTTCACGCGCGAGCATCGAATAGGGCGGCTGCAGCGACGTGATGGGCGCGATGGCCTGCACGCGGCGCAGCTGGTCCGCATTGAAATTGGATACCCCGATCCAGCGCACCTTGCCCTCGCGCTGAAGCTGCGCCATCGCGGTCCAGCCTTCCTCGATGTCCTCGTCCGGCTCGGGCCAGTGAATCTGGTAAAGATCGATTACGTCCAACTGGAGGCGGCGCAGGCTGCCTTCCACTTCCCGGCGGATGGAATCCGCTTTCAGGCTCTTGCCGATTTCGCGGCGCTCGTTCCACACGCGTTCGCACTTGGTGAAGACCAGCGGCTTGTTGGAGCGGCCCTTCAGCGCGCGGGCTACTATTTCTTCGGAATGGCCCAGGCCATAGACCGCGGCGGTGTCGATCCAGTTGACGCCTCGATCCAGCGCGGCGTGGATAGCTGCCACGGATTCGTCGTCGTCCTGAGGCCCCCAGGCGAAGGCCCAACCGCCGCCACCCATGGCCCAGGCGCCAATGCCGATGGGTGTGAGGCGCATATCGCTGTTGCCTAATAGCTTGGTTTGCATGTCAGCTATTTATGATAGCTAACGACGGGTGGCGGCCTGCGAGACCGCTTGCAGGCTTTGAGCCTGCCCCACTGAAAGAAAATAATTATTGAGATGTAGAGAACCCGGATTCCGATCCGACTACATCATCGAAAGGAGCAATAAAGACATGAAGTACATTCTGATGATGACCGGAACAAAGGCCGATTGTGATTCATGGTTAAAGTGGTCGAAGAAAGACCTGCAGGCGAGTGTCGCTTTCATGCGCGCTTTCAGCAAGGAACTGAAGGACTCGGGAACGTTCGTCGCCACCGAAGGCCTGGCGTTCCCCGAGCAAGCCAAGATCGTTCGCGCGGGAGCCGACGGGCTGCCGATTACGGATGGCGTCTTTCCGGAAGCGAAAGAGTTTCTGATGGGATATTGGATCGTCGACGTGGAAAGCGCGGAGCAGGCGTACAGGATCGCCGCGCGGGCTTCGGCTGCGCCGGGGCCCGGAGGGATCCCCGGGAGCCAACCGATAGAGGTGCGGCAAATCATGAGCAGCGCACCGGCAGAGTGGCAGTGACAGAACCAACTTCGGACGTTCCGGTCGAGCGCCTGCTGCGGGAATTGACGCCGCGGGTGCTGGGGACCGTGGTCCGGCGATTTCACGACTTCGCGGCGGCGGAGGATGCCGTTCAGGAGGCGGCGCTGGCGGCGGCGATCGAGTGGCCGCGCGAAGGCCTGCCGGACAATCCCGGCGCTTGGCTGACGCAGGTCGCCTTCCGGCGCATGGCCGATCGCATCCGCAGCGAATCCGCCCGCCGCCGCCGCGAGAGCGAAATGGCCCAGATAACGGAAGCGGCGGCCATCGAGCCGGCGCCTGAGGAAGACGACACGCTGATCCTGCTCTTCATGTGCTGCCATCCTGCGTTGACTCCAGCTTCAGCGATTGCGCTGACATTGCGAGCGGTGGGCGGCTTGACTACAGCGGAGATCGCCCACGCGTTTCTGGTGCCCGAAGCTACCATGGCGCAGCGGATCAGCCGGGCCAAGCAAAGCATCCAGGACTCCGGCATACCATTCCAACTGCCGACTGCCGGGGAGCGCGTGCAGCGCCTGCGCGCAGTGCTGCACGTCCTGTACCTGATCTTCAATGAGGGCTACACCAGCAGCGCCGGACCCGTTCTGCGCCGGGCCGATCTGTCGCATGAGGCGATGCGGCTGACACGGATCGTCCACGACCTGCAACCGGGCGACGCGGAGGTCGCTGGATTGCTCGCACTTATGTTGTTGACCGATGCCCGCCGCCTGGCGCGAACGGGCGCCACAGGCGAGTTGATCCCGCTGGCGCAGCAAGCGAGGACGCTCTGGGATAGCCAACAGATCGCGGAGGGAGTCGCGCTGCTCTCGGCCACGCTACCCAAGGGATCGGTCGGCCCATACCAATTGCAAGCGGCCATCGCCGCCGTTCACGACGAGGCGCCGCGCGCCGAAGATACGGATTGGCCGCAGATCCTGGCGCTCTACGATCTGCTCAGGCGAATGTCCGACAACCCTATGGTTGGGTTGAATCATGCGATCGCGGTGGCCATGGTGCACGGCGCGGCGAAGGGTCTGGAACTGCTGGACGCCCTGCAGGCCGATGCCCGCCTGGCGGACCATCACCGCTTGGATGCCGTGCGGGCACATCTGCTGGAATTCGCCGGAGACCGCCAGGGCGCCATCCGGCACTACCGGGCGGCGGCAGGCAAGACAGGCAGCCTCCCGGAGCGCAATTACCTGCTTACGCAGGCCGCGCGACTCGCGAGCGAAATGTAACTGGCGAACACGCTATGAATCGGGGACTTATATCGTATCAGACTATACAAAAATGCCGTTCCGACGTATCCTAGAATTAAGAGGATCGTAATTGCGCACTATCTCCAAGAAGACGAAGTACGCCCTGCAAGCTCTCTACTCGCTGAGCAGGCATTACGGCGAGGGTCCGATTCTGGTGCACTCAGTGGCCACGGAAGAATCCATCCCGCTGAAGTTTCTGCAAGCCATCCTTTTGGAGTTGCGGAACCGCGGCGTGGTGATGAGCAAGAAAGGCCGCGCGGGCGGATACGAGCTGAGCCGGCCGCCCGAGGATGTCACGGTGGGCTCCGTAATTCGCATGATCGAAGGCCCGCTGGCCCCGTTGCCATGCGCGCGCGAGACCAACTACCGCCGCTGCGACGAGTGCAAGGATGTGCAAACCTGCGGCACCCGCATCGTGATGCGCCGGGTGCGCGACGCGGTGGCGCATATCCTGGACAGCACCACGCTGGCGGACGTGAATCGGGAAGTGGATAAGGCCAAGGAGATTGAAGCGCATGGGCCGGCGGTGAGCTTCACTATCTGACAGGCTAAAGCAGCTTCTCGACGATCACAACGTCGCGCCATACGCCGTCCAGTTGGCCGTGCTTTTCGTAGATCCCCACCTCACGAAAGCCGAGCGCGGCGACCAGCCGGCGGCTGGCCGTATTGTCGACGAAGATGCGCGAGACCAGTTTCCAGAAGCCGGCGGCCGCGGCGGCGGCCATGAGGGCCTCAAGCGCCATGCGTCCCGCGCCATGCCCGCGGCACGCGCGGTCCACGTAGACGGAGGCCTCGGCGATGCCGGCATAACATGCCCGCGGCCGGTATTGAAAGGTAGCCGCGAAGGCCGCGACCGCGCCATCCTCTTCGATCACCAGCACAGGGTGCGTGGCATCGAACCATGCGCGGACGTCGCTTTCGGTGCGCGGCCGGGTTTCAAAAGTGGCCGTGCGATCCGCGATGCCCTGGTTGTAGATGCGGGCGATTTCCGCGGCGTCTTCCGGCCTGGCGTGGCGGGCGTGCATGGCTGGCGCTTACAGCTAACGCTAACAGGATCGCAACGCTGCCGCAGGCGCGCTATAATCCACACTTACGAGCACTGCCGGCGCCAACATCGCGCAGACGGATCTGACGGCCATACTGGCCGCACAGCGCACGGCTTTTGCGCAGCAGCCGCCCGATGCCCAGCGCCGCCTCCGCGCTTTGCGCGCCTTGCTGAAGGCCGTACGCGCGCGGCGCGAAGAATTTGTCCGGGCCATCTCCGAGGATTTCGGCGGGCGCGCGCGCCAGGAGACCCTGCTGCTGGAAGTCTTCCCGCTGGTGGATACCATCCGCCACGCCATACGCCATCTGCCGCAGTGGATGCGCCCTCGTCCGGCGGCGGCGGGTTGGCAATTCCTGCCGGGACGGGCGCGCGTGGTTTATCAGCCGCTCGGCGTGGTAGGCGTGATCGGCGCCTGGAACTATCCGCTGCTGCTTAGCCTGTCGCCGGTGGTGAGCGCGTTAGCGGGCGGAAATCACGCCATGCTGAAGCCGTCGGAACTGGCGCCGCGAACCGCGGAACTGTTGGCGCACGTGGTGTCCGATCTGTTTCCCGCCGACTACGTCACGGTAGTGACCGGCGGGCCGGAGACCGGCGCGGCCTTCACCGCGCTGCCTTTCGATCACCTGCTTTTCACCGGCTCGACCCGCGTGGGCAAGATGGTGATGCGCTCGGCCAGCGAGCACCTGACGCCCGTCACGCTGGAGCTGGGCGGCAAGTCGCCGGCGCTGGTGCATCCCGATTTTCCGGCGCAAACGGCGGCTGCGCGCATCATGGCCGGAAAGCTGTACAATGCCGGCCAGACGTGTATTGCGCCGGATTACGTGCTGGTGGAAGCCGGCGCGCGCGAGCAGTTCGTGCGGCTGGCATCGGAAGCGGCCGCCACCATGTATCCGCGGCTGGTCGGCAACGCGGACTTCACGCGCATCGTCAATCGCGAGCACTACCGGCGGTTGCGGGGCTTGGTGGAGGACGCGACGCTGAAAGGCGCCGGGATGCTGGAAGTGAACCCGGCGCACGAAACCGCCAACGACCAGAACCGGGTGTTCCCTCCCACGCTGTTATGGAATGTGACCGGCGAGATGACGGTGATGCGGGAAGAGATTTTCGGTCCGATCCTGCCGGTGGTCACTTACCGGTCGCTCGATGAAGCCATCGAGTATGTGAACGCCAGGCCGCGGCCGCTGGCGTTGTATTATTTCGATCGCAGCGCGAAGCGCGTGGAATCGGTGCTGGCGCGCACTACATCCGGCGGCGTCACGGTGAACGACACGATCCTGCACATTGCGCAGAACGATCTGCCTTTCGGCGGAGTGGGACCGAGTGGCATGGGATCGTACCATGGCTTCGACGGCTTCCTGACGTTCTCGAAGAAAAAAGGCGTCTTCCTGCAGAGCCGCTTCACCACCCTCGGACTGTTGCGCCCGCCCTATGGCGCGCTGGCCCGCCAGGTCAGCGACTTCCTGATCGGCAGATGAGCGTCGCGAATCAGGAGCGGGGTAGAAGGATTTGACGCGCCGCGAACTTCTGGCTTTGATTCCGGCCGGCGCCTTCGGCCAGATGGCTAGCCGCGGCGTGAAGCCCATGCCGCGCGGCAAGCCTTCCGGCCTGCCCTTCCATGCGCGATTTACCGACGTGGCCGCGCGCGCTGGCCTGCGGGAGCCCGTGATTTCCGGCGGTCTCGACCGCAATCTATACATCATCGAGGCGATGGGCAGCGGTATCGCGTTCTTCGATTACGATAACGACGGCTGGCTGGATATCTTCGTACTCAGCGGCTCGCGCCTGGAAGGACCGCCGCCGGGAGCTACTAACCGGCTGTACAAGAACAACCGGGATGGCACCTTCACCGATGTCACCGGGACAGCCGGTCTGGCGCGCTCGGGCTGGGCATTCGGCGTGACCATCGCCGACTACAATAACGACGGCTTTGACGATATCTTTATCACTTACTGGGGACAGAACGTTCTCTACCGCAATAACGGCGACGGCACCTTTACCGATGTCACGAAGAAAGCGGGCTTGCTCGCGGCCGGAGTGCGTTGGGGGTCCGGGTGCACTTTCGTGGATTACGACCGCGACGGCCATCTGGACTTGTTCGTCTCCAATTACTTGAAGTTCGATCTGAAGAACGTGCCGCCGGCGGGCCAGCTCGCCAGTTGCAATTGGAAAGGCATTCCGGTGAATTGCGGACCGCGCGGCCTGCCGCCAGAGACGCATCTGCTCTACCACAATAACGGCGATGGCACGTTCAAAGACGTGTCGGTATCCTCCGGCGTCGCCGCCGCGAAAGGCAGCTACGGGCTGACCGCGGTGGCCGCGGATTTCGATAACGACGGATGGCCCGACATCTACGTGGCGTGCGATTCGACGCCCAGTCTGCTCTTCCGCAATAATCGCAACGGCACCTTCAGCGAAGAGGGGCTGGAGCGCGGCGTGGCCTTGAACGAAGACGGGCTGGAGCAGGCCGGCATGGGTTTGGGCATTGGCGATTACGACTGCGACGGCTACCTGGACGTGTTCAAGACTCACTTCACCGAAGACACCCCGGCACTGTACCACAACGACGGCAAGGGCAACTTTTTGGATGTGACGCTGCGTTCGGGGCTGGGCGTGGAAACGCGCTTCATCAGTTGGGGCGCCGGCATTGTGGACCTGGATAACGACGGCCTGCCGGACCTTTTCTGGGTGACGGGCAGCGTGTACCCAGAAGTGGAGAAAAAGTATCCCGAGTTCCCGCACCGCACGCCGCGGGTGATCTTCCGCAATCTGGGCGGGGGCAAGTTCGAGGAACTGATCGGCGAAGGCGGGCCGGGCATCGAGGAAGCTCACTCGAGCCGCGGCGTGGCTTTCGGGGACTTCGATAACGATGGCGATGTGGACATCCTGATCATGAACCAGAACGAGCCGCCGTCGCTGCTGCGCAACGATGTCAGCGGCGATTATCATTGGCTGAAGGTGAAGCTGGTGGGCACGAAATCGAACCGCAGCGCGATCGGCGCGACGGTGATCGCCAGCTATGGCGGCAAGCGGCAGGCGCAGGCGGTTATGGCGCAGGCGTCTTATCTTTCGGTGAACGACCGGCGCTTGCATTTCGGCTTGGGCGCGGCGGCTGCGGCGGATTTAGAGATCCGGTGGCCGAATGGCGCGCGGGAGAGTGTGGCGAAGGTGGCCGCGGACCAACTGGTTACGGTTCAGGAAGGTGCGGGGGTGGTGAAGCGGGAGCGGCTGAGGAGTGCGGGTTGAGTTTCGCGCGACACGTTGACAATCAGGGGTGGGTGGAGGTCATAGGCGCGAAAATAGGGCGTCACGCCGGGGGCGCTCGAGCAGCTCGTCGGGAGGGCACTCGCCTTAAGATCACCACTGTTCACTTTGGTGGGGCAGAACATCGCCTTTCGTGGTCTGCCGCCTTCGCGAGCGCTGGCAGATGACATAAAGCGATCGTCTGCCCCACCGAAACGGCCTTTAAGTGAACAGTATTGGCCTTAAGATCACCTCGCGGGAGTGTGCCTTCTTAGCGAAATCGATCCGTCCGATGACTGAAGATGGCGGCCCCGTCGCGCAGTACGGTTTGGGGCGCCAAGCTGCTCAGCGGTAAGCCTCGGAGCGATGGCGGACGCCGAAGATTCGCATAACGTTCCGTTCGAGCGTGAACAGGACGCGGTAGTCACCCAAGCGGAGACGGAAGGCGCCCGCCATATCGCCGGCAGCGCGTTCACATCGCCGGAGCCTGTACGGGCGAAATGCAGCGTTCCATCGAACAGACGCATGGCGGTGGGGCGGTCCAAGGCACGCACATCCGCTTTGGCCTCGTCGAGCCACTCGATGGCGTAGGGCGCCATTACTGGACGTCATCTGGCGCGTGCGGAAAGTCTTCCGGCTTGAGATCGAATTCAGCAAGCACGTCAACCATCGGTACGCCTTTGCCGCCGCGTTGCCGGAACCATGCCTGGCCTTCGAGAAAACGCCGGCGGTCTTCGCTGGTCACGGGTTCATCGTCGGGCGGGGCCGTAGCCACGGCACGGGTCACGGGGTCGAGCAGCATGAACTCCAAGAAACGGACCGCCGTAGAGATTTGGGACGGTCGAAGCCGTTCGATTAGTTCATGAGCGTGCTGCTTGTCTGGAGAAGCTTCCATAGTACTCCTTGCGCGGTCGACGTCACCGGGGGTATCCGCGTTAAGCACAAACGCATTACTTCCGTCTTCATGCATTATACTGTATGCCCATTTCGTTACTCGGTAACTAACGTGCTTGCGTCGGCGTTTAGCTCGGCTTCGCGCTACCGCCAAATACGCATCTGCTCTACCAAGACAACGGCGATGGCACGTTCAAGGACGTGTCGGTGGTTTCCGGCATCGCCGCCGCAAAAGGCGGATACGGGCTGACTGCGGTGGTCGAGCGGACCAACTGACGACAGTTCAGGAAGGGGCGGGGTGGTAAGGCGGGAGGGGTGGAAATAGTCTGGCCAGCGGCTTACGGCCGTTTGGCCGGAAGTACGCGGAACTGTCCACTCAGGTCTTGCCATGGCCGCCAACGGGCTTCCGCCGACGGACGCGATGTGATAATTAAGACTCATGGATACAAAAGTACGCAAAGGCTGCGTTGCCCTCGGGATCGCGGCCGTTGGCTTCCTCGTGGCAGCCGCGCAAATGCGGGCGCTCGACAATGGACTGGCGCGCACGCCGCCCATGGGCTGGAACAGTTGGAACAAGTTCGCCTGCAACGTGAGCGAAGACCTGATCAGGCAGGCCGCCGACGCCATGGTTTCGAGCGGCATGCGAGACGCCGGCTATCAATACATCGTGATCGACGATTGCTGGCAGGTGGACCGCGACGCCCAAGGTAACATCGTCGCCGACGCCCAGCACTTTCCGTCGGGCATGAAGGCGCTGGCGGACTACGTGCACGCGAAGGGGCTGAAGTTCGGCATCTATTCCGACGCCGGCACGGGCACCTGCCAGAATCGTCCCGGCGGGCGGGGCTACGAATTCCAGGATGCCCGCCAGTACGCCGCGTGGGGCGTCGATTATCTGAAATACGATTGGTGCAACCACAGCACGCAGGACTCGGCGGCTTCCTATTCCATCATGCGCGACGCGCTGAAGAAATCGGGCCGGCCGATCGTGTTCAGCCTTTGCGAATGGGGATCCACCAAGCCCTGGCTTTGGGCGGGCGACATCGGCAACTTGTGGCGTAGCACGGGCGACATCACCGACAAGTGGGATACCGGCGAGAAGCAGGACGGCCTGGGAGTGGTGCAGATCCTGGATTTGCAAGACGGTCTCCAATCCTACGCCGGGCCGGGTCATTGGAACGACCCCGATATGCTGGAAGTCGGTAATGGCGGGATGAGCCTCACCGAATATCGCGCGCACTTCAGCATGTGGTGCCTGTTGGCGGCGCCTTTGATGGCGGGCAACGACATCCGCAGCATGAGCGCCGACATCCGCGGCATTCTCACCAACAAGGAGGTAATCGACATCGATCAGGACCCGCTGGGCCGGGAGGGCCGCAGAGTGAAGCGGGCCGGCGGTCTGGATGTGTGGGCGAGGCAGCTTGCGGATGGCGGACGCGCGGTGGCATTGCTGAACCGGACCGCCGCGGAAGCCAACATCGCTGTTTCGTGGACCGAGCTGGGCTATCCGGACCATGTGTCCGCCAAGGTGCGCGATCTTTGGGCGCACCAGGATCTGGGCGCAAAGAGCGGCAGCTTTTCTGCACTCGTGCCGAGTCACGGCGTGGTGCTGGTTCGCATCGAACCGTAGAATAGATGGTTCGCGTCGAGCCATAAGGATCACGCGCCCGCAGCGCGCGCCGCTTGTTCCAAAGCTTTCATCGCCACCAGGTAAGGGCGGGGCCCATAGCTCACCCGTGCGACGCCGTGCTCCGCCAGTGCGCGCACGGGCGGGGTGGCATCGCCAACCATAATGTTCAGCGGGAGTGGCGACGATTCAGCGAGGCGCGCAATCAGCTTGAGATCCGCCAGACCAGGCGCGAAGAGCCCATCCGCGCCAGCTTCCGCATAGGCGCGCGCCCGTTCGATCCCCTCGACGACCATCGCATCGCAATGCTGTTCGGCCGGCCGCTCGAAGAAGATATCTGTCCGGGCATTGATGAAGAACCGGATATGGGCTGCGTCCGCCGTCTGCCGGGCCCGTCGGATGCGAGCTCCCTGGTCCCTGGTCTCGCGGAGTCTCCCGTTCGCCGGAAAGCTGTCCTCCAGGTTGCAGCCGACGGCTCCTGCGTCGATCGCCAGACGGATAGTCTCACTGACACCTTCCAACTTGTCCCCATACCCGCTTTCGAGATCGACCGTCACCGGCAGGTCCGTCGCGCCGGCGATACGCCGCAGAATGTCGATTGCCAGTTCGCGCGGCATGTGCTCTCCATCGGCGAAACCATTTGCATTGGCGACCGCCCAACTGCCGGTCGCGATCGCCCTGGCGCCGGCTGTGGCGACGGCCTTAGCGCTTCCTGGGTCCCAGATGTTGAAGAGGATGAGCGGATTTCCTGGTGTATGCAGCGCCCGGAACTGCTCGACCCTATGCGTCTGAGCGGCCATGCTTTTCTCCTGTCGCGCAAACTCCGGCGTCGTCAAACCCCGGCTCTGCCAGCAGCCAGTGTGTGCGTAACTCCTTGTTGAACTCCGCCCAGCGTTCCTCCGGAAAGAAGATTCTGGCGCCCTGGAACACGACCCGGCGCCGGGTACCCGGGATTGTGCCGGCTAACCACCGCGACCATTTCACATCGAAGAACACATCATCGGTTCCCCACACGATCAACGTGGGCGCTTTCAGCGTCCTTAGCTTGGCTTCGATGGCGAGCGTGTGCTTGTTGTCGAAAGCCGCGAGGAAGCGAAGCAGGTCGCGCGTACGCTGCTCGGTCCGGACCAGCGGACGCAGATATGTTTCGATACTATCGTCACTCACCCGTTCCGGGTGTTCATAAGCTGGTCCCAGGGCTTGCGGCGATCGATAGACGCTTTTATCCGACAGCATCGCGTCAAGTGTTCCGCGTAGACCGCCGGCCGCCGCCATCGCCAGGAACGGCCTGAACGCCTCGGGCGGCCAGTTATCGTGGGTGTCGCAGTCGGTAAGCGTAAGGCTGCGCACGCGCTCCGGATACAAGGCGGCGAAAATCTGCGCAATACCGCCGCCGCTGTCGTTGCCCACCAGGTCCACCCGATCGATGTTCAAGGCATCCAGAAACTCGCTGAGCATCCTGGCATTGGCCGTCACCGATACGTCTTGATCCGGCGCGATTTCAGTGTCGCCATGTGCCAGCAGATCTACCGCTATGGAGCGCCGGATGTCGGATAGGTCCGCCAGCTGATGACGCCACAAATGCCCGTTCAGCAGCACGCCGTGCACGAACAGCGCGACCGGTCCGGCGCCCCGCTCCATGTAGCTGATGCGGCCCGACGCGGTCTGCACGCTACGCCTGATTTCAGATAACTTGTTTCCGTCCATGGCTTCAGCCCTCCTTCGATGAGAAACGCACTTCCTTTAACTTCTGTGCGCACTCGTCACAGCACACCTCAACAGTCCTGCCGCCGATCTTAACCGTTATGGCGTTCAAATCCAGCTTGCAATCGCAAGCCGCACAAGTCTTGTCAACCATGTCAACCATTGAAATCTCCTTTGAGGAACACCCGAAGTCGGGGTGAGACCAGTACATCAGCCTGGAAGAGGGGGGCGCTATCAAAATCTTTAGCGACTTGCGTGAACGGGCCCTAACGACGCCGCGCCGACTGTCTGAACACCGAGGGCGACCGGCCATAAGCTTCGCGGAACGCGGCGCTGAAATGGCTGTGACTGGAGAAGCCTAGGTCCATGCTTAGGGCGGTCAGGTCGTCATACTGCGCGAGCAGGTCCAGCGCTCGCGCCAGCCGTAGCCGCAACTGGTAGCGATACAACGGCAGGCCTTCCACCTGTTGGAAAACCTGCGTGAGGTAAACCGGGGAGCCGCGCACTTCGGCGGCGATTTCGGCTAGCGTCCAGCGGCGCGCCAGATCGCTCGCCAACACCAGCTTGACCCGATCCACCAACCGCTGCCGTCCGGCACTGGCGCCGGCGGCGTGCGTGGTGCGCGGTCCCAGCGCCCGCTGCGCGAGAGTCAAGGCGAGGCTCTCCGCTTCCAAGGGTTCCGCGATGTTCTCGCGCAGGCTGTGCCGAAGCAGCGCCACGAGCGCCTGCGCCCGAGGATCGATCCGCAGGCGCTGCCGCCGAAATGCCGGCGTCGGGCTGTCGCGCAAAACGGTAAGTGAGGGCGCCAGTTCCCGCAACTGCGGTTCGCTAATGACCAGCGTCAGACTGGCATCGCCACCCGGCACGGGGTGGCTCACCCGGTAGCCTTCATTGGCGTTGAAAAGCAGTACCTGGTTCGCCTCGGCGACAGCCTGGTCGTGCCCAAGCTGCCGCACGTAGACGCCACGATACGGAAAAACCAGTTGTGTGGCGCCGGCGCACTCCTCCTCGCTCTGCTGGCGGCGGCTGCCCTGGCAGCACACGTCCCAGATCGTTACTGTCGGAGTCTTCAGCAGAGATTGAACGGCAAATTCAGGCATGCGTTTGCGCCATACGTTTTTAGCATACCTTGGAGCGTTGTACCGGCCGGCTTTCGTAACTTTTCTTCAGGTGGACAGTATTAGTATTCATGGGTAACCTTTGGCACGACCTGCGCTTCGCCATACGTTCATATAAGAAGTCCCCGATCTTCCTTTCCGTTGCCGTCCTCTCGCTGGCGTTGGGCATCGGCGCCAATACTGCAATTTTCACGTTGGTCGACCAGATCCTCCTTCGCCTGCTGCCGGTTAAGGACCCCCAGCAGCTTGTTCTGTTGTGGGGGCGGGGTTCGCATTACGGCAGCAACAACGGCCGCTACAAGCTTTCCTACCCGATGTACAAGGACTTTCGCGACCACAACCAGGTCTTCAGCGGCATGTTTTGCCGGTGGGAAACCTCTTTGAGCGTCAGTTCGGAAGGCAGGACCGAGCGCGTCGATGGCGAACTGGTGTCCGGGACCTACTTTCCTGTCCTCGGCGTGGGTGCGGCCTTGGGACGTGTGTTTACGCCTGACGATGACCGGGTTCCCGGCGGCCATCCCGTGGCGGTGATCAGCTATCGTTACTGGCTGAGCCGTTTCGGTGGAAGCAGGGATGTGATCGGCAGGAAGCTGCTGGTAGACGGATATCCGCTCACCATCATCGGCGTCAGCCGGGCCGGTTTCGACGGCACCGATCCAGGATCGTCACCGCAGATTCGTGTCCCCATCATGATGGAAGCGCAGTTGAGTCCGCAGTTCGCTGAATTCTACAGCATGAAGAACCGCAGAGGCCGATGGGTGAACGTATTCGGCAGAATGAAGCCGGGCGTTACCATGACGCAGGCGAAAGCCGCTCTGCAGCCGTTCTTTCACCAGATGCTGAACATGGAGGTGGGCGAGAAGGATTTCGCTAAGGCCGCGCCGGAAACCAAGAAGGCATTCCTCAGCATGTGGATAGAGCTTCTTCCCGGCTCCAAGGGCGATTCCGGGCTGCGCCAGCAATTCGCCAGTCCGCTCCTGGTGCTGACAGCGCTGGTGGGGCTGGTGCTCCTGATTGCTTGCGCAAACGTCGCCAACCTCCAGGTGGCGCGCGCCACGGCCCGCCAGAAGGAAGTCGCAATCCGGCTAGCTTTGGGCGCAAGCCGGTCGCGGATCGTTTCGCAACTGCTGGTGGAGAGTCTGATGCTGGCGCTTGCCGGCGGCGCCGCCGGGTTGGCGCTGGCCGTGTGGATGGATCGGGCTCTGCTGAATTTTCTGCCCGCCGGAGACTCGCCGCTGACGATCTCGACGGTGCCCGACTGGCGCATTCTTGCTTTCAACCTTGGCATATCGCTGCTCACTGGAATCGCATTCGGCCTGGCGCCCGCCCTACAATCCACACGGCCCAACCTGGCCGGGACATTGAAGGATCAAGTCGGCTCGATCGCGGGCGGAACGTCGGTAGGTTTGCGAAAGACGTTGGTGGCCGCGCAGGTGGCGCTATCCCTTTTGCTGCTGATCGGAGCGGGTCTGTTCATCCGCAGCCTGAGCAACCTCAAGGATCTGGATCCCGGATTCCGTACCGCCAACCTGGTCGGCTTCGCCGTGGACCCGCCCATGAACGGATATCGGCCGGAACGCAGCCTGGATTTGTACCGCCGGCTGCGTGATGGCCTGGATGCGCTGCCCGGAGTGGAATCTTCCAGCCTGGCTGTAATGCCGGTTCTCGCGGGAAACGAGTGGGATAGTTGGACGGCGGTGGAGGGCTTCCAGAACAAGCCTACCGAGACGCCCGATCCGCACATGCAGTTCATCTCACCGGATTACTTCAAGACCATGAGTATTCCGATCCTTCTCGGCCGCGACTTCCGCATGACGGACGGCCGCGACGCGCCTAAAGTTTGCATCGTCAATGAGAGGTTCGCGCGGCGCTTCTTCAAGAGCGGCCTGGCCATCGGGAAACACATCGGCATGGGCGGCGACCCGGGGACGAAGCTGGATATCGAGATCGTTGGCGTCGTACGCGACACTAAGTATGAGAGCATGCGGGACGAGGTGCCGCTGGAAGTCTATCGTCCATACCACCAGATGGAGTTCGTGATCGGGATGTATGCTTATGTGCGGACCGCCCGGCGGCCCGAGCAAGCCTTTTCGGGCATCCGCCGGGTGGTGAACGGCCTCGATCCGGATCTTCCCATCTTCCAGTTGAAAACCATCGAGACCCAGATGGAGGAATCGCTCATCACCGAACGCCTGGTTGCGACATTGTCCTCCGGATTCGGAACTTTGGCGACCTTGCTTGCCGCCATCGGGCTTTACGGAGTGATGGCGTACATCGTGGCTCAACGGACACGTGAAATCGGCGTCAGGATGGCCCTGGGAGCTTCGCGCCGTGACGTCGTGAAGCTGGTGATGAAAGACGTATTCGTGCTCACGGGAATCGGTATCGGCGTTGGCCTGCCTGCCGCCTGGGGCCTGACCCGGATGGTGACTTCGCAACTTTACGGAATCCAGCCCAACGACGCGATGACTATCGCCGCCGCCACCCTGGGCATTACGTTCGTGGCACTTCTGGCAGGATACGTCCCGGCAGTACGGGCGACGCGGGTCGACCCCATGCGCGCGCTTCGGTGGGAGTGACCGGATTCGGGCGCGGCTCTCCCCTTATCGAACGTGGGAATCTGAATGCGCCGCTGTGAACGCGGCGCACTGTCTGACGTGGTTACTTAGGCTTTCGCCTTCTTCGGCGGCACAATGGCGTCCTTCGCGGCTTTGGCTATCCGAAACTTCACCACCTTCTTCGCGGCGATCTTGATAGCCTCGCCAGTGGCGGGGTTGCGCCCCATGCGCGCCTTGCGGTCCACACGAACCAGCCGCCCAATACCGGGCAGCACGAAGATGCCATTCTTCTTGACCTCGCCGATGGCCGTCTCAGACAGGGCGGCGAGCAGGCCCTGCGACACTTTCTTGGTAACGTCGCACTTCTCTGCCAATACTTGAACGATTTCCGATTGCGTCATGGTTCTCCCTTTCGGCCTATGCCGACGAGACAATCGTACCGTAAAGCCAAAACATTTTAAAGGGAAAATGTTAGCCGGAAGCGAAAAATGCGCCGACGGTGACATCCGGCACATTCAGGCAGGCCCCGGAAATCCGGTGATATACTGACCGTGTCACGGAGCAGACAATGATATCGAAATCTCCATTGCTTTCCAGGGTTGTGTGGTGCGCGCCGATCGCGATGCTTGGTGCACTCTTGGTTCACGCACAGACCGATCTCGCCGGCTTCTGGGTGTTCAAAGTTCCGCGAGGCGATGGCACGTTCAGCGAGTCCTACTTCGAGCTGAAGCAGAGCGGTGAAACCATAACCGGTAACACGGTAGGCGGCAGAGCGCAGTTGCCGATCGACGGAGGCGCGTTCCGGGATGGCAAGCTGCGCTTCACGGTATCGTTCACCGGACGCGGCGGCCAGCCGGGCGCGACGCCGCCGACATTCACCACCGTCTACGAAGGCACGTTGCAGGGCGGCAAGTTTGCCATGACCATGACCGGCGGACGGGCTGGCAGAAACGGAAGGGGGCCCAGCACCGGGGAATTCGAACGTGCCAAGGCCGAAGCGGCAATGCCTCCTGCCAAGATTGCCCTCCCCGAACTGCACGATATCCGCGACAACAAGCTGGCGCGCACGCCTCCTATGGGATGGAACAGTTGGAACAAGTTCGCCGGCGCCATCGACGATAAAGCCGTGCGCGGCATTGCGGATGCCATGGTTTCGAGCGGTATGCAGAAGGCCGGCTATGAGTATGTCAATATCGACGACACGTGGGAGCTGGACCGCGACGCCAACGGTAATATCACCACTAACACCAAGTTTCCCGACATGAAGGCCCTGGCCGACTATGTGCATTCCAAGGGATTGAAGATCGGCATCTATTCCTCGCCGGGGCCGAAGACATGCGCGGGCTACGTCGCCAGCTACGGCCACGAGGAGCAGGACGCCAGGACTTTTTCCGCTTGGGGCATCGACTATCTAAAGTACGACTGGTGCAGCGCCGGAACCATCTATTCCGATGCGGAGATGCAGGCGGTCTACCAGAAGATGGGCGACGCGCTGCTGAAGAGCCGACGCCCGATTCTGTACAGCTTGTGCCAGTATGGCAACAATAAGGTGTGGGAGTGGGGCGCGAAGGTGGGCGGAAACTCCTGGCGCACCACCGGCGACATCAACGATAGCTGGCAATCGCTGGATCGCATCGGCTTCGGTACGGCCGTCCCAGGCGGGATCCACAAACAGGGCGAGCCCGGGCCTCCAGCACTGACGCAGTACGACATTGCGCAGAGCGCCACCGTGGGACATTGGAACGATCCGGACATGCTCGAGGTCGGCAACGGCCACATGACGACGGACGAATACAAGACGCATTTCTCGCTATGGTGCCTCCTGCGCGCGCCGCTGCTGGCCGGCAACGATCTGCGGGATATGACCGACGACACCAAGTCGATTCTGATGAATACCGATGTGATCGCGATCGACCAGGACCGCGCCGGGCTGCCGCTGCATCGCGTCAGCCAGGAGGGGAACACGGTGGTCTTCATGCGCCCGCTGAAGGGCGGCGACATCGTGGTGGGCATGTTCAACCGCGGCGATCAGCCCGCCGAGATCGGAGCGAGTTGGGATTCGCTGGGTGTCGCGGGCAAGAGGCTGCAGGTCCGCGATCTTTGGAAGCATGCGGCGGTAACGGTCAACCGCGACCGGTATACAGACAACGTCCCGATGCACGGGGTGGTCATACTGAGGGTGACGGCCAAGTAGCTGCATCCCACCGCCAGATCGGCGCGCCAATAGCCGCAAGACGCGATCCGGCCGCCCCAGCATTACACTATGGAAATGCCCGATCGCAAAGACAGAGCCGGGTTTGACCGGCGGACGTTTCTAGGGGGCGCGGCGGCCTTGGGGCTCGCGGCTACCGCGACATCAGCCGCTACGCTTTCCGAAAGGGAGAAGCTGGCGCGAATCGCTTCCAACACCTGGCCTATTCGCTACCTCTTCAAGAGCCGGACTGGTTTCACCCGCAATGCGCAAGCGCAGGACTTGAAAAGGAAGTACGGCGAGATTACCATGCTCGATTTCCCCCGGTTCACTAAGGACACCTTCCCTGGCGTTACCCGAATGGACCTCTTCTCGGGCCTATTCGGCGACGTGTCCGACGACTCTATGTTCGTCTCGGTTCCGCTGCTGGTAGGCGCCGCCACGCGCGTGACCGAGGAGTTCGACCCATCCAGCGCGTCGGGGAAACGCTGGCTGGATAAGATGGCCAATACCATGGCGGCTACCGGCACCGCGTGCCAGCACATTTCCAATAATGCACCCCGCGATATTTGCGACCCGGACGCTGATAAGCGGAAGGCCGGGGTCGCCGTGGCTAAGAAGTGGCTGGACGGCGCAGCCAGGCTTGGCGCCAAATCGATGCGCGTGAACAGCGGCGGACCGCGCATCATTCCGGCCGCGGTGGCCACCGCCGACTACCCGAAGGCCGACGAACAGGCCATGTACCTGGGCAATTGCATCGAATCCTTTAAGGAGATGGCGGACTATGGCGGTAGGCGCCAAGTCAAAGTCACTCTGGAAAACCACTGGGGCCTCACCGCCAATCCCATCAACATCCGCATTATCGTCGACGAGGTGAATAATCCCTTCTGCGAGGCCTCGCCGGACTTCTGTAACTGGGAGCACGAATACCTGATGTATCACGGGCTGAAGGCGCTGGCGCCCTACGCCCACACCAACGTGCACGCCAAGTATTGGAACCGGTGGAAGCACAACGACGTGCGCCGTTCGGTCAAGATCATGACCGACTCCGGTTTCGAGGGCACGTTCGCGCTGGAATACGAGGACGGAGAGTGGGACGGTGTCGAGGGTGCGAGGTTCTTGTACAGGGAGGTGTTGGCGGCGCTGTGATCGGAAGGTCCTGCTTCGCCACGGTCGTGACAATCCGGGCGCAGTAGGGTAGGATGACGGAAGGCTGATGACAGATCCGGAAGTACCCAGTGAGACGCCCGAGATACCGGACAAGTTGTACTTTAGAATCGGCGAAGTGGCCGGCCTGCTGGCTGTCGAACCGTATGTCCTGCGTTATTGGGAGACCGAATTTCCGAGGCTGGCCCCGAAGAAGTCGGGAACCGGCCACCGCTTGTACCGGCGCAAGGACGTCGAACTTTTACTCAAAATCAAGCATTTGTTGTACGAAAAGCGCTACACCATCGAAGGCGCGCGCCAATCCCTTCTTAACGACTCGAAGGTGAGCAGGCCCCAAATGCTGGAACATAAGCAGGGGGATCTGTTCCGGCCCGATCCGCTCACCCGCATCCGCACTGAGCTTGCTTCTATATTAAAGATTCTAAAATAGTTAACTAGCTTGGATCCCCAACAATAGCGGAGTAGATACGATCCAGGTCTTCCGCGGAGTAGTACTCGATTTCAATGCGGCCTTTTTGGCGGGCGCGCTCGATAATTCGAACCTTGGTACCGAGCACCCTCTCGAGTTCGGAAATGGCGGCTTTGACGTTGGGATCGGATTGGACCTCATCGACCGCCTTCGGCTTGCGGTCTTCCATCATTTTCTGGGTCAGCCGCTCGACCTGCCGAACCGACCACCCTTGTGCTACCGATTTCTCTGCCACTTCCCTTTGCAGCTCCGGGGTGGGCAAAGTTAGCAGGCAGCGCGCGTGACCGATCGACAGGCGCCTCTCGGCGATCAGTTGTTGTAGATCGGGCGGGAGCTGCAAGAGGCGTATCAGGTTGGAGATCGTGGATCGATCCTTGCCGGTGCGACGGCCCACTTCGTCGTGGTTTAGATGCAATTCGCGGCATAAGCGGTCGAAGGCCTGTGCGGTTTCGATGGCGTTCAGATCCTCCCGCTGGATGTTCTCGATGAGGGTGATTTCCAGCAATTTTTCATCGGGGATCTCTTTGACGACGACCGGCACCCT
Organism: Bryobacteraceae bacterium; assembly: GCA_035511215.1. Classification (GTDB taxonomy): domain Bacteria; phylum Acidobacteriota; class Terriglobia; order Bryobacterales; family Bryobacteraceae; genus Bog-159. The sequence goes on along the minus strand of DATKFU010000131.1, from coordinate 1,387 downwards.
TTCCACTCCGGCGATCTTGGCGGCCCGCCAGCGTCGTTCTCCGGCAACCAACTGGTACCGCTCCGCCCGCCGCCGGACGACAAGCGGTTGAATGATGCCATTGGCGCGAATGGACTGCGCCAGTTCCTCAATGCGATCCGACTGGAAGAGGCGCCGGGGCTGCAATGGATTGGGTTCGATGAGCTCGACTGGGATTTGTGCGACCTCTTCGCCGAGATGACTAGGTTCGACAGGAGGCTGGGCCGTGGGCCGGGTCGGCAGCAGCGCGCTTAGCCCCTTACCGAGCGCCCTGCGCGGATTGTCCACGTTTTTGTTCATTCTCCAGGATCTCCTTGGCGAGGCGGATGTAGCTCTCCGCGCCGCGTGATCGCACATCGTAAGCCAGGATGGTCTGGCCATGGCTGGGCGCTTCAGCCAGACGAATGCTGCGCGGAATGACGGTTTGGAAGACTTGGTCGCGGAAGAAATCTCTGAGGTCGTTGGCTACCTGGCGAGTCAGGTTGGTGCGGTCGTCGAACATAGTCAGCAGAATACCCTCAATTTCCAGGTGGTGCTCGAATGAATCGCGAATGTGCTGGATGGTGTCCATCAGCTCGGAGATTCCCTCCAGGGCGAAGAACTCGCACTGGATGGGAACGAGGACTGAATCGGCGGCTATCAGGGCGTTTAGAGTCAGCAGATCGAGCGCCGGCGGACAGTCGATCAGGATGAAGTCGTATTGGGCGCGGGCGGGACGTATTTTGTCTTGGAGCCGGAATTCGCGGCGCGGTGTATCCACGAGCTCGAGATTCGCGCCTACCAGGTTCTTGTCGCCCGGGACCAGGTCCAGCCCCTCGAATCCTGTATGGACGATGGCATCCATGATCTCTGCTCCGCCCAATAGCACGTGGTACAAGCTCGGTCGGTCGGGGTCCTTCGCAACGCCCAAGCCGGTGGTGGCGTTACCCTGAGGGTCGGAGTCGATGACCAGAACACGGAGGTCATTGGCGGCCAAGGCAGCCGCTACATTGATGGCCGTCGTCGTCTTTCCGACACCGCCCTTTTGATTTGTGATGGCGAGGATCTTGCCCAAGCGGCCATGCTACCACGATTGGTCCGCGCCGGAACATTGCCCAATTGGGGATACCCTGTTTCACGTGAAACAGTTGGCGTGTTCTGCTTCACGTGAAACATCAGTCGCTTTCACGAACCACCAAGTTGCATCCAATCCACAGATAGCGCCGTTCGCCCCAAGGAAGCTGGGTCGGTTCCCGCCATTCGAACCCACCGAGGTCCGCAGCCCGAACCTCCCCAGTCAAGAGTTCGGCATTTCGCCCCAGCTTCTTTAGGGCAGTTGAAATATCCGAGTACCGGACCGCACGCGAAACGACCCACTCGAAATGCTCCC
>DATKFU010000130.1:0-12519 GCA_035511215.1 Bryobacteraceae bacterium | reverse complement strand
GAGGGGGGCCTTTTTGCAGAATCGGTTGCTTTTGAGCGTACGCGGGAACTAATGCGTAGCGCATGGGTTGACCTTGGGTGGCCCACCACGCAGGAGGTTTTCAGGGTTTCGGCCAGCACTACCATGACAAGCCTGCTAACGGCGCTGGAGGATATTGACTACTTCCTCCGATCCAAGGTTAAAGTGCTTGGGACGTAAAACCGGAGGCGATTATTGCAATCTGCAAATCAACCCGCTCTTGGGACACTACCCAGAAGTCACTCCCCACAAATGGCAAAAACTCGCCGAACCCAAATGCCGTTCCTGCGGGTATCCTGGCGACCAGGGCGTCATAGTTGGCCTTCACGAACTCGAAGGGAAGAGCTTTGGTCTCGCGCGCGCCAAGGGGTCCGACCAGCAAGGCGTTGGCTTCCCGTAGGTCGAATTCGGGCTTGAGCGCCAGTTCCATAGCCGCTCGCGCGATGTGCGGATCGCTGAAAGATCCCATCGCGCCCAAAATCAGGTCCCGCTGGTGGCGGTCTTCAGTGTGGGACAAAGCGGCCGACAGTTGTTTGAAGAAGGCTTCGCCGCCGGTGCGCGCCGCCACAGTAAGCAGCGGACCGGCGATCTCCGGATCGATGGCGATAGGGTCCGCGAGCCACTGCTGGGCGAGTTGCCGAGCCTCGGCAGCCAGCGACCCATCCACGCCCCAGAGCGCTACTAGCGGCACGATCGAGGATCGCAACAGGCGCGTGTCGGCGTCTTCGCCGGCTTTCGCCTTCCAGCCCAGTTCGCGCGCCCGCGCGCCGAACGCCCGGTCAACCAATCTGGCGTAATTCGGCCGCAGTTCCGTGGGAAGCATGTTGTCGTGTATGCCCCCGACGATGCCGGCCGCCGACTCCACTACCTGGCGCACCGGATCGCCCGCGGACGCCAGCGCCAACGCGAGCGCATCCGCGCTCTTGATTTCACCCATTCCGGTAAGCGCGTCCACATCTCCAAGCGCCGCGACACGTTCCGCCGGAGAGAGATGCGCCCCGCCGCCGGCGAGCAGTTTGTCCAGCAGATCGCCTTCGTAGCGCGTGCGGTAATAGCCCTTCCCATCGGCATTGGCTTCCACCCATGCGGGGCAGGTTCCGGCCTCGGCCAGTTTCCAGTCCATGGACGCTTCGGTGAGCAGGGTACACGCGCGATGTGTGGCGCTGCCATCGCCGTAGCGTACGCATACCGGAACCTGCCAGATTTGCTGCGTGGAACCCGGCGATCCTAAAGGCAGCGCGCGCTTCTGGGTGAGATGCAGGGTGGCCCCGCCCGCAGCACCACAGTGCAGGCCGACTGACACCAGGGGCACGCCCGCCTGATCCAGAAACGTGGAGAACGCGCGCCCCACCGGCTGGCTGCCCGCCGAGGAGAGCGCATCCAGAAAGTCGCCGGCCGTCGCGTTCCGCCAGGCGTATTGGCGAATGTATCGCTGCACGCCGCGCCGAAAGGCGTCTTCGCCCATCCAGTTCTCGAACATGCCGATGACCGCCTCGCCCTTGCTGTAGGTGATGCCGTCAAAGGCGTTCGCGATGTCGTCGATACTTTCGATGGGCTGGCGGATCTTCCGCGCGGAGACAAGCCCGTCGCCGCCCATGGCGCCCAGGCGTGTGTCCTGCTCGTCGACGACGGTGTTCCACTCCGGCTTCCAGTGGCGGATGATCTTCGAATCCATCCAGGAGGCGAACGCTTCGTTGAGCCAGATGTCGTTCCACCACGCGGTAGTCACCAGGTCGCCGAACCACTGGTGGGCCATCTCGTGGGCGATGATCAGCGCATATTCGCGCTGGCGGCTGATGCTGTCCTGCGCCGGGTCGCGCAGCATGACACTCTGCACGCAGGTAATCAGCCCGACATTCTCCATCGCGCCGCCAAAGAGGGGCACGGACAGGATGTCGAGCTTTTCATAGGGGTACGGCACGCCGAAATAGTCTTCCAGTGCGGCAAGCAGCGGCCCGGTCACCTCCGCCGCATACCTGGCCTGCGCGGCTTTGCCTTTGGGAGTAATCATGCGCAGCGGCGTGCGGTTCTGTCCGACCTTGCCCGCTTCGACGAAATCGAACGGTCCCACCCCTAACGCCACCAGGTAACTGGGCACGGGCTTGGTTTCGGTGAACACCACCTTCTTGCGGCCGCCCGGCTCATCGGTCTCCGATTGCACGGGAGTATTGGAGACTGCGGCATCGGACTTGTTTACATGCAGGGTCAGCTGCCAGGGCGTCTTGAAACCGGGCTCGTCGAAGCAGGGGAAGGCCCGGCGCGCTTCAATCGATTCGAACTGCGAGTAAACGTACCACTCGCCGCCATCCCGCTCCCTAAACAGCCCGTCGCCGCCGGTCTTGCTAATGGCGCCGCGATACTCGATGCGGAGTTGCGCGGGGCCGGTGGGGATCGCCGAGGTGGCCGCGAATCCGGCGAATTCGTCGCCGCTGGTTTGAACCTTGGCGTCCTCGGTGCGCCCGCCTGCGGACAGTTGGGCGGAGTCAATGGTGAGATCGTGAGCATTCAACCAAACGATCGCGGCGGGCTTGCGCACCTCCAGGTCGATTTCAATTTTCCCGGTGAAAGTGTCCAGTTGTGGATCGACAGTGAGTTCCGCGCGGTAGCGTACCGGCTGGACGTCGTCGCCGAGCCGCAGTTTGGGCGCCTGGGCGAATGCGCCGGCGGCGAGCAGCAGGAAAGTGAAACAGGGCTTTGCCATGGATTTCATGCCCCGTCAGCATCGGGGTTATTTATCGGGACCAACACTTTCTCCGCCATCGCATAACGCAGCTCGTTGAGACCTTGTCCGGTGACACTGGATATCTCAAAGAACTCCAAGCCGCGCTGGGCTGCGATCTGACGCAACGACTCCACGCGTGCGGGGTCCTGCGCGGCGTCCATCTTAGTAGCCACTACGATCATGGGCTTGGCGGCCAGGTCTTCGCTGAAGCTGGCCAATTCCGCCATCACCGTTTCGAAATCATGCGCGGGTTCGCGGCCGCTCGACTCCGACACGTCCACCAGGTGGGCGAGCAGGCGCGTGCGCTCGATGTGACGCAAAAACTGCGTGCCCAGGCCGTGCCCCAGGTGCGCGCCTTCGATCAGGCCGGGAATATCGGCCACCACGAAGCTGCGGTAATCGTCGAAGGAGACGACGCCCAATTGCGGCTCGAGCGTGGTGAAAGGATAGTCGGCGATCTTGGGGTGCGCAGCGGAAATGCGGGAGATGAGGGTGGACTTGCCGGCGTTGGGGAATCCGACCAGACCCACGTCGGCCAATAGCTTGAGCTCCAGGCGCAGGCGGCGTTCCTGGCCGGGCTTACCGGGCTCATGCTCGGTGGGCGCCTGGTGCGTGGAAGTGGCAAACCGCGCGTTACCCTTGCCGCCGCGGCCGCCGCGGGCTACCAGGAAACGCTCGCCGGAGGTCGTGAAATCGTGCAACTGCTCGCCGGTGGCGTCGTCGTAAACCACCGTTCCGACGGGCACCTTGAGGTCGATCGAGTAGCCTTCGGCGCCGGTGCAATCGCTGCCCTCACCATGCCGGCCGCGCTGCGCCTTGTGCTCGGGATTAAAACGGAATTGGATCAGCGTGTTTTGATGCTCGGTGGAAACCAGGAAGATATCGCCGCCGCGGCCGCCATCGCCGCCGCTGGGACCGCCGCGCGGAACATACTTCTCGCGGCGAAAGGCGAGGCAACCGTTGCCGCCATCCCCGGCCTTCACCAGGATGCGAGCTTCATCTATAAACATCGGGGGAACACGGCAACCGCTCCGTAATGGCCGCGGCTGAGTTATGGTCGCGGCTAATCTAGGCGACTGCCTTGATGCTGACGAATTTGCCCTGGCGGCCGCGGTCGCGAAACTCAACGACGCCCGTCACCTTGGCGAAGAGCGTGTCGTCCTTGCCCCAGCCGACGTTCTCGCCGGGCTTGATGGGGGTGCCGCGCTGCCTGACAATGATCGACCCGCCCGGCACCAATTCCCCGCCGAAGCGTTTCACGCCCAACCGCTGCGCGTTGGAGTCGCGCCCGTTCTTGGAACTGCCTAAACCTTTTTTATGCGCCATACTTCACCCTAAACCAGAATGTCGCCCACCTTCACTTCCGTGAAGTCCTGGCGATGCCCTATCGTGCGCTTGTACTGTTTCTTGCGCTTGAACTTGAAGACCAGCACTTTTTTTCCCCGGCCATTGCCGACGATGGTGCCTTTCACAGTAGCCTGCCCCAGATCCGGGCCGACGACCAGTTGGCCCTCTTCCCTGAATACCGCGCGCAGGGGCAGATCGATTTCGGAACCGACTTCGCCTTCCAGTTTTTCCACCCGGACGACGTCGCCAGGGGCGACCCGGTACTGTTTTCCGCCGGTCTCAATGATTGCGTGCATGGATAACCTCTGAATTTCGCGCCTGGACACACTGAATGCGTCGGAGCTAGTGGACTAAGATATTAGTGTACAACACCTGGAGTGCGATCTTCAAATGGGCGCGGCGTTCCTGTTCGACCTCGACGGCACTTTGATCGACAGCGTTTACCAGCAAGTGCTGGCGTGGCGGGAGGCGCTGGAGCAGGGCGGCATCCGTCTGGCCGTGTGGCGGATTCACCGGCGCATTGGCATGAGCGGCGGCTTGTTCGTGAATGCGCTGCTGCGCGAGACGGGGCGCAAGATCAGCGGTGAAGAGGCGGAACGGCTGCAACAATACCACGCCGCGGCGTATGCCAGGCTGGGGTCGCAGGTGCGGCCGCTTCCCGGCGCCGAACAACTGCTGGCGCACCTTTCGCTGACGCAGGTCCCCTATGCCATCGCCACCAGCGGGAGGCCGGAGAGCGCCAACCCCTCACTGAAAGCGCTGAACGTGGGGCCCGAGGTTCCGGTTGTGACGCGCGACCAGGTGCGCCACGCGAAGCCGGATCCGGACCTGTTTCTGGCCGCGGCCGACCGGCTGGGTGTGTCCATTCACGACTCGATCGTGGTCGGGGACAGCATCTGGGATCTGCTGGCCGCGCAGCGCGCCCGGGCGCTCGGCGTGGGACTGCTTTCCGGCGGCTATGGCCAGGAAGAATTGGAGAGGGCCGGGGCCTATCGGGTTTATCAGGACCCACTGGACCTGCTGGTGCACCTGGACGAACTGGGCATTCGCCGCGCGGATTGATCGCCGGTCACGACCGGGCGCGCAGCTTCTGCCTGAATCGCTGCACTTTCGCCCGGTTGCCGCAATCCTGCATATCGCACCACTGGCGGCGGTGGTTGCGGCTGGTATCCAGGAAAAGCCATCCGCAGTCTCCGCCGCGGCATTGGCCGAGACTGGGCAAATCGCCGGAGGTGAGCAGTTCGGCGGCCGATAGCGGCAAAGGCCATAGGATGCCGTCGAGCGCGGTTAGCCGTTTCGGAAAGGTCCAGACAAAGCGGCCGGCTTGGGCGCTCAGGCGCTGGTGCGCTCTGGCGATGCTGAGTTCATCGCGCAATATCTCCGCGTCGGCTGCCGGCGTCCGCCAGCCTTCGATCGCACTTTTGAAGAGCCGGTAAAGCCCTTCGCGCAGTTGAATGGCTCGCGCCAGAACGTTCGCCGCCTCGGGGGTCCGGCGCGCGGCCAAAATGGCCAGGATGCCTTCACCCCGGCGGTTCATGGTTCCGGCCAGCACGCTCCACGCCAGCAGGTCTTCGTAAGCGGCGATTTTGTCCCGGATCACGGCGCCTGCCGGATCGCGTCCGCCCACCGTGTTTACGAAGTCCAGGCAGAGCCGCCCGCCGATAAATTTTACATGTAACCGGTCAATGATTTTGGACAGGTTACCGGGGCCGTGATACGCTGTAACCACTATGCTTAGATTAGCAGGTTACATTAGGATTGGCGCAGTGGCGGCTCTGGCCGCGGGACTCTGGGCCGAACAGCCGCAAACGCCGGCCGAAGAACTCGCCGGAGCTTTCGCTTATATCAACCGCCAGGTACTGGATATGGCCAAGGACTTTCCGGGGGACAAATACGATTACAAACTGCGTCCGGAGATGCGCTCGTTCGGCGCCGTAATCGTGCACATCGCCTCCGGCAACGTTTATGCGGCCAAAGCCGGCCGGGGCGAAAAGGTCAAGTGGGACGAGCTCGATCCGGCGAATTACAAGACCAAGGAAGCGGCGGTGGCGCTGCTTGAGAAGTCCATCGCGGATGCCACGGCCACTTTGAAGTCCCTGCCGGCGGAGAGTTTTCACCGGTCCGTGGAGCCGTGGATTTCGGTTATCGAGCACGCCGGCGAACATTATGGACTGTTGGTCGCCTATTACCGGGCTAACGGAATGGTGCCGCCGGCGTCGCGCAAGAAGTAAGGCGTGCCCGGCCGCGCGGTATCATTGCCGGGCTCATCGTTCCAAGCCGTCTCCGCCGCGGCCGGAATGTAAGTCATAGCCCGCTCGGTCACGGCGCAGATTGTCAGGCTCGGGTTGACGCCCAAGTTGGCCGCCAGCACGGAGCCATCGCAGATGTACATGTTCTTATAGCCGAAGACGCGATTGCGGTGGTCGACGACGCCATCGGCGGAAGAGCCGGCCATGGGGCAGCCGCCCAGAATGTGCGCAGTGCCAGGGACGTTGAAGAGGATCTCGGTCACCATACTCATGGGCGTACCGCCGATCAGTTGGGCGGCCTTGCTCGCAAACTCGTTGGCCTGCGGGATAAAGGTGGGGACCTTCTTACCCTGGCTCACCAGGATCTTCTTGAACGGGTAGAACCAGCGGCGGCGCAAGCGCATGTCGATGTGGCCGTCCAGGGTCTGCATGCACAGAAAAATGATCGACTCGCGGGCCCAGCCAAAGGGGTGCAACGCGCGCGCCGTGCGGATGGGATGCCGCAGCAGCGAACCGAAAAGCGTGCCGAGCCAGGACAGGATGCGCGTGTGGCCCGGCCGGCCGCCGGTAAGCAGCGTGGCCAACGGACCCATGGCGTCGGAACCCGCGGGGTAGCGCACCGCTTCGATGTGCGTGTAATCGTCCAGGTAGATGCCCGATCCGATGGCGATGCCTTTGGAAAAATCCTCGCGGCTGCCGGGGACGCGCACGCCGATCAACGATTCGGCGTTGGTGCGCACACGATTGCCGAGCTGATTGCTGAGGGCCGGGAGCGAGCCTTTCAATTTCAGGCGGAAGAGCAGGTCCATGCTGCCCAGCGCCGAAGCGGCAAAGACCACTCCGCGGCAAGTGAAACGCCGGGGATGCCTGGCCAGGAGCGAGATGGAATTCTCGGTGCGCACTTCGTACCCCGCGCTGCCGTCCGCGGCGCCGCAGAGCGGCTTCACGTCCACGACCTTGGTCTCGTCGAAGATTTGCGCGCCGTGCTTTTCCGCAAGATAAAGGTAGTTCTTGTCGAGGCTGTTCTTGGCATTGTAGCGGCATCCCACCATGCAGCCGCCGCAAGCAATGCACGTACAGCGCGCGGGACCATCGCCCGCGAAATACGGATCGGGATAAGTCTTGCCGCCGGCTTCTCCTTCGGGCGGCTCGAAGACCGCCACGCTGGTGCGGTAGAAGGTGTGGCCCACCCCGGCGGCGTCGGCTGCCTGTTTCAAGAAGTGGTCCGCCGGGCCGAGAATACGGTTCTCGACGACGCCGAGCATGCGCAAGGCCGTGTCATAGTGGCGCGGCATCTGGCTTTTCCAGTCGGCCAGGCCGGCCCACGAGCCGCTGTCCCACACGGAATTCTGCGGAACCAGCATGGTGTTCGCATAGGTGATGGATCCGCCGCCCACGGCACAGCCGTGCAGGATCGTGACATGCTTGAAGTACTCGATGTTGAAGAAGCCGCGGAGGGCCAGGCGCGGGCGCCAGAACCAACGCCAGATCAGCCAGTTGGTGGAGGGCAGGTTCGCGGGCGTCCAGCGGCGCCCCATTTCGATTACCGCCACGCGGTAGCCTTTCTCAGTCAGGCGATGCGCGGTCACGCTGCCGCCGAAGCCGGAGCCGATCACGATGAAATCAAAGTCGTGGCTCAAATCTGACATAAAGGTCTCCTTATATGAAGGCCACACCCGATGGTACCTCCAGGCGCACCTGGCGGGCGGGATAGCGCAAGATAGAGAAAGATGACGGAGGCGGAGCGGATCTACTACGACCGCCGGGCGCCGGAATACGACGACTGGTATCGGGGCACGGGTTTGTTTGCGGCGCGGGTCCGGCCGGGGTGGCAAGCGGAACTGGAGGCGTTGCTGGTCTGCCTGCGGGCGCTGCCCATGCGGCTGGTGCTGGATGCGGCGTGCGGCACAGGCTTCCTCACGCAGCATTTGGCAGGCTGTGTCGCCGGGCTGGATCAGAGCCCTGCGATGCTACGTATCGCGCGCGGGCGGGTTACCGGCGGACGCGTGCTGCAGGGCGATGCGCTGCGGCTGCCCTTTGGCGCGGGGGCTTTCGAGTGTCTGATGGCGGCCCACTTCTACGGGCATCTGGACGCCGGAATGCGCGCGCGGTTTCTGACGGAGGCGCGGCGGGTGGCGGAGCGGGTGCTGATCATCGACGCGGCATGGCGGGACGACGTGCAGCCGGAAGAGGTGCAGGAACGCGTGCTGCTGGATGGTTCCCGGCACACGGTTTATAAACGCTACTTCATGCCGGCACAACTGATCGCGGAACTCGGCGGCGCGCGCGTCGTGCATGCCGGCCGCTGGTTTGTGGCCGTGCTGGCGGGGGCCGATTGACAGGCTGATGCCTGCTCGGCGATCAGCCGCGCTTGTAGAATTCCGCGGTGAAGTCGGAGATCGAGCGCGCGGATTTGGCGGATTGCAGGTTTTTCAGGATGGCTTGTTTATCGGCGTCGCTGCGTTCCTGGCCCAGTTTGAACTTGCCCTCCAGGAGTTCGATCTGCATCTCAAAGCCGATGATGCCGCCGATCAGGCCATTGGTGTAGCTCTCAGGCAGCTTGGCGAAGTTGTAGACGGAGTCGGGGCCCTCAAACTTGGCGATGAGCCGGGCAAGCAAGTCGTGCAGCGCTTTCGTATCCGCGATGGGCTTGAGCCGGCCGGTGGCGTGAACCACAGCGAAGTTCCACGTGGGAACGGCTTCCGGCTTGGTGTACCAGGTGGGTGAGATGTAACTATGCGGGCCGCGGAACACGATTACGGCGGATTGCTGGCCGTCGAAACACTTGCTCTGGAGGTTCTGGCGCGAAATGTGTCCGAAGACGGTGCCGTAGGGCGCGGTGCGATCGATGAAGGTCGGGATGTGCGTGATGCGGATACCGGGGCTGGCGGTGACCAGATCGGCGAAGGCGAATTCGTCCATGAAGTCCTGGAGAAATTTGCGGTCTTCGACGAGGTGCGGCTTGGGGATATAGAGCGAGCCGGGCGACGGCTCCTGGGCGTTCAAATCGAGTCCGGCGGCGGCCAAGCCGAGCAACAGTTGGCGGCGGTTCATCGGTGCACCTCCCTTAAAAGACGCGCTGCGCGTTGGCGGCCTGCGAGGCCGCCGCAGGCTGCGAGCCTGCCCCACTAGGCCCTACGTGAACTTGACGCGGCGGCCGTGGGACATCGGCATGATGCAGATCGTGCCGTTGACATTCTTCAAATTGATGTAAGTTCCGCCGCCCTTCAGCACGCCGTGCAACTGGCTACCGGCGGAGTGGTCCTGGCTCACCGGAATGCCGAAGTCGTTGTCGATGCCGCCGGTGACATTGCGCGCATTGAACTCAGCGCCCGCATCGTAAGGGATAGAGAGCGAAATCGGCCCGTTTACGGAATTCATGGAGATCATCTTGGCGTCGCTCAAACGCTCGAAGGTGGCTTCCAGCTTTCCGTTTACAGTGGAAAGCCGGACGTCTCCGGCAATCTTTTCCGCGCGTACCGGTCCATTCACCGACGACGCGTTGATACCGCCGCTGACGCCTTCGATATCCACCGCGCCGTTAATCGCCTTGATTTCGCTGAGGCGCGCATGCCGCGGCACCATCACGGTATACTCCACGGTGCCGGGGTTGGTAGTGGAGCCATCGCCAAACCTGGTGCGGATGCTGATCGCATCGGCGCTCGAATCGACGGTGACTCGGGCTTCGTTCAGCAGGCCCTTGCTGGTGGCGGTTTTGACGGCTGCGATGCGCACTTCATTGCGGTCCCAGGCGCGGATGTGCACATCGCCGTTGATGTTTTGGAGCGACACTCGTCCACGCGCCGAAAGAGGATAAATCCGGCTGGACTCTTGATGGAAGTTTCCGGTTGCCGGCAGGCTGACTACACCTGCCAGCGCCAACAGGGCGCCCGCGAGTAGCATTCTCCCTCCTATGTGCCTTAGTTGTGCACCGCTTCGACGCTTTCCTCAACGATACGGCCGTCAAACATGCGGATGGTGCGGTCCGCGAACTGCGCGTACCGCGGATCGTGCGTCACCATGCAGATGGTGGCGCCATTGCGGTGCAGGTCCTTTAGCAAATTCATGACCGCTTCGCCGTTGGCCGAATCCAGGTTTCCAGTCGGCTCATCCGCCAGCAGGATCACCGGATCGCCGCCCAGCGCACGCGCCACCGCGACACGCTGCTGTTGACCGCCCGAGAGTTGCGAAGGATAGTGCTTCATGCGATGCGACATACCCACCCGCTCGAGCGCCTCCTGGACACGCTTCTTGCGTTCGGCCGACCCCATCCCGCGATAGGTCAACGGCAGCTCCACGTTCTCATACACCGTCAGATCGCCAATGAGGTTGAACGCCTGGAAGATGAAACCGATCTCCCGGTTGCGAATGCGCGCGCGCTCCGAGAGCTTCAGCCCGCTGACCGGCCGGCTATTCAAGGTATAGGTGCCATCGCTCGGTGTGTCCAGCAGGCCCAGAATAGCCAGTAAGGTCGACTTGCCGCAGCCCGACGGGCCGGCAATCGAAAGGTACTCGCCCTTCTTCAGATCCAGTTGTATCCCGGACAGGGCGTGGGTCTCAACCTCGTCGGTCACGAACACCTTAGTCACCCCGTCCAAGACAATCAGCGATTCTTTTCCGTTAGTGCCCATTTCATCTCCAATACGTTTCGTTCCCGAATTTAGTTCAACTTTATTCGCTCGTAAGCGTCCCAAGCCGACATATCCGACAAGATCACCCGGTCGCCCACATTCAGTCCCTTTTTCACTTCGATGGTATTCACCGAAGCGCGGCCCAACTCGACCTGCACGCGATTGGCGTACTTGCCCTCCGGCTCGATCTTGAACAGGCTGACTTTGCTGTCCGCCTGTCCGAATACGGGCCGGCCCATGTAGACCACGTCGTCGAGCCGCATCAGCTCGATGGTTCCATCCACGCTCAAGTCCGGACGGGCGCCCGCCGGCAGCGGACCTTCCAGCCTGCAATCCACGGTCACCGTTCCGTTCAAAACGGCGGGATCGATGCGCGAAACGCTGCCCTTCACCAGGCCATTGCGCGTGTCGATGACGGCCGGTTGTCCGATGGTGACGTCCTTGGCCTGGGTCTCCGCGATCTTCAGTTCGGCTTTCAGGTGCGAGGGTTGTGCAACCTTGCCCAGCGCCGTTCCAGCCATCACTTTCTGCCCTTCTTCGACTGGAACCGGCAGCGCTTGCAGCATGCCCTCTGCTCCGGCGCGAACTCTGAGCTCTTCCACCTGCTGTTGTTTGAGTTTGTACTCGCCCTCAAGCTGGTCGACCTTGACTTTCTGGGCCGCCAACTGGGCCTCCACCGACTCCTGGTTGATGCTCAGGCGCTTTTCCTCAATCCCGTTGCGCGTGGATAGCTCCTGCGCGGTGACGTCGGAAATCTTGGCATCCACCTGGGCTACCAGGCCCTCTTTCACCAGGGCGTCGTCGCGCTCGGCTTTGAGCTGCGCGGAATGGTAATCGGCGGACACTTGCGCGGCGTTGGCCTTCAGGTCCAGTCCTTGCTTTTCCAGGGTCACCCGCAAGTCCGTATAAGCGGCTTGCGCAGCTTTCAGAGTATATTCGGCATCCAGCAGGGCGGTCTGCAACTCCTGATTGCTCATAACCAGGATGACGCTGTCCGCATGCACCGGCGTGCCGGGCTTGATGAGGATCTTGTCAATGCGCCCGTCGGTTTGGGCCGGGATCAGCAAGGTATCTTCCGGGACCAGCGTGCCAAGGCCGCGAACTTCGAGGACCATGGGACCGCGTTTGACCGTGTCGGGCCATAGGGTGGAAAGTTCCACGCCCGGCGCGGCGGCCTTCAGGTGCCCCTTGGAGATAAACGGAATTCCGACCCAGTAGCCCACGGGCGTAAGGGCGGCAAGTATGACTAGCCCGATGATTATGCGCTTGATCAGGCGTTTCTTGGCTGCGTCTTTTCTCGGTACATCCATGTTTGCTTCCACGGAGAGAAAGGCACGGCGCCTGCCAATCGATCCGAGGGCGGTAAGGTTATGACTCCTTTGGGGGAAAAAGGTTAGGGGTGGGCGGCGAGGAATGTGAAAGTGTCCGGTTTTGGGACTGGCCGTTCCGAGAGTGGACTGGGGGCTTAGGAGGCGGCTGACTTAGAAACGGTGGCGATCAGGTCGAGCGTTTTTTGGACGTCGTCCACCGCACTGGCGCCGTCCTCCTCCCC
>DATKFU010000129.1:0-18131 GCA_035511215.1 Bryobacteraceae bacterium | reverse complement strand
GTGGACGTGCGGCCGGTGCGTCCAGTGCGCCCTGTACGGGCCATCTCGTGGCCCATCGCGATTTGGCTGGCGGGCGTGGCGACCATGCTGGCGCGCATCGTCGTGGGCCACGTGCGGCTGGCGCTGTCGCTGCGGCGGGCGCGCGAAGTGCGTGCTCCGGAATGGATCGCGGCGCGCGACGCAGCCGGCCAGCGCATCGGACTGCGTCGTATCGTCAAGTTGCGGCGCAGCAGCGAAACCGACGTGCCGCTGACCGGAGGCGTTTTCGCGGCGTCCGTGGTGCTGCCGGAGACCTCCGAGGATTGGGACGCCGAGCGGCGCAGCATTGTCCTGCTGCACGAATTGACGCATGCGCGGCGCAGAGATCCGCTGCTCTGGCTGATGGCGCGCGTCGCAGTGGCGCTGTACTGGTTTCATCCCCTGGCGTGGCTGGCGGCGGCGCGGTTCCGCCGCGAACAGGAACGCTCCTGCGACGATGCCGTGGTGCGAGCCGGAACGGAGCAGGCCGCCTACGCGGAACAGTTGGTGGGGCTGGCGCGATCCGTGGCGCACGCGGGTGCTTACGCGGCGGCGCTCGGCATGGCGGCGACTTCGGACCTGGAGCAGCGCGTGCGCGCACTGCTCGATACGCGCTCGAACCGCGGCGGGTTGAGCCGGCGCGTTTGTTGGACAGCCGTGGCAGCGCTTCTGGCGGTGGTTGTCCCGCTGGCGGCATTGCATGGGCAGGCATCCCAGCCGGATGCTTCGCTCTCGGGAGCCGTTTATGACGCGAGCGGCGCTGTGGTGCCGGGCGTGCTGATCCTGCTGAAGAACAACACCGACCATCAGGAAGCCGCGCGCGCAAATGCCGCGGGCGAGTACAGCTTCTCCGTGCCCGCGGGATCGTACACCATGGAAGTTCGGGCACGCGGTTTTGCCGAACTCCAAAAAGCCATTGTGTTGCCCGCCGCCCGGATGAATATCATTTTGGAAATCGGACAGGTCACGGAAGCCGTGGATGTGGTGGGCAAAGCTCCGCGTCCGCAGGAGACCGGAACGCCGCACCGCATTCGCGTGGGCGGGATGGTACAAGGGACCAAGCTGGTGACCATGACCAAGCCGGTATATCCGCCGGGCGCGGAGGCGGCGGGCATCGAAGGCACGGTGCTGCTGCGCGCGGTGATCTCCACCGGCGGCGATTTGCTGGGACTCTCCGTGATCAATCAGTCGGTGGATGGCGGGTTGGCCGCGGCTGCGATGGACGCCGTCAAGCAATGGCACTATAATCCGACATTGCTGAACGGAGAACCGGTGGAAGTGGCCACCACCATCGCAGTCACCTTCCGCTTAGAGAGGTAAGTGGGGCAGGCTCGCAGTCTGCGGCGGCCTCGTAGGCCGCCCGTGCGCATTTCGGATACACTACTCTTTTAAGGAGGTATCCGATGCTCGCAAAGTGGACCGCCCTCTGTCTTTTCATCGTTCCCCTGCTACCCGCGCAGGAAAGCCCGATGGCCGGCGCGCCGTCCGGATTGCGCTGCGAATACCTGATCGATCCAGTGGGAATCGACGTGCCGCAGCCGCGTTTCGCATGGGTCCTGGAGCACACCGCGCGCGGCGAACGGCAGACTGCGTATCAGGTGCTGGTTTCATCGAAATCGGAAGCGGCCGCCGGCGACCAGTGGGATAGCGGCAAGGTATCGAGCGCCCAGTCGGTGCAGACGGCGTATGCCGGCAAGCCGCTCTCGAGCGGTCAGACCTATTACTGGAAGGTGCGCTACTGGGACAGCGGCGATCGCGCCAGCCCGTACAGCGCCGTTGCACGATTCGAAACAGGCCTGCTCGAGAACGCCGACTGGAAAGGCAAATGGATCGGCGGCGCGAACCAGATGCGCAAGGAGTTCACGCTTTCGGGCCGCCCGGTGCGCGCCCGCGCCTACGTCGCCGGCCTGGGTTATTACGAGCTGCGCATCAATGGCCACAAAGTTGGCGACCACGTGCTTGACCCTGCGTGGACCACTTACGACAAGCGCGTACTCTACGCCGTGTATGACGTCACCGAACGCCTGCGCCCAGGCGCCAATGCGGTGGGCGCAATGCTGGGCGAGGGCTGGTTCAAATCGCGCGCGCTGCGCATGCAGATCCACGCCGAACTGGAAGGCGGCCAAACGGTGGATGTGGCTACGGACGGGTCGTGGAAAACGATGGCCGGTCCGATTCAGTCGGATAGCGTCTACAACGGCGAGGTCTACGATGCGCGCCTCGAGACGCCCGGCTGGGACCGGCCAGGTTTCGACGACGCACATTGGCAAGCCGCCAGCATCATCGACGGGCCCAAGGGCGTGCTGTCGGCGCAGATGATGCCGCCGATCCGCGTAGCGGATACCATCGCGCCGGTGAAGCTGACCACCACGCATCCCGGCGTTTACATCTACGATCTGGGCCAGAACATCAGCGGCGTGGTCGAGATGCGGGTGCGCGGGCCGCGCGGAACACGCGTGCAGCTCCGCCATGCGGAATTGCTGTATGACGACGGCAGCTTGAATGTCGAGAACCTGCGCGCGGCCAAAGCCACCGACGTCTATATTATGCGCGGCGATGGAAGCCTGGAAGTCTACCAGCCGCGCTTTACTTACCATGGCTTCCGGTATGTGGAGCTGACCGGCTATCCGGGCGCGCCCAGGTTTGATACGCTCCGCGCCAAGGTGGTGCATTCCGACGTGCGGCCCACCGGCGGATTCACCAGCTCGAAGCAGATTCTGAACCAGATCCAGCGGAACATAGTTTGGGGCATTCAGGACAACTTGCACAGTGTTCCCACCGATTGCAACCAGCGCGACGAGCGCATGGGTTGGATGGCGGACGCGCACCTCTATGCCGAAACGGCCATGCTGAACTTCGACATGCCGGCGTTTTACACCAATTTCCTGCGCGACATTCACGATGTGCAGGGCGCCGACGGGACCGTGACCGACACCGTGCCGCTCCGCTATGGCAGCCGACCGGCGGACCCCGCGTGGGGCTTGGCCTATCCGCTGCTGGCCTGGTATATGTACCAGTATTATGGCGACCGCCGCATCCTGGAGCAGCATTACGACGGCGTGAAAGCGTGGACGGACTACCTGCGCACGCGCAGCCGCGATGGCATTCTGGACTACAGCTACTATGGCGATTGGGTGCCGATTGAGAAGACGCCGGGTAACCTGGTTTCGACCTTCTCTTATTACTGGAGCGCGGACCTGGTTTCGCGCATGGCCGGGATACTGGGTAAGTCCGGCGACGTGCAGACTTACCGTAAGCTGGCGGACGAGGTCAAGAACGCGTTCAATGCCAGGTTTCTGAATGCGGCCACCGGCCTGTACGGAACCGGAACGCAGACCGCGCAGACGCTGCCCTTGTTTCTGAATATGGTTCCCGCAGACAAGCGGGGCGATGTGTCCGCCGCGCTGCGCGACGATCTGGTCTACACGCGCAACACGCATTTGACCACTGGCATCCTGGGCACTAAGTACCTGTTCCCGCTGTTGACCGAGACAGGCAACTCCGACCTGGCTTACGAACTGGCTACGCAGACTACTTATCCGAGCTGGGGTTATATGATCGAGAACGGCGCGACCACGCTGTGGGAACTCTGGCAGAATAAGACGGGACCTTCCATGAATTCGCACAATCATCCGATGTTCGGGAGCCTCGGCGCGTGGTTCTATAACGCGCTGGCGGGCATCAACCTGGATGAGGCCAAGCCGGGCTTCGAACGTGTGGTGATCGCGCCGCAGGTGGTGCGGGACCTGAAGTGGGCCGCGGGGTCGCTCGATACGATTCGCGGCACGGTGGCGTCGTCCTGGAGCCGTTCGGATGATGGGCTGAAACTGGAAGTCACCATTCCCGTGGGCAGCCAGGCGGAGGTCCGGATACCGGAGTTGGGTCTGTCGCCCGTGACGCTGTCCGAATCCGGACGCACGATTTGGAAAGCCGGCAAATACCAGACTGGAGCGGACGGAATTACCGCCGTTCGGAAGAGCGGTGAGGCGCTGGTGGTGGACGTGGGCTCGGGGATTTATGCGTTCGCGCTGGCCCGCGAGTGAATGGCGAATCGTGGCAGCACTGGCGCTAGCCAAGCTGCTGTTTCACCTGGTCACGTTCCACGGTTACGGCATTTTTCGGGATGAGTTATATTACCTGGCCTGCAGCCGTCACCTGGCCTGGGGCTATGTGGAGTTCCCGCCGCTGATCGCGGTCCTGACGCGGGCGTGACCATGCTACTCGGCGATTCTCTGTTCGCCATCCGGCTGCTGCCCGCGCTGGCCGGCGCCGGCCTGGTTGTGTTGACCGCCATGATCGCGCGGGAGCTGGGCGGCGGGCGATTCGCGCAGGCGCTGGCGGGCTTGGCCGTGATCGTGACGCCCGCCTGGATGAGCATCGATCATATTCTGAACACCAATGCCTTCGAGCCGCTGTTCTGGGCAGGCTGCGTGTGGCTGGCGATCCGCGCATGGAACACTGGCGATGCGAGGTACTGGTTGGGCTTCGGAGTGGTGGCGGGTCTGGGACTGGAGAACAAGCACGCCATGCTCTTCTTCGGTTTCGGGTTCGTTGCCGGCCTGCTGCTGACCCCGCTGCGCAAATCGCTGGCACAACGCAACCTGTGGCTGGGCGGCGCGATCGCGGGGCTGATATTTCTGCCCAACATTATTTGGGAAATCAGGCTCGGATGGCCCACGCTTGAGTTTCTGGAAAATGCGGTTAAGTATAAGAACGCTATTCTGACGCCGTGGCAGTTCTTCACGGCGCAGTTAGAGTTGACGGTCGCGGCAGTTCCCGTTTGGATAGCCGGTTTGTGGTTCTTTTTCCTGCGCCCGAGCGGCAGGAAATATCGCGCGCTGGGCTGGACCTATGTCATCGTCTTCGCGGCTTTGTGCGCGCTGGGCGGCAAGGCTATTACCTGCTGCCCGCCTATCCCATGTTACTGGGCGCGGGCGGCGTTTGTCTGGAAGAGGCGCTGGCGCGGCGGCCCTGGCGGTGGCTGCGGCCCGCGCTGGTCGCGGCGATGTTAGCCCTTGCGGCGGTGAGCGCGCCGATGGCCGTGCCGCTGCTGCCGGTCGAAACATTTATTCGTTATGCGGCCAGGCTGGGTATCGAAAACCTAAAAGAGGAGCGCCACGTAATGGGCAGGCTGCCGCAATTCTATGCGGACATGTTCGGATGGCGAAACATGGCGGTGCAGGTAGCGGCCGTGTATCACGGGCTCCTGCCCGAGGATCAAGCTCATGCCGTCATCTTCGCCTACAATTACGGCGATGCGGGAGCGATCGATTATTACGGCCCCGGCCTGGGGCTCCCCAACGCAATCAGCGGACACAACAACTATTACTTGTGGGGTCCCGGCCCAGTGGATCCGCAAGTGGCGATTGTCATTGGAGGCAGCCGCGCAGCTGCCGGCACAGTCTTCCGCGACGTGCGCGCCGCCGGCAATATCACGGACCTGAACGCCATGCCCTTTGAGAACAACCTGACCATCTGGGTGTGCCGCCAGCCGAAGATTTCGCTGCGCCAGGTCTGGCCGATGCTCAAGCACTACGTGTAAGACGGCAATCTTACTTGGGCTGGAAGCCCACCAGCGACACCACCACGCCCAGTTCCCGCCCATCGGCCGCGCTGGCCGGAATGGCCTTGTCAAGGGAAAAATCGACCCGCGCCACATCGCCTGTCAGCAGGCTGGCGGGAACGTCGCGGCTGTATATAAATTGGCCCGCCTGCGTGTACTTCTCCGGTGGCAGGGCCGTGCCGTTCACGTATGCGGAGAGCGACACGCCATTCATCTTCGAGAACGCCGCGTCCGGAACGGCGAATTTCAGTTGCAGGACAGCGCCGCTCGCCGCAGCCGTGCGCGGCGGGCGCAGCAGCACCGAGAATCGGCCGGCGGTCCATCGCCATGAGTTTTGTTCCACCCCGTAGAATCCGACGACCAACTGCTTCGCGACCTGCGGGTCCGCCGTGGCCACCACGCTCGCGAGCGCCGGCGCTTCTTCCACGGTCTGCACGGCTACCCGCCGGTGCGGCTTGCAGCCCGCCGGAGCCATGGCCAGACTCAATACCAGAATCGCGGCAGCTATCGGCACACGCTTGCCCGGTCGGCGCTGCCTCGAAAAAGAAATCGTCATCAGTCTCCGCTCTTCTCCACTTGTACCAGGCAGCTAAAGAATGTGGGGCCGCCGCCCTTGTCGGTCAGCCGCTCGGAGGTGAGCGCATTCACGCTATGGCCGTCCGCAGCCATGCTGGCCCAGCGCACGGACGGCACGCATACTACGCCGCGGCGCACCACGCCGTCTAATTGCGCGCGCAGCAGACAGGCGCCCCGGTCGTTGAAAACGCGCACCTGATCGCCGGTCGTGATGCCGCGCGCCGCCGCATCGGCCGCCTCGATGTGCACCGTCGCCGTGGCTGCGTCGTTTTCCGGACGGTTGCCGAAGGTCGAGTTCATGCTGTCGTCGTGTTTGGGCGAGATCAACTCCAACGGGAAGCGCGCGCGCAGGCTCTCGTCTCCAAAGCGCGATTCGACGGGCGGCGTGTACTCGATGGACTCCGCATGGAACTCGCACTTGCCGGAAGGCGTGCCAAAGCCACCGTTCGAGAACGGCAGAAAGGGATCGCCGTTGGGCGCCACCCGCAGCCGCACGAATTGATCGCGCTCCAACTCCTCCAGCGTGATGCCGCGCACGAACGGATGTTCGGAATCGAGCAGCGTGCGGATCATATCGTCGTCCGAATCGCCGAAGCACGCGTCGTCGAAGCCCATGCGCTGGGCGAGCGCCCGAAAAACCTCCACGTTCGATCTAGTCTCGCCCGGCGGGGCCAGCGCGGGCCGCGCCAATTGCAGGTAGTAGTGACCGTAGGCAAGATATAGGTCGGTGTGCTCCAGGAACGTGGTTGCGGGCAGCACGAAGTCGGCGCAATCGGCGGTGTCGGTCTGGAACTGTTCCAGCACGACGGTGAACAGGTCGGCGCGCTGCAGGCCGCGCCGCACGGCATTCTGGTTCGGCGCAATGGCGGCAGGGTTCGAGTTGTAGACTACCAGGGCCTTCACGGGCGGATCGCCGGCGTCGTTCAAGGCACCGTTCAGGGCACCGTTCGGGGCATGGTTTAGAATTTGGCCCAGCGACGACATGTTCACGATGCGCGCCTCGCGGCCCAGGGCGCGCCATTGCAGATCGGCGCGCTCCAGGCCGGCCCTGTTCAGGTGAAAGGCTTGCGAGGTGGAGACCTGCAAGCCGCCGCCCACCTCTTTCCACGAGCCGGTCAGCGCGGGCAAGAGAGCAACGGTGCGGACCGCCATGGCGCCCCGGTCGCTGCGCTGCACGCCGTAGTTCAGCCGGATCGCAGCCGGACGCGTGGTGGCGTATTCGCGCGCCAGCGCCACGATCTCGTCTTTCGGGATGCCGGTCAGCGCGGCGGCGCGCTCGGGCGGATATTCCTGAACGCGCCCGGCCAACTCGGCGAGCCCCGTGGTATGCCCGGCGATGTAATCGGCGTCATAAAGCTTTTCGCCGATAATGACGTGCATCATGCCCAGCGCCAGCGCCGTATCGCTGCCCGGGTTGATGAAGAAGTGCTTGTCAGCGGCGGCGCCCGTGCGATTGCGGCGCGGATCGATGGTGTAGAATCTGGCGCCGTTGCGGCGCGCCTCCACGATGAAGGGCCACAGGTGCACGTTTGTGCCCAGCACATTCGCGCCCCAAGCGATAATCAGCCTGGAGTGCCGGAACTGCTCGGGCTCGGTGCCGTACTTAAAACCCAGGGCGTCGATCAGCCCAGCGCCGCCCGCCGACGAACAGATGGTGCGGTCGAGGCGCGATGCGCCCAGGCGGTGAAAGAAGCGCCGGTCCATGCCCGAGCCGTTTAGCAGGCCCATGGTGCCCGCATAGCTGTAAGGCAGGATGGCCTCGGGCCCGAATTCGGTGGCGATGGATTTCAGGCGCGCGGCGATTTCGTCCAGGGCTTCATCCCAGGCGACCCGCGTGAAGCGGCCCTCGCCCTTGGCGCCGGCTCGCCGCATGGGGTACAGCAAACGGCTGGGCGCGTACTCGCGCTCCAGATACCGGGCTACCTTGCCGCACAAAAATCCGCGCGTCACCGGATGCGCTGGGTCGCCGCGCAGCCGTGTGGCTTTGCCGGCGTCGTCTATACTGACCAGCACGGCGCAGGCATCCGGGCAGTCCAGTGCGCAGACGGAATGGCGGATTTCAGGCACTTATAGGGATTATAGCAAGGGCTGCGTCACGGCCGGCCCAGGTTCTCATACCACCTCAGATTCGCGGTGGCCGCGCCGATGCACGCGATATCCGGGCGCCCGTCGCCGTTCAAGTCCGCAATGGCGCAGGCCGCGGCTGCCATGCTGCTGTCCAGGACGACCTTTTTCCACTCGGCGCCCGCGGCATCCTGCGCGTAGTAGACGTTCACCCCTTTGCCGCGATAGCCTGCGATCACCTCATCGGAGCCATCGCCGTTCAGTTCGGCGGTCAGAATCGTGTGGCCATCGGCGAGCGAATTGTCGATCACGTGGCGTTGCCACGCCCCGCCGATCTCCCGATAGATGGCCACCTGGTTGCCGTGCCAGGGCTCGATGGTGGCCAGAAAACGCCGCTTACCAACTCGGCCCACGGCCACGTCGCTGGAACCGCACTTGGGCCACGGCGCGGGGTCGCCCTTCGCGATTTCGGTGCGGCTCCACTGCGCGCCGCCGCCGAGTTTGTAGAGGTGCAGGCCGGTGAAGCCGGCGGTCAGGATTTCGTCGCGGCCATCGCCATCCCAGTCCACAATATAGATCCCGTGGACCACGCCTTCATCCTGCTCCGAGATGATCTGCCGTTTCCATTCGCCTGGCCGATAGAACACCAGCGGCGTATGCGCATGGTCCTCCGGGTGGTCGACGCCGGCGGAGGTGAGCGGCTGGTTGACCAGCACCTTCTTGCCGCTGCCGTCGATATCCGCCCACCGCAGGCGGTGCGAAGTGGGCAGCCGGTCGATCTCCCGGATGGTCCAGGGTTGGCGTGGGTCTCCATCGTGGTGGAGCACGGACAGGATGCCGGCGCTATTTCTGGCGTTCATAGAAAAGCCGGAGGCCAGCACGATTTCGGGAATGCCGTCGCCGTCCACATCCCACGCGGCCAGGTTGATCATGCCGGATAAATTCGAGGCGATCACATGGCGCTGCCAGCCGGGATTCTCGAACCACACCAACTCGGTCATACCGCTCGAGAGCGCCACCAGGTCGAGCTTGCCGTCGTGGTTCATGTCGACCGCAACCACCTGGTATCCGCCGGTCAGACCGGTCGCAACAGTGTGTTCCGCAAAGCGCACCGGAGGAGCAGCGGAAAGCGCGCTACAAAGAAGTATCCACGGGATGAGCCGCACGCCGCAGAGCAAACTACTGCCAGCTTACGTTCACGCCCTGGATGAAGTGGTAAAAGATGTAAAGCGCATCCAAACCTGTCGGGGCAGTGGCCGACACACCGCCGCTGGCCGGCCCCACCAGCAACTCGCCTGGCGGCACGAGCGCGGTGCTATTAACGGTGGATGGCAGCGACTCGAGCACATAAGCCGGAACCGTGAACGTCCCGGCGCTGGCCGGCGCAATGCATTCCACCAGAGCGCCGGGCGTGGTGGTGGAGGGAACCGTGCCCGACTGGAGCGTGGAAGCGATAGCCGTGATGTCGACGAAACCATTGGGATCGCCGCCAGTCCAGGTGATTGTAAGAGGCTGGTTGCGCGCTATCGGAAGGGGAGCGGATGGAGTACCGACTACGCTGGCCTGATTGGTCCACTGGAAAGACGCGGCAGCGGATGACACGGTAATGGGCGCGGAAAATGCGCCCACGGCCGAGCCACCCGGACCGGTCACGGTGTAGGTGCCCGGGGAGATGGCGTACGTGGGGCTCAGGAAGAATGGGGCACATTTGTTGGTGCTGGTAGACGGACAGCCACTTATTATCTCCGCGATGGTTTCGCCGCCTATCAGACCGTAGTATGCGGTGCCGTTCTTGTTAATCGGCACGGAAGCAGTTCCGTTCGGCCCCTGTATACTTAAGGTCGTTCCGGCATTCAGAAACGGCAAGCCCACCAGGGCGGGATCGGAGGGTGGTGGGTATTGCAGGAACGGGCTGACCGTGCAGTTGTTCACCGATGGCACTATTGTGAGGCCCTCGAAAGCATCCAACGCCGAGGTAGAGAACGTGCTGAGCTCGCCGGACACGGTGTCGTTGTCGAATGGCAAGGTGCTGGTGCCCAATATCGGTATCGACAAATTCAGATAGTTGCTGAGCAGAATCATATCGCCGATGTTCGCGTGGCCCTTGCTCTGCACAATGGATGCAATGTCGCTGTAATTGATGCCGTCGGCATCCTGGCAAGTCGGGCCGGTGGGATCCACGGGCAGGCTGGTGAAGTTGCCGACCACGGAGTTGATCTCCACAGCCACCTGCACGTAACAGCCTTGGACGCCCGCCGGCACCTGGATGTCAATCTGGTCCTCAGCGGTAAAGCCCCCGCGGCCGGCGTAAAGAACGGTAGCCTGCTGGCCGCCCACCCAGACTGTCACAGGACAGCTTGACGCGGTTGGGCATATATTGGTCAGCGGAGGCGCCGCCGATTGTTCGGTGGAGATGTCGGGCGCGGGGCCCAAACCGGTGCCCCAAATGGTCACGTAGCCGCCCGGCTTCACGGTATTGAAGGGCGTCAGAAGCTGGTAGTTGACGGCATTGGTGAAGATCCCCGGACCTGAGCCGACCTCGTTGAATGCGAACGTCCCAAATGAGCTCGTCACTACCGTAATGGGAAATGTGGCGCTGGTCGCGCCATTATAAGTGACGGTGAGGGTACCGGTCCCCGTAGGGGTGCCCGAGGGTAATACTGCGTTGATTTGAGTCGCCGAAACGTACGAAGGATACGCCGCCACAGCGGCGGCACCCGCCGGCACACTCACGCTGATGGAGGTTTGACCGAGCGTGGTTGGCAGTGGGTAGGGATTCCAGCTGACCCCAGTCGAAGGCCCGATACCGCTGCCATAGATGGTGAAATAGGACCCTTGCGCGATGGAAGAGTTCGGCAAGGGAGGCTGGCTGGAACTGGCCGCGTTGACGATCAGGGCGACGGTCGGCTGCGCGAACCCGGAGCCGGCCAGCAGCCCTAAAGTCAGGATGATTGCAAAAAGAGTTTTCACGTGTGTTTTTTCCTTTCCCGTAGGTTCCAAGTTTATCACCACTCTACCCCGTTTGGCGGCGGGCAGGCGCACACCCCCAGGTTACTGTTGCGACCCGTACCAAGAGTACTGGAACTCGTGGAGTCGATCCGGTTTCCAATATGCGGCTCAATCCTTTACACTAATGTAGTTTGCATTATTTTGGATATCGTCGATAATGTTGGGCCGCCCGACGGCGGAGGAGAGCGAAAACGTGGCGAAGAAGACGGCTATTTTAGTGAATTTGTTTGCGGCATTGTGCTTATGCCTGGGTGTTGCAGGAGGCTTGCAGGCGCAGCCGACGCTGAATGTGTCGGTCACCGGCACCCTGGGGAGCGTCATCGGCGGCAGCGGTTTTATAACCACCGGCGGAAAATACGAATCCGGCATCACGGCTACCGGAACGAAGGGCCAATACTGCATGATTACCTACAATGGAGGCACCAACGGCACAGCAAAAGTGATTCTCAATGCCACGTATACGACTCCGACTGCGGTGCCCGGCCCCATCACGATTGCCCTCCCGGACCTCGTGACTTACGGCACTGGCTACAGCGATACCAATCCACCGACTACGGCCACCGCTTCAAACGGCACCGCCACCTGCAGCGGGACGGCAACACTCACGGGCGTGCTCGTGGACGACCCGCTTGGCCTGCACGGCAATTCGTTCGGAACCACGAGCCCCATCAATCCTGTGGGCATCGGCTATAGCCCCTCGTCGATCGAGTATCCCGGCCTGACACTCACGCTTACCGACTTTTCGCAAGCCGGGTTAACGCTGTCCTGTACCAATGCGGAGGCGACCGTCACGGCCTCCAGCGGCGGCGATTCGTTGAGTTTCGGCAGTTGCACTTTCACACCGAAGATTGGGACAGCGACCTTCGTCTCGACACTCACCTTTCCGGGGGGATCTCTTCCCGCGCCGATACCGATGGCGTTTTCAGCCGCTATCGCTCCCGGCAGCAACGGAACCTACACACTCGAGTCCGGCAGCGTCTTCAACGGCGATGCGAGCGAGATCGGCATTGGCGGCACAATCACAGCGACGTGCTCGGGTTGCCCGACGGAGAGCCTGACTCCCACCGGTCCGCTCTCGTTCACCGCCGCCGCGGGAGGAAGTGCGCCGGCCGCGCAGCCCGTTACCGTGAATACCGGCGGCACGGTGGAAGCTTATGCGGTCACCACGTCGGTGCCCTGGATCACCGTCGGAAACGGATCCACCACCGGCGGCAGCACGGGAGGATCGTTCAACGTCGACGTGAATCCCTCGGGGCTGCCCCCGGGGAACTACACTGGGACGGTTTGCGTCTACACGGCCGCTTCCAATTCCTCATACGCGCCTTGCGCCGCCACGGGCAATCCGACGCCGACTGTGACCGTGAACCTGACTGTCACCAGCAGCCTGGTGGGCACCCCGTCGACGATGACGTTCAATTCCGTGAATGCGGCAGTTCCGCCGACACAGCCACTCGCGGTAACCACTTCCCCCAGTTCCTCTGTGCCGTATACCGCCACGGCGTCCAGCACCGGCAATTGGCTGACGGTTAACGGCGCTGGTAGTGCCACCGGCACCACGGGAGGTGCGGCTATCACTGTGGCGGTCAATCCGTCCCTGGCGCCTGCAGGAGTGAACACCGGAACGATCACACTCTCAAGCACCGCAAACGGCGTGAATCCTACCACCGTGACTGTGACATTCAACGTGACCACCGGCTTTACGTCGCCCTCGCCGGTGACCTTCTCCACTGTCGCCGGGGTCAATCCGCCCTCGCAGACGTTGAGCGTGACGGCTTCCGCCGGACCGGCCGTGACTTATAGCGCCGCGGTCACCAGCGGCAACGCCTGGCTTTCGGTAACGCCGGGGACCTTCAACACCAGCGGCGGGGGCCCCACGGTTTCCGTGAATGTGGGAGCACTCACCGCGAACACCAGCGGCACGATCAGCGTCACCCCCACAGCGCCCAATAGCACGCCCATCTCCGTAACGGTCAACCTGACGTTTCTGCCTGTGATGGTGTCCGGGTCCCCCTCGCTGACTTTCACCTCCAGCGCCGGTGCGGTGCCCGCCAGCCAGCCGTTGGCGATCACCAGTTCCAACGGGACTGCCATCTCATACAGCGCCGTGGCTTCCAGTACGCCCGCTGGTTGGCTGCTGGTTTCGCCTCCGAGCGGCTCGACACCGGGTAGCGAGACGGTATCGATCAACCTGGCCGGCTTAGCCACCGGAACGTACACGGGTGCGGTGCTCTTCACCTGCACGCCGACGGCTTCCTGCGGCAACGCCAGCGGGCAGCTTAGCGTGCCAGTCACCTTAAAGGTAACGGCGGCCCTGACGGCGCCATCGGCGATTACTTTCAACTACACGATCGGGAGTGCCGGCGTGCCTGCCGCGCAGCCGATCGCCGTAACCAGCAACGGCGCGGCGATCACCTACACGGCCACCGCGGCCAGCAGCATTAGCTGGCTGTTGGTCTCGCCAGCCAGCGCCACCACGCCTACAGGAGTTACGGCTTCCGTAAACCAGTCGGCCTTGACGAACCTGGCGCCCGGACAGTATAGCGGCACCATCACGCTGGCCTCCACCGGAGCAAGCAATAGCCCGGTGACTATAAATGCCACGTTGGTGGTCTCCGCGGCGCTGGTTTCATCCAGCAATTCGTTTGCGTTCACCTCCGTGTTTGCGGGATCCGCTCCGCCCATCCAGACACTGACCATCTCGAGCAACAGCGCTACCCAGCTTAGTTTCACCGCCGTCGCCAACGGCGTCAGCGGCGCCACCACCTGGCTGTCGGTATCCGCGCCGAGCGGGCCCACGCCGCAGACGCTGAACATTTCTGTGTCGCCGGGAAGCTTGCCCGCCAGCACCACCCCCTACAGCGGCTCTATCACCATAACTTCAGCCCAAGCCGGGAACAGCCCGCTGGTCATTCCGGTGACCCTGACGGTTACCTCTACACCCGGCCTGACCACCTCGCCTTCGTCGCTATCCGCCAGCTACACCCTGGGCGGTAGTGTGCCCACTCTCCCAACCGTCACTATCGGCACGGACGGCTCTACGCCCCTTACCGGGGTGTCGGTGTCCACCGTTACGCCTTGGCTGAAGGCATCGGTAAACCAGTCGACCACACCCGCCATCATGACGGTTTCCCTGGTGCAAGCGAGCATTCCCACGACGCCCGGATCTTATTCGGGATCGATTACGATCTCCTCCACATCGGCTGGTGTCACTTCGGTGAACTACCCGGTAACGTTGACCGTGCTCGCTCAACCGGTGATTGCAGTCTCGCCCATGATGCTGACTTTCACCGGCCAGGTAAGCGGCGCCAATCCGGCCGCGCAGCCTCTCTCCGTGACCAGCATTAACGGCTCGGTCACCTTCACCGCGGCGGCTGCCTCCACCGGCGGCTGGCTGTCGGTATCCGCACCGACCGGGCCTACCAATACGACAGTGCAGGTTTCCGTGAACACCAAAGGACTGGCAGTCGGCCCTTATACCGGTTCCGTCACGATCACATCGCCGCAAGCCTCCGGCAGCCCGCAGGTAGTTACCGTCTCACTGAATGTGACGGCGCTGCCTGTGCTGATAACCACTCCGACCGCGCTTTCCTTCAATTACACGACAGGCAGCGCCGCCCCCGCCGGGCAAAGCGTAGCTGTGTCGACCTCCAATGGCGCCAGCGCCGCGTTCACGGTGAGCGCCTCCACCACCAGTAACGGCAGTTGGCTGCAAGTCTCGCCCAGCGCGGGCAATTCGCCGGCCAGCTTCGTGGCGAGCTTCGTACCGGGCAGCTTAACGGCCGGTACTTACACCGGCACGATCACCGTCTCAGCTACGGGATTCACCTCAACCAGCGTACCGGTTACCGTGGTGGTCACGCAGCCGAAGGCGGTGATCCAAGTGACCGGTAGCGCCGTGTTCACACTGGCCAACTCCGCCGCTCCGGTGACCAATACGCTGGCCATTTCATCTTCGGACGGTTCCGCGCAGGCATTCACCATAACCGAGGGGTCCAGCCCGAACAGCGCCTGGCTGACGCTGAGCGCTACCAGCGGAACTACGCCGGCGAATATCAGGCTCACGGCAACTCCAACTGGCCTCGCTCCCGGCATTTATGTGATCCCGCTCACCGTGACCATGCCGGCCTTGCCGGTCCCGACCAAGACGATCATGGCGCAGTTGACCGTTACAGGCTCGAACCTGGAAGCGTCTCCCAGCATGCTCACCTTCGCCTACCAGCTCGGACTTCCGCTGCCGGCGACGCAAACCGTCTCCCTGACAGCGGCCTCCGGCACTGGCTCTGTATCGCTGACCTCCATCACTGCCAACGTCGGCTGGCTGCGGGTAAGTCCGGCGTCCAGCGTTCCGGCTGTGTTGCAGGTCTCCATCAACCCGGCCGCGCTGACGGTGGGAACATTGACCGGAGATATTCTGGTGACGACCGTGGGTTCGCCGTTTGTTTCGCTGCAAATCCCGGTGACCATCACCGTCACCGCGGCGCCGCAATTCACCGCCACGCCGGCTTCGCTCGCGTTCACCTACCAGCCCGGGGGAGCCCTCCCCGTTGCGCAAAGCGTTGCGTTTGCCAGCGGGAGCGTGCCGCTGAATTTCACGGCCACCTCGCCCGGCAACTGGCTGCAAGTGAGCCCGCTGCGCGGCACTACGCCCGCCAGCGTGACGGTGACGGCGAATCCCGCGGGACTCGCGGCGGGGACTTATGGCGGCACGATCAACGTAAACACCTTCGGCGTATCTAATTCCCTGGCAATCCCGGTAACGCTGACTATTGCGGGTGCGCCGCAACTCAGCATCGCTCCCAGTCAGCTTTTCTTTGCGGCTCCCATAGGCGGATCTACGCCCGCGCCGCAGACCCTGGCAGTTACCGGCTACGATGGACCGCTGGCCTTCACGGCAGCCTCCAGTTCCGCCTGGCTGGCCGTGACGCCCACCAGCGGGACCGCGTCTTCTACGGCGGCGGCGTCCCTTTCGGTGTCGGTGAAACTGACGGGTCTCGCCGTCGGGACCTACATTGGCGCCATCGACATTACGCCGGCCGGCTCGGCCCAAACACTGACGGTCGTGGTCACGCTGCAGGTCGGCTCGGGCGGACCCACTCCCACTATCACGGCGGCGATCAATGCGGCCAGCGGGATCACGGGAACGGTCGTGCCGGGCATGGCGGTTTCGATCTTCGGCGCTAACCTCGGACCGCAAACCGGCGTCGGATTTGCCGCCCCGCCGGAAGGCGGCACGGTGGCCATTACGCTGGCCGGAACCGAGGTGCTGTTTGACGGCGCCCCGGCGCCCGTGCTGTTCACCATGGCGGGCCAGGTGAATGCTTTGGCGCCGTTCGAACTTGTCGGCAAAACCAGCACGGTGGTGGAGGTGGTTTACAACGGCGTAACCTCGGCAGGCACGACGCTGGCCGTGGAGCCAGCGGAGCCCGGCCTGTTCACGGCCAATGCCAGCGGCAAGGGCCAGGGCGCCATCCTGAACCAGGACGGCACCGTCAACAGCGCTTCCAACCCGGCCGCGGCGGGATCTACGATCCAGTTGTTCGGCACCGGCGGCGGCGTAACCATCCCGCCATCCACCGATGGCGCGCTCAACCCGCTAACGAGCACCGGCGCGCTGGCGCTGGGGACCACCGCCACGGTTGGCGGCCTACCGGCGACCGTATATTACTCAGGGCCCGCTCCTAATCTGGTTTCGGGCATCTTCCAGATCGACGTGACACTGCCGAGCGGCACGCCGTCGGGCAACGTTCCAGTGGTCGTGACGGTCGTTTGCCCTGCGGCCCCGCTGCCCGTTCCGGCCGCGTGCGCCGGCTTCCCCAGTGGTTATGGCGCCAGCAGCCAGACGATTACGGTGGCAGTGCAGTAAGGGGTTGCGGCTGTGAGACGCGCTGCGGGCGGCCTCCGAGGCCGCCCGCAGGTTGCGAGCCTGCCCCACTCAGGGCGCGGCAACCTCGACCGGTTCCGACAGCTTGCTCTCCATCTTGTTGCTTTTGACCGCGCTGACCGCGTAGCGATAAGTCTTGCCCGGTTCGATCTTGTGATCGCTGTATGCGGGCAGCACCTGCGCATCCGCCAGCAGTTCCAGAGCCCCGTTGCCGAGCCCCCTATATACGCGGTATCCCACAACATTCGGCTCGGTGCTGCGCTCCCACACCAGCTCAATGCTGGCGGTGGAAGGCACCGCCGTGAGGCCCGTGGGCGCGGCGGGCGCGAAAGTGTCCAGCGGCGTAATAGCGGCTTCCTCGGATAGGTCGCTTTGCGCTTCGCCTTCCCCCACCTTGACCACGGACTGCACCACGTAGATATAGGGCTTGCCGAATTCGGCGGTGGCGTCCACGTATTCAGGTTTGGGAGACCGGCCTAGCGCCTGGTAGTCCTTCTCGTCCCGGCCGCGCCGGAAAACCGCGAAAGCGCTTCCAGCTCCCTGCCAGGCCAAGCGCACGCCCTGGGGCGCGGCTTCGGCGCTAAGGCCGCGCGGCTGCTCCGGCGGAGCCACCAATCGAAGCTCCGCCGGGGCCGACCAGCCCGCATCGCGTCCATTCGCGCCGATAATTTTCACCGCGATCTGCACCTGCTTGCCGATCCACTCGGTGGCCGGAATCCGATACTCGGCTATGCCGTTCGCGGTGATTGCGCTGCCGGCGGGCTTGGCGCTGGCGGCCCATGCGGTGGCATTAAACGGCCCGCTGGTCTTCAGCCCGACGCGCAGGTCCAGCCGCACGTTTTGCTTGATGAGCACGCCCTCAGTGGTCAAGGTTGGCAACGTCACGTGCGCGATGATGTTCGACCCGCGCTGTACCGCCACCACGTTTTCCCCGCGCCCGGGGATGTTCACCAGGGGAGGCAGCGGCTCCCCGATATAGCCGCAACCGCACAAAAGCAGCAGCGGCGCGTATATGCCACC
>DATKFU010000128.1:0-8921 GCA_035511215.1 Bryobacteraceae bacterium | reverse complement strand
GGAGGGATGGCGGCCGCTCGTCACCCGCCAGGAAAAAATCGGCGTGAAGGTGGGCGGCAAGATCGACTGGAAGGATGTCACCATCGAATCCACCGTACATGGACCGATCGTGGCGCATAAGAACGGCAAGTCGTACTCGGTGGCAATCCCTTATGCCGACGAAGTCCGGCTGATGGACGAAAGCTGGGGCATGGTCACGGCTCACAACCTGACCGAGATGAAACAGGCGCTGGCCATGCTGCAGTTCATGGCGCAAAATATTATGGTGGGCACGGTGGATGGCGATATCTACTACGTGCGCAACGGGCGCGTGCCGGTGCGGCCGAAGGGCTGCGATCCGTCGCAGGCGATGCCGGGCGCGGCTGGAACGTGCGAGTGGCAGGGGCTGCATCCGTTTGAAGATCTTGTGCAAATCGCGAATCCTCCGCAGGGATACATGCAGAATTGCAATGCCTCGCCGTTTGCCATGATGAAGGACACGCCGAAGGACTCGCCGCTAGTGCCGGAGGAATACGCGGCGCATCCGTACATATACAACGAAAAGCGGACGCCCCCGCATCAGCGCGCCGCCATGGTGTTGGACCTGCTGGACGCGGCCCACGATTTGACCGCGGAGCAGGCCATCGGCATCGCGCTTTCGCCGCAGGTTTGGCACGCGGACTTGTGGCTGGAGCGCATTCGCAAGGCTGCGCCCGAGAACGGCTTCGTAAAGCTGTTGTCGGCGTGGAACGGCCGTACCGACGCGGGCTCGCGGCCGGCACTGGCATTCTATCTCTTCAAGCTCTCGCTCGATGCCGGTCCGAAACGAGCGGTGGACCCGCCGGCGGATCTTACCGACGATCGGATCCGCGCGGCGCTGGCCAAGGCTGAAATTCGGCTGAACTCAGAGTTCCCGGTGGATGCAGTGTTTGGCACGCTCTTCCGCGTCGGGCGGCAGGGCGCGGCACATACGTGGCCGGTAAGCGGCGGATCGCTGACCGAAGCCGGCATGGCCACCCCACGCGCCATCAGTTTCGAGAAGAGCGGCCAGGAGATGGTCGGCCATGGCGGCCAGACCTCTACGCAGATTGTGATTCTGACCAAGCCGCCGCAATCGTACATGGTGATCCCGCTGGGCGAAAGCGACCACGCGGATTCGCCACACTTCGACGATCAGGCGGAAAAGCTGTTCAGCGTGAGCCGCGTAAAATCGACTTATTTCCTGAATCGCACGGAACTGGAAAAACACGTGACCAAGCGGGAGGAATTGGAATTTGCGGGGTCGTCCAAGTGATGCAAGACGCGCTGGGCCACCTGGAACTGAGGGTGATGGAGATTCTCTGGGCGCACGGCGAAAGCAATGTGCACGATGTGGTCGAGCGGCTGGGCCGACCGCTGGCGTACACCACGGTGATGACGACGCTCGACCGGCTCTTCAAAAAAGACCTGCTGGTGCGGCGCAAATGGGAGCGGGCATTTCTGTACGCGCCGCGCTGGACGCGGCGGGAATGGGAGCTGAAGCGCGCGGGCGACTTCATGGCCGGCTTTCTTGCCTCGCCGCAAGCCACCGGCGATCTGTTGATCTCCTCCCTGGTCGACGCGGTCGGCCAATATGACACGGCGCTCCTTGATGAGTTGGAAAAGAAGATCCGGAGTAAACGCAAAGAGCTTGGCCGGCGAGGGAAAACATGACTCTCCCATATCTTCCAAGGTTGTTGTGCATCAGCCTGGCGACCTTTTTCCTGGTCCATCTGGCGCTGGGCATGGGCGTTTCTCTGATTGCTGTGCCGGCGGCGCGCTTGGGCGAGCGTATCCGGCCGCATCTGGCTGCCCGCGCTATGCTGATGTTGCGTCTGCTGCCGGCTGCGGGCGCGGCATTCACCGTTGTAGCCGTCTGTCTACCCAGCTACCTATGGCTGGAGCCGGAAGCTCCCACCGAACGTGTCGGCTTTGGCTGCCTGGCCACGGCTCTGCTAGGCACGGCGATGTGGGCCGTCTCTATCGCGCGGGGGGTGCGCGCCGCGGCCGGCTCGCGGCGCTTTCTGCTGTCCTGCGAGCGCTCGGGAAGTCCCGCATGGGAGGGAGCGTGGATAGTTGATGACGCGGCGCCTCTGCTGGCCGTTGGCGGGATCGTCCGTCCGCGCCTCGTGATTTCACGGGGAGTAGTAAGCGCGCTGTCGGCCGAACAACTGGCGGCGGCCTTGCGGCACGAGCGCGCCCACTGGACTGCGCGCGACAATCTGAAGCGCCTGTGCGTGCTGTTCACGCCCGGCGTCCTGCCATTCGCGGGCAGCAGCCAGGCGCTCGAACGCGGCTGGAGGCAGTTCGCCGAATGGGCCGCCGACGACCGCGCGGTGGGTGGCAGCGCGCGCGGTGCGGTGGCGTTGGCCGGGGCGTTGGTGCGGGTTGCGCGCTTGGCCGCGGACGCGCCACAGTCTTCCCAGCCGTCTCCTATTTTCCTTCCGCTGTTGGGTGACAACGATCGACTTGCGGCGCGCGTGGATCGTCTGCTGCGCCCAGTGCCGCCCAGCCCGGCTAGCGAGCGGCCCGCCGGTCGACGGCCGATCCTGGCGCTGAGCGCGATCCTGCTGATGGCCGGCACCTTGGCGGCGGCCATTCTGCAGCCCGCGGCGCTTTACTCCGTGCATGTCGCGCTGGAACACCTGGTGGAATGATGTGGCTGGAAGAGGAGAGCTTCGTCCAGCCGCCTCTTGCAGCGAACACTACGGGATTTCGACTTGCACGCCGCCGTTCAAGATCGACTGACGGCCCGCTTCGATCACGCGCTCGTTGTAGCCGCTATTTCCCGGCGTGGCTATGATTCCGGTGCGATCGATCTCATCGAGTAACTCGCCGCGGCGCTCTTCCGGCGCGGACTCCACACGAATGATACTGGAAACGATGTGCTCCACCGAGCGATAGCCGTAACCTATCGGAGTCAGTCCTGCGCCGCCTAAGTCCACATACTGGAAGTAATCGGGGCTAGGCTCGGCGTAGACCGTCGCTCCGGGCGAATCCGGCTTACTCGTGTAACTGTGCTTCAGGCCGCGATACTGGTCGGAATGTTCCAACAGCGCGCCTCTGCCGTCTCCGCCGCAGTAGAGCACCAGGCCTTGCGTGTTTGTGCCGGGAGCGTCGTCGGGAAACCCCATGCCGTTCTGCACATTCAGGCACGCGCCGTTATTCCAGAGGACGCGCGCGTCGGTCCACAGGAAGCCCTCGTTGCCGTTCGGGAAACGGTCGCGCACCCCGTAAACGCTGACGGCGACGGGCAGCAGCCCGGTGATGAAGTGCACCAGGTCCACGTAATGGCAGCCGATATAGGTGAAGGCGTCCGAAAATTCCGTGGTCATCCAGTTCTGGAAATTGGAGTGGCGGTAATACCATTTCTCGAACAGGCGCGCGGCGCCCAGGCGGAACTCGCCGAACGCTCCGGCGCGGTATTGGCGGCGGGCCATCAGGCTGCGGTCGTCGAAGCGCTTGTGGTATTCGATGGCGACCAGCAACGCACGGGCGCGGGCTTCCCGCTCGATGGCGGCGGCGTGGCGGTATTCGAGCGCCAGCGGCTTTACGCAGAGGACGTGCTGATCGTGGGCCAGCGCTGCCATCGCCACTTCGTAATGAAGCTGGTCGGGCACGGCCACCACCACGATCTGGCGGGGCGGGAGCGCGGCAATGGCTGCGCGGAACAGTTCCGGCTCGGGCGGGCCGTCGCGGTCGGGCCATGCGCGGAACGACTGGCCGGGGAACGCGCGCAGCAGCGTTTCGGCGCGCGCGAGGTCGTGCACCGTGCGGAGGCGCGACGCGCATACCGCGATCGGCCCGATGCGGCCCTGGCGCTGCATGTGATAGAACGCGGGCAGAAGCTGATCGTGCGTGATCATGCCGCCGCCGACGATCAGAACCTGGAGGTGAGACATCAGTCGACCGCGCCTTGCGCGCCCACGGCTTCGGCAAAGGCTTCTTCGAGCGCCGCGAAGCTATCCAGAATAGCGGCTTCGGTGATCACCAGGGGCGGGCAGATCTTGATGGTGGCGCCTCCGTATCCTACGGGGCTGAACATCAGCACGCCTTTTTCGACCGTACGGCGGACCACGTCCCAAGCCAGGGCGCCATCGGGTTCTTTGGTCCCGGGCAGGATGCAGGCCGCGCCCGCGACCAAGCCCTTTCCGTCCACGTGCCCGATCTGGGGAGTGCGGGAGGCCAGCGCACAGAGCTGCCGGTGCAGCACGCCGCCCACCCGGCGGGAGTTTCCGGCGAGATCCTCACCCAGCACCAGTTCGATCGAGGCCAGTGCCGCCGCGCAGCAGACCGGGTTGCCCGTGTGGGTGGAGGTCATGCTGCCTGCGGGTTGCAGATCCATGATGTCGGGGCGCCCGGCGACGGCGGCCAGGGGCAGGGAACTGGAAATGCCCTTTCCGAAGAGGGCCAGGTCCGGCACGATGCCGTAGTGCTCAAAGCCCCAAAGTGTGCCGGTGCGGCCGAATCC
Organism: Bryobacteraceae bacterium; assembly: GCA_035511215.1. GTDB lineage: Bacteria > Acidobacteriota > Terriglobia > Bryobacterales > Bryobacteraceae > Bog-159. The sequence goes on along the minus strand of DATKFU010000128.1, from coordinate 4,453 downwards.
GGCCTGCACTTCGTCGCACACCAGCAGGGCCTTGTGACCGCTGCACCAGGAGCGCAGGTCGCGCATGTAAGCGGGCGGCGCGAAGGCGGCGCTGCCACCCTGGTAGGTTTCCAGGATGACGCCGGCCACGTTCTGCGGCTCGATGGAGAGTTCGCGCAAGCTGCGCTCGAATAGCCCGAACGAGGTGTCGGGCGTGCGGTAGCCATCCGGAAACGGCACTTGGACGAAGCCGCCATCCAGGTTGACGATCCACTCCTTTAAGGCGGGAATGCCGCCGGCCTGCTGCGCGCCGAGTGTGCGCCCATGGAACGACTTGTCGAAGGAAATTACCACGTTCTTGGAGCGGCCGCCGGACTTCACGCCGTGCGTGCGGCAAAGCTTGATAGCGGTCTCGACAGTTTCCGATCCGGTAGTGAGCAGGAAGACTTTCTTCAGCGGCTCGGGCAGGATCGAGACCAGCTTTTCGACCAGGCGCGCGCGGATCTCGCTGGGGAAGCAGTAGTTGGTGAGCAGGCGCGCGTCGGCTTGCGCGGCGATGGCGTCCACGATCTCCTGGCGGCCGTGGCCGGCATTGGCGATCAGCACGCCGGCGGACCAGTCGATCCACTGGTTGCCCCATGCGTCGAAAACCTGGAAGCCTTCGGCGCGATGCCACACGACGGGCGGCTGGCCGCGCATGGCGATGGGCTCGCACGCATGCAGGCGCTCCAGGATGGGCAGCGATGCGGGGACCGGCAAGTCCGTCACGATCTTGCGGAAGGGCGTCTCCACGCGCGGGACGGCCCTGGGAACAAGGCTATATTCTTTGGCCATAATTGGCGAACCTTTATTCTCCGGTATAATACTTCACTATGGCAAGCAGGGGCGCCGCGCGGTCGTGCCGCGCGGTTCTCCGTGCGGCGCTAGCGCTGGCAGCACTGCCTCCGGTGTGTGCACAGGAAGTGCGCGTCAGCAGCAGGCACTATGAGCCGTCGCCATTCGTGCTGCGGGTCGATACGGACCTGGTCGAGACCGGTGTGGTGGTGCGCGATCGCAATGGGCACGCGATCGCCGGACTGACTCAAGGCGATTTCAATATCTTCGACGATGGGAAGCCTCGGGAGATCACCGCCTTTTCCGTCGAGACGTCCACGAGCGCCCGGACACCTACCTTCTCGCCCACTGACCGGACCTCCACGGCTGTGGACACGGCGGCTCAGCAGCCTGTCGGGAAGCCAGTCGTAGAGCCGCGTTACGTGGCGCTGCTCTTCGACGACGTACACACCCACCAGGGCGATCTGAACCACGCGCGAGTGGCAGCCGAACGGTTTGTACGGGAGGCGCTGCAGCCCGGCGACCGCGTCGCAATCTTTACCACTTCCGGGACCAGGAGTCTGGCTTTTACATCGGTCACCGCGAAGCTGATCGACGCCGTCGAAAGGTTGAGTGCACATCCGCGGATGGACGAGAACGGAATGGCGCCATGCCCTCGTATTACGCCCTACCAGGCGTACCTGATTGTCAGTCTGGATATTACTGCTTTGCAGGCCGCGGTAGACGAGGCCGGCGCGTGCGTCGGGAGTCCGGGTAGTTCCGGGTCGGGCGGACTTACAACCGCGTTGGCGCAGGGCCGCGTCGGTCAAATGGTCCGTGTGCAGGCCGAACAAACCTGGGACCAGGCGAAGGTAATCTCGCAGGGCACCCTGGATGCCATCCGCTTCGTAGTTGACGAATTGGCGAAAATGCCAGGCGGCCGCATACTGCTTCTGGCGTCTTCCGGTTTTCTGGCGGGGACACTGGAACGCGATCAAAGCCGGGTTGTCGACAGGGCGCTGGCAGCCAACGTGGTAATCAACGCACTGGATGCGAAAGGCCTGTTTTCCGGCACTCCCGTGCGAACGCCCGATCAGTTGGAGAACCTGACGTCGTTGCCGATGTCCACGCTGATCTTCGAGGCCCGCACGCAGTTGACGGCGTTCGAGACGGCGAACGATCCGCTGGTCAACCTGGCGCAGAGTACCGGCGGCCTGTTCTTTCACAACAGCAACGATCTCACTCCGGGATACAAGGAACTCGCGGCCGTCCCGGAGGTTACTTACCGCTTGGGCATTCGGCCAGGCGAAGGTGGCGAGGGCCGTTATCACAAATTGCAGGTGAAGTTAACAAGGCCGGGGGCCGGCTTGGTGCAGGCGCGGCGCGGGTACTTTGCTCCGTCCAAGGGAACGGAGCCGGTCATCACCCCGCGACAGAAGCTCGATCGGGAGGTTGCTGCAGACGCCGTACGGGATGACTTCCCCGCCAGCGTCAAGGTTGAAGAGGGTAAGTCGAAGGGTGGCCAACCGCTGCTGTGGGTGTCGCTCCATGTCGACTTGAAGCAATTGTCATTCACCAGACGCGGTGAGCATCGCTTACAGGGCCTGGTCTTCGTTACGGCTCTCCTGGATGCGAAAGGGAACGTGGTGACGGCCAAGGAAGGCCGCATGGACCTGGAGTTGACGGAGACAACGTTCGCGCGGCTGACCCAAACGGGCGTGAATGCGCGGCTATCGCTCGAAGCGCCTCCAGGCGTTTACCGATTGCGCGAGGTCGTGCAGGATGCGGTTGAAGGTAAGCTGGCCGCATCGAATCAGGATATTCGGATCGACTGATCCCATGTGCGTGGACTAGGCCTTCAATCGCGGCCGATCCCACCGCACGGCGCCCGTGTCCTGCACGGGCTCGGAGTCGCACTCGATGGCCAGCACGGTCACCGGATCGTCCGGCGCATTCTTCGGCAGGCCCTTGAAACGCACACGGAACTGCTCCTGCTCGAACTCCACCGGCTGGCCGCTCGCAAACAGCTTCGCGGATACTACCTTGGTCACCAAACCGCCCAGCGCCACCGTCTCGCCGGGCCAAAAATGCACATGCATATAAAGTGTGTTGCCCTTGCGCGTGAAGCCCGCGAACTCGGACGAATGCACGCGGCAAGGCTCCGTCTGGTAGATGGTCTGCCCGTTGCGCTCCATCCAGCGGCCTACCGCCGCCAGGATTCTGACCGAATCCTCGGGAATGGAACCGTCCCCGCGCGGCCCTATGTTCAGCAGGTAATTCCCTCCATCCCGCACGCACAAAGCCAGGTTGCGCACGATCTGTTTGGGTGTCTTCCAGGCGTCGTCGGCAGCCTGGTATCCCCAGCTATCGTTCATGGTCATGCACGACTCCCAGGCGCGCCCGCCCTTCTCGGCGCTGATCTCCTGCTCGGGCGTGGAGAAGTCGCCGGGCAGCCCGTTGCGGTTGTTAACGATGATGTCGGGCTGCAGCTCGAACACCATCTTGTTCATCTTCTCGGACTCCCAGCCGGCGGCGTTCAGCGGCCAATCCACGTCGTACCAAAGCACATCGATCTTGCCGTAGTTCGTCATCAACTCGCGGATCTCGCCGTGTACGTAGTCCACGAATCGGCGGCGCGCGGCCTCGTCGTGCTGGCAGCGGGCCCCGTCCGGATGGTGCCAGTCCATGAGCGAGTGATAAAATCCCACGCGCAGCCCCTCGCCCCGCGCGGCCTCGACGAACTCCTTCACCAGGTCGCGGCCGCAGGCCTGTTTGGGCGCGCAGTAATCGGTGTGCTGGGTGTTGAAGTGGCAGAAGCCCTCATGGTGTTTGGTGGTCATCACCACGTATTTCTGGCCCGCCTGTTTGGCCAGTCTGGCCCAGGCACGCGCGGCGTTCGGTTGCGGCGTAAAGCGGTTGGCCAGCAGTTGGTACTCCGCAACGGGGATACCTTCCTCTTCCATGGCCCACTCGTGCCGGCCCAGGACGCTGTACAGCCCCCAGTGAATGAACATGCCGAACCTGGCCTCGTGCCACCAGCGCATACGCCGCTCGCGGTCCGCATCGCCGCCCGCGGTAGCCGCCAGGGCCGTACCGGCGCCTAGCAGTCCCAAACAATCCCGTCGCGATAGCTGCATGAAGTGTCCTCCCCCGGTTGGAAGAAACTATATTACCCCTTTGCCGGCTCGGCAATCGCGGCCACCCCACGCGCACGAATGGTTGATGCTCCAGGCAGTGCGCTACGGCCTCAAGAACGTAGCCAGGTCCGGAAGCCGGAGCCCCACATAGAAAACCCCGAACAACGCATAGGCGGCGCTAACTTCGTCGAAGCGCATTTCGTAGATCAGTTTCTTGAAGACCAGCGGGTCGTCGGCGAACAGATCCACGCCCCATTCCCAATCGTCGAAGCCAATCGAGCCGGTGATGATCTGCTGCACGTCGCCGGCGTAGCGGCGGCCTACCATGCCATGCTCGTGCATCATACGCTGGCGCTCGGCCATGGGCACCTGGTACCAGTTCACGCTCTCGCCGCGGCGGCGGTCCATGGGGTAGAAGCAAAGGTATTTGCGGTCCGGAATGGCGGGCCACAAGCGCTGCGCCATGGCCTGCCGTTGGCGGCCCAGTTGCGTCTCGATCTCCTGGTTCCATTCCGCGGCCCCTC
>DATKFU010000127.1:0-5910 GCA_035511215.1 Bryobacteraceae bacterium | reverse complement strand
GGGGAGGGGGGAATGGACGCGGTGCTCAACGCCAACTACATTCGCAAAAAGCTTGAGCCATTCTTCGATCTGCCATACGCTCTGCCCAACATGCACGAGGTGGTCTTCAGCGATGAGCGGCAGGCGCGCCAAGGCGTGCGCACGGGAGACATCGCCAAGCGTCTGATCGATTATGGTTTCCATCCTTATACGGTCAGCTTCCCGCTGATTGTGCGCGGCGCCATGATGATCGAGCCCACCGAGACCGAAGGCAAGCTGGAGCTGGACCTCTTCATCGACGCCATGATTTCCATTGCCAAAGAGATCGAAACAGAGCCGGAGATGGTGAAGACCGCGCCCCACTCGACGCGCACCAGCCGCGTGGATGAGGTGAAGGCCGCACGCAAGCCGGTATTGAAATGGACGCCCGTCCCGCATTAGTGCTGGCCGTTGTCCTGCTCATCCGTCTGCCGTTTCTCAATCAGGCGATTCAGGGCGACGACGTCTACTACCTGGCCGCCGCCGAACACGCCCAGATCGATCCGCTGCACCCGAACCACGTCCAATACGTTTTCCTGGGCGATCGTGTGGACCTGCGCGGATTTCCGCACCCGCCGTTCAATGCGTGGTTCCTGGGGTTGTTGCTGGCCGCGATGGGCGATATCCATGAAGTGCCGTTCCATGCCGCCTACATCCTGTTCTCGGTAATCGCGGCGCTGGCCATGTGGTCGCTGGCGAAACGTTTCTCGCCGCATCCGCTGTGGGCCGCGCTGCTGTTTCTGGCGGTTCCCGCCTTCGTCGTCAACGGCAACTCATTCGAATCCGACCTGCCGTTTCTGGCTTTTTGGATGGCCTCGGTAGCATGCTTCGTGGCGGGGCGGTGGACGTGGGCCGCAATCGCCATGGCGCTGGCGGCGCTCAGCGCGTTTCAAGCCGTTTTCCTGACCCCCATCCTGGCGGTCTACGTCTGGCTCTACCGGCGCAACTGGCGCGATGATCGCACGGCCTGGCTTCTCACGCTGGTGCCCCCCGCCACCATTCTTGCCTGGGAATTGTTCGAGCGCCTGTCTTCGGGTTCGCTGCCCGCCGCGGTGGCCGCCGGATACATGAGCAGCTATGGGTTGCAGACGCTCCCCAACAAACTACGCAGCGCCGCGGCGCTTTCGGTGCATGCCTGCTTCATGGTGTTTCCCGCCCTGCTGCCCGGCGCGATCCTGCTAGCCTGGAAGCGGCGCGGCCGCGACACCGGATTCCTGGCCGCGTGGATCGCGCTGTTCTTTGCAGGCGCCGCCGTTCTGTTCTTCGCCGGATCGGCGCGCTACCTGCTGCCTATGGCCGCGCCCGTGGCTTTGCTGGTATCTCGCCTGCGGCCGCGGTGGCTGGCCCTCGGATTCGCCGCCCAGATGGCGCTGAGCTTGGCGCTCGCCACGGTGAACTATCAGCATTGGGATGGCTACCGGAGCTTCGCCCGCCAGATCCGCGCGGCGACCGCCGGCCACCGCGTCTACATCGATGGCGAATGGGGCCTGCGCTACTACCTGGAAGCCGATGGCGGCCTGCCGCTCGAGCGCGGCCCGTCAGGACCTGTCCTGCGCGCCGGCGACATCGTGGTTTCGAGCCAACTCGCTTATCCGATCGCGTTCACTGCGCCCACCGCACCCATCGCGGAGCAGGCGATTCGCGCCTCGTTACCCCTGCAACTCATCGGACTGGAATCGCACTCCGGCTATTCGACCGCCACCAAGGGATTGCGGCCGTTCGACATTTCCACCGCTCCGATCGACATCGTGCGCGCCGCGATCGTGCTCGACCGGCATCCCACGCTGGCCTACTTGCCCATGAATGCGCGGGAAGCGGGCGGCCAGATCGTCAGCGGCCTGTACGACCTGGAAGGCGGCGCATGGCGCTGGATGTCGGGCAGCGCGGTCGTTCTGCTGAAGAGCCTCACCGAACCGCTTCCAATCGAGGCGGTGTTCACGATTCCCGATCCGGCGCCCGCGCGGCATGTCGAACTGCTGCTGGACGGACGAGTCGTGGCGTCCGAGACCTATAGCACACCCGGCACCTACACTCTGAAGTCCCCGCCGCAGTCGCCTGCCGGCCCCACCGCCACGGTAACTCTGACCCTGGACCGTACCTTCTCCGTGCCGGGCGATCACCGCGAATTGGGCGTGGTTGTCTCCAGCATCGGATTTCGAAAGTAGTGGGGCAGACCTCCAGATCTGCGCGGCGGATGTCGTGTGCTATGGTGGCTTCCAAAGCCATGAAACGCACTCTTCCAACAATGTTCCTGTGGCTGGCGGCGGCGCTCGCACAGACGCCTGCGCCGGTCCAGGTCCAGGGCCAGCGTCCGGCGATGGCCGAAACCCCCAACACGGACATCTACTACAAACTGGCGCCCGATGCGATTCCGCAGGATGGAGTTCCGAAGGGCGACGTCAAAGGACCCTTTACGCTGCCCAGCAGCGCCTACCCGGGGACGCAGCATACCTACTGGGTCTACGTTCCGGCGCAATACGATCCGGCCGTTCCCGCCAGCCTGATGATCTACAACGACGGGCAGGCTTTCATGGCTCCGGAAGGCGATGTCCGGGCGCAGGTCGTAATGGACAACCTGATCTACCGCCGCGAGATTCCGGTCATGATCGGAGTCTTCATCAATCCGGGCCGCCGCCCGGATCAGCCCGAGCCGTCCGGCAGCGAGTGGGGCGATCGCACTACGAACCGGCCCACCGAGTACAATACCCTGGACGATAAGTACGCGCGCGTCATCGTGGATGAATTACTTCCGGCGCTCTATAAGGATTACAACATCTCGAAAGATCCCGAGCGGCATGGCATCGGCGGGTCGAGTTCAGGCGCCATTGCGGCTTTCACCGTGGCGTGGGAGCGGCCGAACGACTTCCGGAAGGTTCTGAGCAATGTGGGCAGCTTCACCAACATTCGCGGCGGAAATGCCTATCCGGATATTATCGCCAAGAGCGACAAGAAACCCATTCGCGTGTTCCTGGTGGACGGCCGGAACGACAACCGGAGCCTGAGAGCCGACGGCAGCTACGATCAGGCGCGCGACTGGTTCTATCAAAACGTGCGCATGCAACAGGCGCTCACCGAAAAGGGATATGACGTGAACTACTCGTGGGGCATTCAGCGCCACGGGCAGAAGATGCTGCAAACGGTTTTCCCGGAGATGATGCGCTGGCTGTGGCGCGACCACGGCGTTTCGACGGACGTTCACGATATGGTGGAGCGGTCGTTCCATGCGCCGAAGAAGCAGCAATAGGTTCGGCTGCCGCACAAGTTGGTGCGCCGGTGGCTGACTTCTTGCGGCGGATTCCGCGCGCCTGGTGGCTGGCGATTCCCCTACTCTCGATCCTGTACTTCACAGGTCTCCCGGCTTCCGGAATGCTCGGGCCGGACGAGCCGAGATATGCCTCCATCGGCCGCGAAATGGCGCGTTCCGGCGATTGGATCACGCCGCGGTTGTGGGGCCAGCCGTGGTTCGAGAAACCCGCGCTGCTGTACTGGATGACGGGCGCGGCGTTCCGGTTGGGCTGCAGCGAAGACCTGGCCCCGCGGGTCCCCGTGGCGCTGCTCGCGGTCGCCTTCCTGATCTTCCTCCAGTGGACACTGAGCCGCGAGTTCGGCGCGCGCGCAGCCTGGGCGGCTACCCTGATCCTGGGCACTTCGGCCGCATGGCTCGGGTGCGGCTTCATCGGCACCACCGATCTGCCCATGTCGGCGGCGTTCTCGGCGGCTATGCTGTTGTCGCTCGGTTGGATCGAGACGGGCGAGCGCCGCCGCCTGCCGCTGGCCGCCGCTCTGCTGGGGGTCGCGGTACTGGCCAAAGGCCTCGTGCCGCTGGTGCTCGCCATGCCGCTGGTATGGTGCGGCCGGCGGCGCTTCACCGACCTGCTGCGCCTGCCTGTGGCAGGAGCCTTCCTGATCGTGGCGCTGCCATGGTATCTGCTGTGTTACCTACGCAACGGCTCGGTCTTCCTGCGCACCTTCTTTTGGGAGCAGCATTTCGAACGCTTCACGACGACATCCCTGGCGCACGGCCAACCATTCTGGTTCTACGTGCCAGTGCTGGCGGCCGCGTTGATGCCGTGGACCCCGGCCCTTGGGCTGCTGGCGCGCCCCGGGCTTTATCGCGATGCCCGCCGCAGGTTCCTGTTACTGTGGCTGCTCTTCGTATTGGTTTTCTTCTCGTTCGCGAAGAACAAGCTGCCTGGTTACCTGCTGCCCATGGCGCCGGCGGCCGCGGCCCTGATGGGGGTCGCACTCGCGGAAGCCGGCCGGGCTCGTTGGGTGCTGCCCGCCGCCGCGCTGTGCCTGATCGCTATACCGGCTGCGTTATCGATGCTGCCTGAGGCCCTGGCCGCGGGCCTTTCGCGCGCACCCCTGCCCGCATTCCAATGGACCTGGCTGCTGCCGGCCGCGCTGGCCCTGGGCATCTATTGGCTGGAACGGCGGGGTCGCCGCGTTGCCGCGCTGGCGGTCATGGCGGTAGCGGTATCTACAGCCGTAGTGGCGCTGAAGCTGATCGACCTGCCTGTCATCGATCGCGCATATTCGGCGCGCCCTGTGTGGCGCGAGATCGCGGCGCGCCGCGACGGCGTGTGCGTCGGGACCATGCACCGCAGCTGGCGCTACGGATTGAATTATTATTCCGTGACACCGCTGCCGGATTGCAGCCAGTCGCCCCGGCCCCTCCAGGTGTGGCAGCCGCCGGGACAGATACCAGTGGTACGCGCGCCCAGCGCCCCTTGACCCCCCGTTATATACGTTGTAGTCTCGTGTTTCAAGTCGAAGGCCTCCATGATCCTGCCGCACACCTATATCGCGACCTTGCTGGTGCTTTTCTTCAGTATGCTCTGCTGGGGATCCTGGGCCAATACCCAGAAGATGTCGGGTAACTGGCGTTTCGAGTTGTTCTATTTCGACTACGCCTTCGGCGTTCTGCTGACCGCCGTAGTCTGCGCCTTCACGTTCGGCTCCCTGGGTTACGACGGCTTTTCATTCCTGGACGACGTGATGAACGGCGGCAAGCGTTACGCGGCCATGGGCTTCGCCGCCGGTGTGATCTTCAACCTGGCGAACATGCTGCTGGTGGCTGCCATCACGGTGGCGGGCCTGGCCGTGGCGTTTCCGGTGGGCATCGGCTTGGCGCTCATTATCGGAGTCATATGGAACTACCTGATCCGTCCGCAGGGGAATGCTTTGTTGCTGTTCGTGGGCTGCGCGCTGGTGGTAGGCGCCATCGTCGTAGATGCCATCGCGTATCGCGCGATGGAGCTGGTCCGGGCAGAGGCGTTGGCCCGTTCCGGCAAGGCCAAGAGCGTCACGAAGAAGGTCAGCCTTAAGGGCGTGTTCCTGAGCCTGGCCAGCGGCGTGCTGATGGGCTCGTTCTATCCGCTGGTGGTGATGGCCAAGTCCAACGACTGGGGCGGCACCGCAGGGGATAACGGACTCGGGCCTTACGCCATCGGCGTGGTCTTTGCGCTGGGCGTGTTCCTTTCCACGTTTGTCTTCAACCTGTTCTTCATGAATTTGCCGGTTGAGGGCGAGCCGCTGGAACTGCCGGCTTATTTCAAAGGCCTCCCCAAGCAGCATCTGCTGGGCGTGGCTGGCGGCATTCTGTGGTGCGCCGGGACGATCGCCAATTTCGCGGCGTCGAGCGCGCCGGAAGCGGTGCAAGTCGGGCCGGCCATCAGTCTGGCGCTGGGTCAGGGAGCGGCCATGGTAAGCGCTCTCTGGGGCCTGCTGTTATGGAAGGAATTCGAGGGCGCTGACTCGCGCATCAAGGCGCTGGTCTGCATCATGTTCGTCCTGTTCATCGCCGGCCTGGCGATGGTTTCGGTGGCGCCGCTGTTCGCCCCCCATTAAGGGCGATTCCAGGGATGTCGATTTAGCCGCAATACTCCTCCC
>DATKFU010000126.1:0-6478 GCA_035511215.1 Bryobacteraceae bacterium | reverse complement strand
GGGAGAAATTGGTGGGCGAAAGCCGCGGTGAGCTCTCGCCGGTGTCGGTACGTTTATTCAGGTAGATGCCGGCCGTCTCGTCCCACAGTGTGCCCAGGGCCGCGGCGTACTGATCGCCGCGCGCGAGCAATTCGCGCTGCTCTCCGGTCTTACCCAACACGCCGGCAATTTCAGCCAGCGCACGGCAATCGGCCACATACAATGCGTTCAGCCCGACGTCGGCCATTTCCAGCTGGTTGGTCCGCGCGTTGAACGGCACTCCATCGTACATCGGCGAGTTGTCCAGCCCCGACTCGAACAATGCCGCTTGAAAATTGTGGAACGTGCCGTCCACCAACTGCGGCTGGTTGTCCGAACCCCAGGCGAGCAACCCCTTGGTGTCGCGGGCGCCCGGCCACCAACGATTCCAGCGCAGCAGCTCGTCGTAAACTTCGGCGAGGAACCAACGCTCTTTGTGGCGCTTATAGATCTCGCGCACCATCAGGCTGCCCACCGGCGGTTGCGAGCGGTCGTCGCTTTGAATGTCGTAGGCCGACGACGAATTCGGAATGAAGCCGCGGCGGGTGATGCCTTTGGTCACTTCCACCGCGTTCGCGAAGGCCAGATCCTGGTTGTACAGGCCGTACATGAACGACGCAAAGTAGGTGTCCCAGTCGAACAGCACGTAGCCGCCCCAGTAAGCACTCCACATGCGGCTCACCGGCGCGATGGCGCGGTCGTTTTCCGGGTCGTAGGTCAGGTTCCATGCAAGAATAGTCTGCATCGCGGTGAAAACTTCGTGCGCATCGCCCGAGTCCGCCAACCGCTTCATCTGCGCCGCGCGGTGCGTCTCTATAATCGCGACCACCTGTTCCAGCGTCTTCTCCGCACCTGTATATACGGCGATGCGCCCGTCCAGCGCCACCGAAAGATACGGCGCGTTGGCCGTTACGAACGGATCGTTCACTTCGCGCGCCGTGGTTCGCACTGCAAAGGCGCGGCCGCCTGCGCGCCCCGGCTCCGCCTTCAGCATTGCGCCATCGCGCCGCACGGCGCCCGGCCGGTTCCAGTAGTAGCCCGCCTCCACGATCAGATGCTCGGCCCGCAAGACGGCGCGCCGCTCCACGCTCACCAGGATGTATTCCTCGCCGTTTTCCGTAGCGCTTTGCACCAGCGCCACGTTCTTGGAATCGGCGCCGCCCGTGTTCCACTCCAGCGTGAGCTCGGTATACGAGCCGTCGTCGGCGTGCGGGCCCAGGCGAATCTTCTCCGGCCGCCTTGCCGTCGCATTGGCCTGGAAGAACGTGTTCTGGTAGCTGTGGCCCATGCCGGCGCTCTTCAGGCCCAGGGTCAGCGCGAAGCCGTCGGGCAGGTAGACGTGCGCCAGGACGCTGTTCGCGCTCCACGTGTTCCAGCCACGACACAGCTTCTGTTGCAGCGCACGATACTCGGCCGTGCGCAATACGCGCGAAGAGTGTTGGGCCGCGGCTGGATGGGCAGCGCCGATCGACAGCGCGGCGGCTGCGAAGAGAGACGTCGATAGCTTGTTCATAGCGGAAGGCGGCTGCGAAGTTCTATCACCACGATCTCCGACGGGCAATTGTACCTGATTGGCAGAAGCGATGTTCCCACACCTGCTGTCGTATATCCCTGCAAACCCCGATGCCGCCATTCGCCGTGGGTATACTCGAACGGGCAAGCGGCATTCCGAATGGGCGTCGCCCACCGCCCGCGGAACGGTTCGGGCAGGCGGATCTGTCCGCCGTGGGTGTGGCCGCACAGATAGAGATCTATGCCGAGGGCAGCGGCCTGATCGTACAGTTCGGGACTGTGCGCGAGCAGTACCTGGAAGCCGCCTTTGGGGATTCCCGACGTGGCTTGGGCCAGGTCGTCGCAGCCGTAGTAATGGGGGTCGTCCACACCGGCGATCCAAATTGCCGATTCGCCGGAGCGCAGTTCCGCCGAATCGTTGACGAGCATGTGGACGCCCATCCGTGCCAGTTCTATCGCTATCGCCGCCAGGTCGTGGTTGCCCAGAATCCCCAAGACACCGTATTTCGCGCGGATGGCTCTCAGGATTAAATTCATGCGCGGGTAAACGCGGTCACACGGGCCGTAAACCTCGAAGCGGTAGTCACCGGTCATCACGCAGACATCGACCGGGAGGCCGCTGACGATCTCGGCGGTTTTCTCCGCCAAACCGTCGGTGCCATCGATGTGTAGATCCGACAGGTGCAGTATCCGAAAGCCGTGGAACGCGGCTGGCAGCGAGTCAAATTCGAAGCGGAGCGAGCGGACCACCGGCTGTAGCGCCGCGCGCAGACCGGCGGCGTACAGACCCGCAGCCTTCAGTGACCACTTCACGATGGGCCGCAGAAGATCGTCATGCTGGAGGAAGAAATCGCCGCGCCCGTGTGCCCCCCGCGCCTTGTGGTGTGCGGCTTCGATCGCCGCGCGGCGGACAAGACGGGCGGAGAGGTCCGCGAGAGAACCCGGTTCAGAGATGCCGCACCCCATGCCATCTACATCATCGCATGACATTCTTTGACTACGGCAGCCGCGCTGGAGTGAGGCCCAGCACGAAGCTGGTCCGCTGCGCCGCTGCGCCAGCCGCGGGTCGATCCTCCGCGAGCCCCGCGCCAGCGAAGCGGCGGTAACCACCCGTCTGGCTCGCCGCCGCCAGCTGCACGAACTCCACGGATCGCGGCGCAGCGGGGATGCGTGCCCCGAACCAATGCGGGTCGTCGCGCTGCGCCCATGTGACCAGTGCCAGCGCCGCCCCCGCCGCATACGCCGGGCCGTTGGGTCCGGCAGCCTCACCGGCACCACGGGCCTGGACAGTCTGCATGGCTGCGTCGTTACCGTAGAGCGTTGCCATCGTGCCGGTTTTCCGATCGACGTACATTGTGATCGGGCTCCATCCGAACGGCTGATAAGGCAAGCTTGCCGGCAGGGCGGCAGCGCTGTTCACCGCGTCATCGCCTGTGACCTTGGCCGTCGTGATCGGCAGCGTGTAGACGTAGTCGTTGCCGCGCATCGGCTGGTGGCAGCCTGTGCACTCGGCCACGAAACCGGCATCCGTGCCATAGGGCTTCAGGTCCAGGCCGCGCCATCGGCCCCACCCCCAGCCATCGGTGTCTTTGTAGCGCTGAGCGTTCTTCAACATCAACTCCACTTGTATGAACTTGCCTGGCTGCATCACGCCGTCCGCGCCGGGCGACTGTTGCCAGGCAACCTTGGCGAAGCGCGCTCCATCCGGCCAGGGAGAGAAATTGCCCGACTGAGCCGCTTTGACCGCAATGTCATTGCCCAGAATAAACCGAAAAGTATTGTTGTCACCGCGATCGGTGGTGCTGATCAGTCTCCAGCTCTCGAAGTTCGGATCGAACGGAAATCCGTTGAATTCCGGCTGCACCGTTGAGAGAGAAACAGGCTCGGGAACTCGATCGGCATCGGTGTTTGCCGGTGCGCCGGGCGCTTGGTTCGGCACCTGAGACCATGGCGCGAGGTAGGCTTTCAGGTTCGCCAACTGCTCCCGCGTCACCTTCGCCCCGGGGTGCAGCTTCAAGAAGGCCGGCAGCGGCATCGCCCCAAGCTGGATCATGTTTACAGCCTCGTAAAGTGCCGCTTTCTGGACGGCAGCAGGTTTCGAGCCCAGCGTCGAAAAATTGAGGTGTTCCCGCGCGGTCAAGATGTCGCGCCGCACCAGCCAATACCCCGGCACGATCTGATCGAACCATGAAAGCCGCCGAGCGTCGGAGTGGCAACTGTAGCAGTGTTTGTCGAGTATGTTTCTCACTTCGGGAACCGCTTGCACCTCGGCTGTCGCCGACTTAGTTGGAATGCCGGGCCGCACCGTCTGCAGCACTGCAAATACGACGACTCCTGCAACCGCCAGCTTACCCAACATCGTCATAAATCTTCCTTTCCAAGGTTTTCCGCAGGCGCCGCAGTCCGTCGCGCGGTTTAACTCCAGCTATTGGCCAGTCGCGGCGTGCACATTCAGGATGATCCGCCGGTAAGAGGTCAGCCGCGGCGAGCCATCGTCGGTAACGGCCAGAATGATGTGCGCCGTGCCGGTTCCCGCACAATGCACAGGCATCGCGAACCAGTCCGGACGGCAGGCCGAGGTTGGCGTTACAACCGCCCTGGCCGTATCGGCGCCGGCGATGGTGACTGCCGCAAGGCTCGCGCCCGTGCTGCCGGCTTCAGCGTAGTGGAACCAGTTGTAATGCATGCCCTGGCCATCCGGATCGTGGCTCTGGCTGGCATCTAACAGCACGGCTTTGCCGGCTTCCGCCTCAATCGCGATGGGCGCGGTTCCGAGCTGACCGTTCACTTCCACCACCGGGTTGTGATTGGCGTGCCGGTAATCCGCAATGGTCCAATCCATGCGGGCGGCGAAATCGTTTTGAAATGCTTCGCGCCAGCGCCAGATGGTGGCCTGGTCGGAAGTGTACTCTTGGCCATCCAATCCGTGCACGGTGTCCTGTGAGGTCACGCGCGAGAAGAGGTCGCCGCCTTGGGTCCAAATGGGATGGGTTTCGCCATGCGGTTGACGGTGGATGTAGCGCCCGCCCCAACCACCCCAATCGGGCCTGCGCCACGCGGCAAGTCCGTTGTCGATCAAGCCGAGAAAGGACGGCGTGTCGCCTTCCATGATGAATTTGAACCGGGGATACATTTTGCCCATGGGGCCTTTGCTGCGGATGTTCGCCTCCAGCCATTCATTCGTGACAGTCTGAGGGTCGGCGCCCGCACCGTTGCGATAGTATCGGTCGCCGCTGATGCCGGTCCAGGCCGCGTAGTAGTATTCGTCTCCGTCCTGTGTGGAGGGCTGAACGATGTAGAACAAGTCGGGAAACTCGCGGCGGATCCACGGTCCCGCATCATCCTGGTCGGAGATGGAATACACGCGCAGCTTCTCGACAAATTTCTCCACTTCGCCGGGCGGCCGGGTCGCGCGCACGCGCAACAGCGCCTGAGCCAGAGTGTTTGCGCCGCCCCAGATACAGATCCACAACGGGCGGCTGTCGTGCCCGGCGGCCCGGATGATCGCTTCCGCTCCTTCGGAGTGCTGTTCCGGACCGGTGGCTGCCATGCCGTATCCACGCTGCCCTGTAAATACGCGGCTATCGAGATCCTCCGCACTCGGCCAACCCTTGGCGTGTTGGAGCAGATTCGGCCGCGACAGCTTGTACGCCTGAATCAGCGCGCGCATCGTTTCGGGGTGCACGGCTGTCTTCTGCCACGTCGACGTGGAGGCCACCAGTGCTTCAATGTCGATCTCGTTCGAGTACAGCAACAAACGCACGAGCGACATCTGATCGTCGGGTTCGTTGCCAATGTCGCTGATGACCAGAACGCGGGGGTGTCCGGCAAAGTCGTCAATGTGCGCCGGGGGAAGGGGCCCGCCGGCCAGGGAACCGGCCAACGCCAGCACAATTCCCGCGAGCCAGGCGCAGTCGGGCAGCGTCACGCGATTTCAGAGCCTGGCCGCGACCGACTTGGTTTCGGTGTAGTGCTCCATAACTTCTTTTCCCATCTCGCGGCCCCAGCCGGACTGCTTATATCCGCCGAAGGGCCACGCGGGATCGCCATAGTTATGGGCATTGATGCAGATGGTGCCCGCCTTGATCTTGCGGGCCATGCGGTGGGCAACGCTCAGGTTCCGCGTCCAGACGCTGGCCTGCAGACCGTATTCGGTATCATTGGCAAACTTGGCTACCGCATCGAGATTATCGTCGTCGAACGACTGCACGCAGACCACTGGACCAAAGATTTCCTCACGGACCACGCGCATGTCACGGTTGGTCTTTGCGAGCACTGTTGGCTCCACGAAATAGCCGTGATTGCCGGCGACCTTTCCACCTGTAACAACCTCCGCGCCTTGGCTGCGGCCTGAACTGATGAAGCCCGTCACCCGCTGATGCTGCTCTTTCGAAACAAGTGGTCCAAGATTAACGGTCGGATCGAGCCCATGACCCATTTTCAACTTGCCGGCCTCAGCCACCACGCCATCGACAACCCGGTCGTAGACGGATTTGTGGGCAAAGAGCCGCGAGCCCGCCGTGCAGCACTGACCCTGATTGTAGAAAATGGCATCGGCGGTACCGGCAATAGCGAGATCCAGATCGGCATCCGGAAAGATGATCGCCGGTGACTTGCCGCCGAGTTCCAGCGTGACCCGCTTCAGGTTTCCGGCGGCAGCCTTGACGATCAGCTTCCCAACTTCCGTCGAGCCGGTGAAAGCTATCTTATCGACGTCCGGATGCTCAGCCAGGGCGGCGCCCGCAGTCTCGCCGAAGCCAGTAACGATGTTGACCACGCCGTCCGGGATACCCGCTTCCTGGATGAGCTCGCCAAAACGCAGGGCGGTAAGTGGAGTCTGCTCGGCTGGCTTGAGCACGATGGTGCACCCGGCCGCCAGTGCCGGCGCAAGCTTCCAGGCCGCCATCATCAGCGGGAAATTCCAGGGGATGATCTGGCCGACGACGCC
>DATKFU010000125.1:0-4182 GCA_035511215.1 Bryobacteraceae bacterium | reverse complement strand
GATGCTTTCCCGCAGCGCGCCGCCTTTGGTTGTCTGGCTCGCGCCGACAGTGACGCCATCGAGTGAAGGCGGAGTTTGGGAGTAAGCAAACGACACCGAGAACATCAAGGCGATGCAAGCCGGATAAGTCGAACGTAAGATCATAACCGCCTCCTGAGAATGTCTCAAATGTTACCAGATCGTCCTATCATACACAGGCATGCCATGTTCCGGCCGCTGTCTCCGCTCTCCGATATACTGAAACCCATGAGACCCAGTTTGTCCGCGTGCGCGCTGCTGGCCTGCCTTGCAGCCATGGCCTCCGCCCAGGGCGTGCCGGATGCGCGGCCCATTTTCAACGTGCTCGATTACGGCGCCAGGCGCGATAGCTCGGGTTCGGCTTCTTCAACCGCCGCGTTCCGCGCCGCCATTCAGGCGTGCGCCAAGGCCGGCGGCGGGACGGTCTTCGTTCCCGCCGGGCATTACGTCTCGGGCGCGATCGAGCTGGTCAGCAACCTGACGTTCTATCTGGACAGCGGCGCGGTGATCCGGTTCGCGGCCAATCGCGAGGAGTATCCGATGACGCCGGGGCGTTTCGAGGGTACGGAAATGCGAACCCCCGCGGCCATGATCGGCGGCCATAACCTGGAAAACGTCGCCATCACGGGACACGGAACTCTGGTGGCCGATAACTCCGAGTGGCGCCAGTTAGTGGGCCAGCCCGCGTACCGCAGCGCTTTGAACGAGGTTCTGGCGCTGATCGAGCGCAATCAGCCGGTTCCGGAAGAGAAGCGGCAGGCCTCGGAAATGGCTCTGCGGCCGGATTTCATCCGCCCCGTGGAAAGCAAGAACGTGCTCATCGAGGGCATCCACATCTTGAGCTCGCCGATGTGGGTGCTGCACATTCTCTATTGCGAGAATGTGGTGATTCACAACGTGATTGTCGAGAGCTTTCCCGGCGCCAATACCGACGGTGTGGATATCGATTCCTCGCGCCACGTGCGCATCTCCGATTCCTACTTCGACACCGGCGACGACGCCATCTGCATCAAGTCGGGCAAAGACGCCGACGGGCTGCGCGTCAACCGCATCACCGAAGACGTGGCGATTACGAACTGCACGATCCACCGCGGGCACGGCGCGGTAGTGCTGGGTAGCGAAACCTCCGGCGGCATCCGCAACGTGGTGGCGAGCAACATTGTCGCGCAGGGAACCGACCGCGGCATCCGCATCAAGAGCACGCGTGGCCGCGGCGGTCTGCTGGAGAATATCCGGTTTGACAATTGGGTGATCGAAGACACGCCTTACCCCGCTATTGAAGTTACTAACTATTACACGCGCGCGCCGGAGGAGCCAGTGTCGGCGCGCACGCCGGTCTTTCGCAACTTCGCCATCAGTCACGTCACTATCAACCGGTGCAAGACAGCGGCGAGCATCGAGGGGTTGCCCGAGATGCCGGTGGAAGGCTTGCGCCTTACCGACATAGTGGCCAACGCCAAGGAAGGATTGCGCGCCTTCAACACCAATGGCCTGGAACTGCATAACGTCCGCATCGACGCCGAGAGCGGCGCGGCGTTTCTGATTCGCGATGCAGCTAACCTGGACATGGACGGCGTTCAGACCCGCGCTCCAAAGGCGGACGCCCCCGTGGTGCGGCTCGATCGCGTGAAGGCCGCCTCACTGCGCAACAGCATCGCGTGGCCGGGTACCGGAGTGTTTCTCTCGTTAGCGCCGGAAGCCAAGGTGACTTCGACCGCGAACGATCTGAGCGCCGCCGCGACGCCTTCGAAGACGGAGAGCGCCGACTATTGGAAATCGATCAAGACGCCGGATAAGTAGCTTGCCGAAACACCTTTCCCACTTACTGCTGCTAAGACATGCGGGTCGCCGAAGACGACAGGCCGAGGGCCTGTCCTACTTTACTTTACCGGGACGGTTAGTGAGCCTACCTGGTTGGACCGGGTATCTACGATTATCATTCGTATTCGATGAACGCCGTCGGGGGTTGGTAACTCCTCAGTAAGTGGGATTCCGTCTTTGGCGACACTGTCGTATTGCTGGGCGTTCCAATCTAACGCGAGAGTTGCAGGCTTGGCTAGTTGCTTTGGGCCTTCGGCGGTAAGACCGGCATACATCACGGCTAGCTGGCCGGCGTAGCGGCTGTTCTGTTGGACAATTGTCAGACTGGATGGATCGATCTGCAACTGAATGCGGACAGTGTGCGGGCTGGCTCCGGGAGTTACTGTGGCGCGCAGGCCAATCGCCGATAAGTCGGAATTGCCGGCGGCGGCGAGCTGCATCAGCCGGTTTGTGTTATCCACCGGCGGGATGGCTATATACCCTTGTTCGAACTGAAGCTGGGCGCCTTTGCGCGCACAGGTCAGCTTAACCTTATGGTATTTGCCGTCCCAACTTTTAGGTGCAGGCTGGTAAGCGAGGGTATAACTCAAATGCATGGCCTGCAGCGCATCCGGGATTGCCTCTTTCGTCCCGCCGCTGGCGTAGGAGCGGCCTGCAGTCATAGCGGCGAACTGATCGAGCGTCTCCTTGACCAGCATGCGGTCTCCGCCATCCACGTTCCACTCATCCACCGGATAGAGGGAGACGCCAAGCGCGTCCAACTGGTCTGCCAAGTAGCGCACTACCGGAGCGAAATCGACAAAGTTCCCGGTGCAAGGAGCGGTCACATTCCACACCACAATGTTGCGGCACAGGCCGCCGAAGTTGGCCTGCACCGGGAAGCCATTGGTGATCCAAACTACATTCTTGCGGCCAGGCAGAGCGGAGAGCTGGCCGCCCAGATCGCTGAGGACCTTGAAGGTAGTGATGACCCGAACGCCGATGTCGCGATCGTCCACGGGCCGGAAGCCATAGACCTTCTGAATCGCAGCTTCGAGCAACGGCCTAGTCTGGCTGGTCCAGTTCTGGTCGGGCGCGGCCGCCTCGGCTCCACGCTCGGGCATAGGATGAATGGGATACAGCGCGCCGTCGTTGGTCAACAGGTACAGGTAGACATTGCCTGGAGATTCTACTTTCGCCAGCGCCTTCACGAGTGTGATCACCATGTACTCACGGTCGGTGAAGGAGCCGTTCAGCAAATCGAAGAGGATGACGGTCACACCCATCGGGGTTCCGGGCGGCCGGTTCGTGTACTCATGCGGACCCGGCGCCGCTTGGGCCGGATGTTTGCCATCATTCACGCGGAACATCACGATGGGTTGGGACTTGCCATCGTCCTGGACCTGGAAATCGTCGGCTTTGAGGCCAGTGACGACCTGACCTTGTTTATCCGTCGCCACGACATTGAGGCTCACCACCCGGGGTTGGGCCGCCGCACGCCAGGCGCACACTATGAAGATGGCCGCCTGAACGATAAAGCTCTTCATCATTCTATATTTGCAGTATTTCATGGTCACTGGGAATAGCCCTTTTGGACGGTTACAAACAATACAATACCGGGCGCCATAACGCCGCCGGATCGGCCGAAAGAGTCGGCCACTTACTATGGCCGGGTTGAGAAGACTCGGCTGGGTTGAGCTGACTCCGCTGGGTTGAGCTGACTCGGTTGGGTTGAGATGACTCCTCGGACGGGATTACTCTATACCTGATGCCCACTAAGCGCCGGACCTTTCTCAAAACGGTGACTCTTGCAGGCGCCGCCACGCAGGCCGCCGCGCAAACTACTGCCCCGGCGGCGGCCGCGCCAGCATCGCAGGCAGCGTCGCAGGTTAGTCCCGAGATCGCGTTCCCCCGCGTCTTTAGCGGCCGGCGTCTCACTGCTATCGCCTTTCCGCTGGGCGGCGTCTGCGCCGGGTGCATCAGCCTGGGAGGCCGCGGACAGCTTCGCGATTGGGAGATCTTCAACCGCCCCGACAGAGGCAACGCGCCGTCCTATGCCTTCCCCGCCATCTGGGCGCAGACCGGGAACCGCAAGCCGGTCGCCCGCGTGCTGGAATCGCGCATCCAGCCACCGTTTGAAGGCTCGAGCGGGCTGGGCGCGAACAACGCCCCCGGCCTCACGCGGCTCACCTCGGCCACCTTCACCGGCGAATTCCCGCTGGCGCGCATCGACTTCTCCGATGCTGCCCTTCCCGTGAAAGTCTCGCTCGAAGCCTTCTCGCCATTCATCCCCCACGAGCCCGATGAATCGGGCCTGCCGGTGGCAATTTTGCGCTACCGCGTCAGCAACCCCGGAACGACGTC
>DATKFU010000124.1:0-5163 GCA_035511215.1 Bryobacteraceae bacterium | reverse complement strand
TCGCCACGCTGGGGGCCAACACCTTCACCGGCAATCAAACGGTGAGCGGCACGGTTACGGCTACATCTTTCTCCGGCGGCGGCGCTGCGCTGACCAACGTCACGGCGTCGAACTCCAATGAACTTGGCGGTCTGGCTCCCGCTGCGTTTGCGCAATTGGCCTCGGCCAATACCTTCACTAAGAATCAGACAGTCAACGGCACGGTCACTGCTACATCTTTCTCCGGCAGCGGCGCTGCCCTGACCAACGTCACGGCGTCGAACTCCAATGAACTTGGCGGTCTGGCTCCCAGCGCCTTTGCGCAGTTGGCGGCGGCGAACACTTTCACGCAGGGCGCAAGCTTCGGCGGACCGGTTTCGGACACGGTGTCCGCCGCGGGCGCGACTGCCGTCTACGGCTCTGCCACCGAGGGTAGCCCTACCATCGGCGTCAAGGGCATTTCATCGGGTACCGACAGCAACGGCGTGGTGGCAGATGAAACCGGCCCCGGCGGGTACGGCGTGTACGCGCACGCTAGCGGCGCGCAAGACTCGACCCGCTACAATCCCATCGGCGTGTACGGTTTGGCGGATTCGGGTATTGGCATCCTGGGTATTGCCGTTAGCAGCAGCGGTACTTATACCTCTGCACAGACCACCCCGGTCACCGGTGGCGTCTGGGGCGACACCTCCGCGAACAACGACAGCAACACGGCTGCAGGCATCGTGGGTACCGCGGATGACAATTCGGCAGGATTTTTCCAAAACGATAGCTCGACCGTTTCCACCGTGTTGGCATATAACGTCAGTACTGGTGGCTCAGGCCTTTTCAGAGCCCTCAAGGCTTCCACCCGCACCGGCACCTGCGGCATCGGCGACGGCGACCTCATCTGCACCGGACAGGTGAAGACGCTGGCGACGACCGGCGGCGGCGCGCAGACCGTCGAGACTTACGCCATGCAGTCGCCGGAAAACTGGATGGAAGACTTTGGCTCGGGCACGCTCGAGCGCGGAGTTGCCGTCGTGAAGCTCGAGCAGGCCTTCGCCGAAACCGTGAGCGGTACGGCGGACTACCACGTCTTCATCACTCCGAACGGCGACTCGAAGGGTCTTTACGTCACCGGCAAGACCGCGGCCGGCTTCGAGGTGCGCGAGTCGGGTGGCGGAACCTCTTCGGTGAGCTTCGATTACCGCATCGTGGCCAAGCGCCGCGGCTACGAGGCCCAACGGCTGACCGACGTGACCGAGCGCTTCAACGCCGAGCAAAAATCGCTGAATCGGTATCTGAAGGTCCAGTCCGGCGCCGCCCCTGCGCGCCTGTCCAGGCCCGCGCCGCAAGCCGGGTCTCCCTCCCCACGCGGGCCCAGGTGATTCCAGGCGGATTCGCCGTCGGATCAAGTTTCGAGCCACGCCGTAGGGCTCCAGCCCGAAGCGCAGCAGGGCGCGGGGCGTGCGGCCAGCAGCAATGGCGCCACGGCCAGTTCATATGCGTTTTAACTATAGTTAATATAAATATAAGATCTATACATAATATTATGTGTTAAACTGAGGCGCATGAGATGTGTTGCCTCCGGTTTAGCCGCGATCGCGGCGATCGGCTTCTTATTTTCGCCCCATGCATATTCACAAGGTGAGACAACCAGCGCCATCGCCGGTGCAGTTACCGACCCAACCGGCGCCGCACTGTCCGGCGCCACGGTCTGGCTGGCGGGAATAGGCACCGGCATCGAGCGCAACGTCCGCACTGGCGATTCCGGCCGCTTCAGCTTCTCCCAGTTGAAGCCAGGCCCGTACACGGTGGAAGCCGGAGCTCCGGGATTCGAGCGCCAGCGAAAGGCGTCGATCACCGCGGCAGTGGGCCAGACCCAAACTGTCGATTTCGTTCTGCCGCTGGCCGCCGCCGCGCACCAGGACATCGTCGTTACGACCGATGCGCCGCTGATCAACACCGAAAACGCCAACACCGCTACTACACTGGGCGCGCAATCCATTGCGAATCTCCCGAATCCCGGCTCCGATCTCACCTATCCGGTGCAGTTCGCTCCCGGCGCGCTGATCAACACGGCGGGCAGCAGCAACGATTTCGTGGGCGCGCAGAACGGTTACGGCAACGTGGAGATCAACGGCCTTCCGGCGCTATCCAACGCATTCGTTGTGGACGGCCTCGAAACCAACGATCCGCTGACCAACTTGAACAGCGGACTGTCAACCAACCTGGTGCTGGGCTTGAACTCCATTTCCGAAGTTACCGTCAACACGACGTCCTACGCGGTAGACCAAGGCCGCTACGGCGCTTCCCAGACCACTTATGTGACTAAGTCGGGCACTAACTCCATCCACGGAAATCTCTATGAGTTGTGGAACGGGTCGAAGTTTAACGCCGCCGACTTCTTCACCAACGCGACAGCCGGCAATCAAAAGCCGCGCTCCACAGTGAACCATTTCGGCGGCAGCCTGGGCGGGCCAGTGCGGCGCAACCGGCTTTTCTTCTTCACGGACTTTGAGCAGTTGCGCATCGCGCTCCCCATCGTGACCCCGGTCACCGTGCCCACCGCGCAGTTTGCCAGTTACGTCCTTGCTGCACTGCCGCGCGGCGGAGTAGATAGCGTTACGGGCGCCACGTATCCGGCCGAGCCGCAACTGGTTCCGTTTTATAGCAATTTGTTTTCGTTATATCGCGGCGCGGGCGGAACCCCGCTGGCCGTGCTGGGCTGCCCCTTGGACCTAAACGGGACGCCCGCGCCTGGAGCGGGCGGAGCACCTCCGGATGGCAATGGCTGTGCTCAGCGCCGCAGCGTCTCGCAATCGAGCGGCGATCACGAGCAGGTAGTCACTTCGCGCCTGGACTATAACGTCAACGCGGCAAACACCACATGGTATCGCTTCCAGTCGGATACGGGCCTGCAAGCCGCTTACACAGACCCCATCAATCCGTTGTTCAACGCCATCTCGTCGCAGCCGCTCTATTCCTTCGCGGCCGGCTACACACACATCTTCACTGCGCAACTGGTCAATTACTTCAATCCGGCATTCTCATGGTATGAGAGCCTGTTCGGTCCAGCGGATTTCGCCAAGACTCTGGCCGCATTTCCGATTGTTCTGGAAGGGATCGGATCGAACGCGCCCTTCACCCTGCTGGGCGGCCTGGACAACAACTGGGTGCAAGGCCGCCGTGCCACCCGCTTTCACGTGAATGACAGTCTGTCCTACGCCATGGGCAGGCACGATTTCCGACTTGGAATCAGCTCGCGGCGGCTGCGCATCAACGATTTCGATTTCGGCACTGGCACCACCCCGCTGGTCACTTACACGGCACTCCCACAATTCATTTATGGTGTCGCGTCCACAGCCACCCAGAGCTTTCCGCTGGCGGCGTCGCAGCCGTTCAACTATCTCAACGTCGACCTATACGCGCAGGATTCGATCAAGCTGACCGCCAAACTGAATTGGACGATCGGGGTGCGCATGGCGCACAATTCCAATCCGGAGAATCCGCACGCACTGATCGCCCGGCTACCGGGATCTTTCGGATCGCTGCCGCACGACGTCGACGAACCCCTCAGCGCGGCGATCGAAACGGGCTTGACGCACCTGTTCCCGGCGACCTCCTGGGCGCTGTGGCAGCCGCGCACGGCGCTAGCGTGGCAGTTCGCGCCGGGATTCGTGCTGCGCACCGGCTTCGGCGTGTTCTCCGACATTCTGCCTGGGAGCGTCGCCGACCTGGTGGGCGCCAACCCGCCCTACGTGAACACGTTCCAAGGTGGTTTGCTGGGATCGGCGGGCGGATTGGCGATCGCGCCCGGAGTGCCCGGCAGCGCCATCGACGCCACGGTGGCCGCGAACCAGGCGTTCCTGCGCGGATTCCAGGAGGGCGAGCTATCGTGCGCGGCGCAGGCTGGTGGGGCGCAGGCTAATGCGTCGGCATGTCTGCCACCGGTGGCGTTGAACGCCGTGCCCGACGGGCGGCTGCGCGCTCCTTACTTCCTGCAGTGGAGCTTTGGCATCGAGCACCAGGTTGGAACCTCCGGCAGCGTGCGCGCGCAGTATGTGGGCACACGGGCCATCGATCTGCCGTACCAGACGGAGGTGAACGGCTATCAGACGGTGTGCGCGGGATGCTTCGCTCCTTTCCCATACGGCCAGCCGATCGACCCGCGGTTTGCGGCCGTGGATCAGCTCGCGACGGGCGCCAACAGTCACTACAACGGACTCCAGCTGACGGCCGAAAAACGCCTGGCGCGGGGCTTCGAGTTACACGTGAACTACACCTTAAGCCATTGCCTGGACACCGTCTCAAACGGCGGCTTTCTTTCGTTCTCGTCGGCGGGCATACTATCGCCGCTGCCGGGTGAGCTGTCGCGGCAGTACGGCAACTGCGATTACGATGTCCGGCACAACTTCAACTTATCGTATGTTTACGAGCTGCCCTTCCGGACGAACCGTGCGCGGCTGAAGGCGCTGGTGGAGGGATGGCAGGTCTCCGGCACGGCGTTCGTACACAGCGGCCTTCCGTTCACGGTACTGAGCACACCCTATAGCGCAAACGGCCATGGCATCGTGCAGGGCGGCGGGCCGCAGTTTGCGAGCGTGGTTCCGGGCGTGCCGCTGTATGCCAGCGGGCCGGTGGCGGGAGTGACGCAACCGGGCACTATCCAGTGGCTCAACCCGAACGCGTTCGTCTCCGCGGTGGATCCGGGCACCGGCGCCTGTTATGGCGGCGACAATCCCACGAACTGCCAATTCGGAGACCTGGGACGCAACAGCCTGCGCGGCCCCGACTTTGTCTGGAGCGATTTGTACGTCACCAGGCGTTTCCGGCTGCGCGAGGGGCTGATGCTGCGTGTGGATGGGCAATTCTTCAACGTTCTGAATCACCCCAATTTCGCTTTGCCATTGGTGGTGGCTGGCATTCCCGGCCAGCCCGCGACGCAGACGGGGTTCGGGGCGATTACATCGACCACGTCGCCGCCGACGGGGCTTCTGGGAGTTGGATTGGGTGGGGACAATTCGCCCCGCATGATCGCTTTACAGGCGAGGCTGGAGTTTTAGACCTTCCTACCCCGCTCATGCGGCCATTACTCCACGCTGTCCACTACGGTGCTGGGCAGCGGTACCGATTCCCCATTCAGCCGCATCCCCTCAATATGAAACTCAATGGCTTCCGCGATCAGTCTGCTCTCCTCCC
>DATKFU010000123.1:0-9880 GCA_035511215.1 Bryobacteraceae bacterium | reverse complement strand
GAGCTGTTGCTGATGGATGTAGGCGCCGAATGCGCCGGATACGCGGCCGATATTACGCGCACAATCCCGGTGGGCGCGCGGTTCAGTAAGCGCCAGCGCGAGATATACCAGATCGTGCTGGGCGCGCAGAACGCGGTGATCGCCGCGATCAAGCCGGGCCTGCCGTTGGGCGACCTGAGCAAGATCGCCCGCGAGTACATCGCCGCGCACGGCAAGGATCTGCACGGCGAGGCGCTGGGCAAGTACTTCACGCACGGAGTCAGCCACCATGTCGGGCTGGACGTTCACGATGCCACCGATTTCACACAGCCGCTGGCCGAAGGTAATGTCATCACGGTGGAGCCGGGCATCTACATTCCGGAAGAGAATATCGGCATCCGCATCGAAGACATGGTGCTGGTGACCAAGGACGGCGCCAAGCTGTTGAGCGGCGCACTGCCGCGCGAGCCCGGCGAGATCGAGAAGTCTTTGGGCAGGTAAAGGATGCAGCGCGTCAGCCGGCAAAGCGCGGTCTATTGGGCACTGCTGGCCGCATCCTTTGGCGTGGCCTTGGCAGCCAGTTGGACCTTCGGCGCGCAGATCGATAACGACGCCTATGACTGGATGTCCCGGCTATACCAGCCGCCCGCCTGGCAACCGGAAAGCGCGCTGCTGGCGATTGACGAGATGTCGCTTAATGCCTATGGCGGCTTGCGCGGCTTGCGTAAACCGCTGGCCGAAGCGCTGGAGAGGATCTCGGCGGCCTCGCCCAAAGCCGTCGCGGTGGACGTAATTCTAACCGATGCGAGCGACCCGGAAACCGACGCGCGCCTGGCCGCTGCTATGGGCGCGACACGCCACCTGGTGCTGGCGTGCCAACTGTTGCCCGATTATTCGGCCTGGGAAGATCCGTTGCCGCTGTTCGCCGAGCACGCAGAGGCGCTGGGGCACGTGCATGTAGAGCAACCAGACCAACTGGATTCGGTGGGCCGGTCTTTGCCTCTGGAGGAATTCACCAGCCGGGTGCGGCGCTGGGCATTGTCGCTGGAAGCCTACCGGGTAAGCCGCGGCGCGCGAATTCTCGAATCGCCTACCGATCTCGATGTGGGCGGCCGGCTGATCCCCGCCTCGCGCGCGGACCGGCGGCTCATGCGCATCCGCTATGCGCCGTCCTCAATGCATATTCCGCGCGTTTCGCTGAAGGATCTGCTCAGCGATCCCGGCCGCGCCTCCGAGTTCTCCGGCAAGGTGGTCTTCGCGGGCGTGACTGCGCAGGGCGTGGCCAAGGATTGGCTCTTCACGCCTTACTCCGCGGGCACGCCGATGGTGGGCGTCGAAATCCACGCCAACGCGTTCGAGACCATTGCCCAAGGCCTGTTCATCACCGACGCGCCACCATCGGCGGTACTGGCGTTCAGCTTGCTGCTGGTGTTGGCCATCGGACTGACTTACAGCCGCTTCACCGGACGCGCGGCGAATGGCTTGGCCGTGGGAATTCTAGCGATCGCGCACGTTACGCCTTACTGGCTCTTCACGCACCGCATCGTCTTCTCGTTCTGCACACCCGTATCGGCGGCGTGGCTGTCGCTGATCACCGCCGGCGCCTATCAATTGCTGGTGGTGCGCCGCAGCTTGCGCAAGTCCGAAGCCGAAACCGACCGTTACCGCCAGACCATCCACTTCGTTACACACGAGATGCGCACGCCGCTCACCGCCATCCAGGGTTCCAGCGAGCTGATGGGCCGCTATACGCTGCCGGAAGAGAAGCGCAAACAGATTGTCGAGTTGATCAACGCCGAATCCAAGCGCCTGGGCCGCATGATCGAGATGTTCCTGAGCATGGAGCGGCTCTCGGCCGGCCAAGTGGAGCTGAAGAAGGAGAGCTTTTCCGCCGGGGAGCTGATGGCCGGATGTGTGGCGCGCGCGCTCCCCCTGGCCGAGCGCAAGCAGATCCGCATTCTGACCGAAGCCGCGCCGCAGGATGTCTTTCTCACGGGCGACCGCGAGCTGATGGAATACGCCTTTTACAACCTGCTGACCAATGCCATCAAGTACTCGCCGCCGCGTACGCAGGTCACCCTGGCGGCCACCAGAAAGCGCGAGCACGCTTACATCTCGGTGGAGGACCAGGGCATCGGCATGGACCAGAAGGAGGTCAAGAAGATCTTCCAGAAATTCTACCGGACCAAGCGCGCGGAACAATCGGGCGAAGCCGGAACCGGAATCGGGCTTTCTATTGTGGAGCAGATTGTGATCCAGCATTCCGGTACCATTGAAGTGATGAGCCGCCCAGGGGAGGGGTCCCGGTTCACCATGGTTCTGCCTGCGCCGGTTTCGGCGGTGCTGGCTGGAGAGAACTAAAGAAGGATGAATGCGGCGATTACTGGTTGTGGAAGACGATCCGGCGGTGCGCCTGACCGTGACGACGTTTCTGGAGCTGGAGGGCTATGACGTCGACGCCGTGGCCTCCACCGGCGAAGCTTTGGAGCGGCTCTCGGAAAACAGCTACCCCATCGTGATTTCGGATATCTACATCGACGACCGCACCGGCCTGGACGTGCTGGACGCGGCGCGCAACAAAGACCCCCAGTGCTCGGTGATTCTGATGACGGCGCGCGGCACCATGGAGACGGTGATGGCGGCCACCCGCGGCGGCGCTTTCGATTATGTGGCCAAGCCCTTTGAAATCGACCGTATGCTCGACACCATCAAGCGCGCCGAAGCCGCGCGGCATTTTGCGGAGAACGGCGACGAGGAAGAAGCCGGTCCGGACGATCTGCCGGAAAGCGAAATGATCGGCAGCTCCGCCGCCATGGTGGAAATTTACAAGACCGCTTCGAAGGTGGCGCCCACCGACGCCACCGTGCTGATCGAGGGCGAGACCGGCACCGGCAAGGAACTGGTGGCGCGCATGATCCACCGTTTCAGCGCACGCGCCGGCCAGCCTTTTGTGCCGGTGGATTGCGCTTCGATCGCCCCTACGCTGCTCGAAAGCGAGCTGTTCGGCGCGCTGAAGGGGGCGTTTACGGGTGCGGACCGCGACCGCATGGGCGTGATCGAATCCGCCAATCGCGGGACGGTGCTGCTGGACGAAATCGGGGACATCGAGCTGAACTTCCAGTTCAAGCTGCTGCGTTTCCTGCAGGAGCGCGAAATCCGGCCGGTGGGCGCGGCGCGCGGTAAGCAGGTGGACGTGCGCGTACTCGCGGCCACCAACCGCGAAATGCAGAAGCTGGTGGAGGAAGGCAAGTTCCGCGAGGATCTGTGGTTCCGGCTCAACGTAGTGCGGATCGTGATTCCGCCGCTTCGCGACCGGCGCGGCGACGTGCCGCTGCTGGCTCGGTTCTTCCTGAACAAATACAATGCGCGCTACCAGCAGTCCGCGCGCTTGATGGAATCCGGGCTGAAGGCGCTGCAGGGGTGCACATGGCCCGGTAATGTCCGGCAATTGCAGCACCTGGTGGAGCGGCTCACCATTCTGGCGCCGGGCGGACGCATTGACGGGGAGGCCGTGCAGCAGGCGCTGGCGGCGATGGAGGCGCGCGAGGAGCCCGTGGAAACGCTGGCCGAAGCGGAAGAGGAGCAGATCCGGCGGGTAGTGGCCGCTACCGGAGGGAACAAGAGCCGCGCCGCGCAAATTCTGGGTATTGAGCGGAAGACGCTGTATCGCAAGCTGGAGCGGATGAAGCTGTAGGGTTACTCAGACATCGGTTATCGCAGTAGTTGAGTATACCGGAAGCACTCCGTCGAGTGGTCGTTCACCATCCCCACCGCCTGCATGAACGCGTAGCAAATAGTCGATCCCACAAACCGGAACCCGCGCCGCTTCAGATCCTTGCTCATGGCGTCGGATTCGGGCGTGCGCGCCGGCAACTCCTTCAGCGCGCGCCAGGCGTTCACGCGCGGACGCCCCCCGGTGAACTGCCAGATATACGCGTCGAAGCTGCCGAACTCCTCCGCCACTTTCAGAAACGCCTGCGCATTGCCAATCGCGGCGGCTACCTTCAGGCGGTTGCGGACGATGCCGGCGTCGCGCAGGAGGGTGTTGACTTTGCGCTTGCCGTAGCGCGCCACCACCGCCGTGTCGAAGTTGTCGAACACTTCGCGATAGCGCGCGCGCTTGCGCAGGATGGTGTCCCAACTCAGGCCGGCCTGCGCGCCTTCGAGCACCAGAAACTCGAACAGCAGGCGGTCGTCATGCACCGGCATACCCCACTCCGTATCGTGATAGGGGATGGAGAATTCGTTCTTCGCCCACGCGCAACGCACGATCATGTCCATAGCCGTTCATCCCAGCGCACCGGCAATGGCTGGCTCGCCCGGATGCGGGCGAAATCGGGATGCTCCTGATTCAGGAGAATGTTTCGCTCGATCCGCGTCGCCACCGAGGGAACCATCAGGACCGGCGTGCGGCGCTCGTCATACCATCGATCGCCAAAAGCGCGCGCGGTTTCAAACGAGGGGGAATCCCAATCGGGCAAATCGCCGGGCGTGACTTCTTCGATGGAAACATCCGCCGGAATCTCGATTTCGATGTAACCTTGGCTGCGCGGGACGCTGCCGGAGGCGTGGGCCAGAATCTCGAGCAACGCGCCCGCGTAGGATTCAGATGCATAGACGACCAGCCGGCCCGGAGAATTCCAGCGGGCGCCATGCAGCATCGCGCCGCGGCCGTCGAAGATGGTATGCCGCATATCGGCAATGCGGAACGCCCGTAGCGGACGGCTACGTTGGGAGGCCATAGACGATACGGGCCATGACCTCCTCAGCCTGCCGCGCGCCCAATTCTGTCAGGGCCGCATCCACAGGCCTTTTTCCGCCGATCTCCGGATGCGGGGTGGTTAGAAAGCGCCGGGCTTTGTCGCGATCCTGCCAGACGTCTTCGGCGATGGCGACGACGCGGGCCAGCCGCTCCGTGCGCGCGCTCTCGGCGGGACTGAGACGTTCCCGCCGCCGCTTGTACGTCGCCTCAGGGACGATGCGGTGCATCATGGCTCTTTGGTCGGCCGCATCGGGGAAAACGCGCTGCACGACTATGCGGAGGGTGGCTTTGGGCAAGCCCCGCTCCACGGCGTCGTTCAGTTCCAGCACGGAGGTAACTGGTTTGCCCAGCACTCGCTGCCCGCCGAGCACGTTTCCGGTCTGACGTGGTTCCATGAGTATCATTATAGCAGAAACATAGGATCAGGTGATCTTGGGCGGAGCGAAGAAGTGCAGCGGGTCGATGGACACGATCTTCCACTTCTTGCCCTTGTTGCCCTTCCGCTCCAACCGGAACTTCACTACCTCGCGCCGCCGCTCCACGGGGTGCGGGTCGGAATTGCCCACGATCTCCAGGAACCAGTCGAGTTCCTCGGCGCGATGGGTTTCATCGCCGGTGTCCGACAGCACTTCGATGGAATTCGTAACACTGGCCAGGTCGGTCAGCGCCACCAGGTCGCGGCGGAAATCCTGGAAGTTCGGCATCTCGGGATCGACCGCTTCGAGGAACATGGCCGGATCGTCGTCGCTGAGCGCCGAGGCGATCTTGGCGAACAGGTCGAAGATTTGCTGCGGCGCGTCGGCGCGTGCTACGCCGCCTATGGCGGACGATGCCGCACCTCCCATGGTCAACAGAAACAAGCGTCGTCTCATATCAGGTCCGGTAACTTGCGTTGATGCGGATGTAGTCTTCGGTGAAATCGCAGGTCCAGAAGCGCGCGTGCCCCTTGCCGTTGCCGCGCAGGGCCATGCGGATCTCGCACTCGGGGGCGTCCAGCTTGCGCTTCAGCTCGGCTTCGGAAAACCGCGCCGCCAGGCCGCCGCGGCACACCGGCAAGCCCTGCATGTCGATATCGGCCTTGCGCGGGTCGAAGGCCACGCCGGCATTGCCCGCCGCGGAAAGGATACGGCCCCAGTTGGGGTCCGAGCCCGCCACGGCAGTCTTCACCAGCGGCGAATTGGCGATGGAGCGCGCCAGGCGCACGGCGGCGTCGGCGGTCGGCGCGCCCGAAACCAGGATGGTGATCAGCTTGCGTGCGCCCTCGCCATCGCGCGCGATGCTGCGCGCCAGGTCCTCCGTGACGCGCGCGATCTGCTCCTCCACTGCGGCCATCTCCTTAGGGTCGGGGCGCACGCCGGAAGCGCCGTTGGCCAACAGCAGCAGCGTGTCGTTGGTGGACGTATCGCCATCCACCGAGAGCCGGTTGTAGCTGCGCTCGACGGCGCGGCGCAACATGCGGCGCAGCATGGCGGCGGGAATCTGGGCATCGGTCAGAACGAAGCCGAGCGTGGTGGCCATGCGCGGTTGGATCATGCCGGAGCCTTTGGTCATACCGGCAATACGTACACTGCCGCGGCGCAGCTTAACCTCGCCGAAGGCTTCTTTGGGGACCAGGTCGGTGGTCATAATGGCGCGCGCCACGCGGCCGAAGCAGTCTTCGCGCAGGCCGGCCACCAGGCCCGGAAGGGCGTTGACGATGAGCTTGGAATCCAGTTCGACGCCGATCACGCCGGTGGATGCAGGCAGCACCTGGGCGACCGGCAGCCGCAGCAGACGGGCGGCGGATCGGCAGCAGGCCAACGCTACGGCGTCGCCTGTGCGTGTGGCGCAGTTGGCGTTTCCGGCATTCACCAGGATCGCACCCACCGCGCCGCGCGAGGCGGCCAAGTGCCGGCTGCACAGCTTCACCGGGGCTGCCTGTACGCGGTTTTGCGTGAAGACGGCGGCGGCCGAGGCCGGCAGGCCGGAGACGATCAGCCCCAGATCGTCTTTTTCGGCTTGACGGATGCGCGCGTACGTGGCGGCGTAACGGTATCCCAGCGGCAGATCCACCTTACGATTGTCCCAGAATGCCGCCATCGGCGATGCGCTGGCCGTTGGCGAAGGCTTCGGCTGCGATTCGCTTGCGGCCTTCGAGCTGGACTTCGAGGAGTTCCAGCGCGCCCGCACCGCATACGGCGCGCGTTGGATGAAGCAGCAGTTGGCCCGGAGCGCCTGGAGCGGCCCCAGCCACGCGCGATTTCCAAATGTGCAGTTGCTGGCCGCGAAAGCGCGTATACGCTCCCGGCCAAGGCTGGAATCCGCGCACGCGATTGTGGATGGTTTGCGCCGGTTGTCGCCAGTCGATGCGACCGTCCTCCTTCTTCAGCAGCGGAGCGTAGGTGGCTTGGGCTGGGTCTTGCGTTTGCGGGACGATCGACGCGATGCTTTCCAGGGTCCGGACGAGCAGCGCGGCCCCCATAACGGCCAGGCGCGCGCCCAATTCCACAGCGGTCTCCTCCGGCCCAATTTCGGTTTCCGCTTTCAGCAGCATGCCGCCGGTATCCAGTCCGGCGTCGATACGCATGGTGGTGACGCCGGTATGCTTTTCGCCATTGGCGATGGCCCACTGCACCGGTCCCGCGCCGCGGTATTTGGGCAGCAGCGAGGCGTGTACGTTCACGATGCCGTGCGGCGGGATATCGATCGCGGACTGCGGAATGATTTGTCCGTAGCCGACCACGATCATGACGTCGGGCTCGAGCGCGGCGAGATACTGCACCGTGTCCGGACGGCGGATGCGCTCAGGCTGGTAGACGGGAATATTTAGCCGGAGAGACATTTCTTTAACGGGCGACGAGGTGAGTTGTTGGCCTCGTCCGCTGGGGCGGTCGGGTTGCGTGACGACGCAGGTCACGTCATGGCCGGATGCGACCAGGGCTTCCAGGGTGGGAACGGCGAATCTCGGGGTTCCTAGAAATATTACGCGCATTAGTTGCAAACGGCTTGGGAGGCCGTCGCAGGCTGCGAAGCTGCCCCACCTACTCCCATTCTCCCGCCTTCACCAGCTTGCGCACCTTGCGGCGGATCAAATCGCGCTTCAAGGCGCTGATGTGGCTGATGTACAGCTTGCCGTACAGGTGGTCCGTCTCGTGCAGAAAGGCGCGCGCCAGCAGGTCTTCGCCGGTCTTCTCGAAGA
This sequence comes from Bryobacteraceae bacterium, assembly GCA_035511215.1. Classification (GTDB taxonomy): domain Bacteria; phylum Acidobacteriota; class Terriglobia; order Bryobacterales; family Bryobacteraceae; genus Bog-159. The sequence goes on along the minus strand of DATKFU010000123.1, from coordinate 1,961 downwards.
AATCGCCCTTGGCGTCCTGCGCGCGCACCGTGACGCGTTTGGCGCGCTTAACCTGCTCGCGGAACGTGGGAATGCTCAGGCAGCCCTCTTCTCCCACCTGCTTGCCCTCCACCCGCAGAATCTTCGGATTGATAAGCACCAGCTTGTCAGCCGGATTCTCGGCGTTGGAAACATCGATGACCGTGATCTTGCGGGAAAAGCCGATCTGGGGCGCGGCCAGTCCGACACCCTTGGCTGCGTACATGGACTCGAACATGTCTTCGAGGAACTGGTCGAGCTCCGGCGTGCCGAATTCGGTGACCTCCTCCGCTTCACGCTCCAGCACCGGATCGCCGTACTTCACGATTGGATAGACCATATTCAGAAATCCCGCACCTGAGTGAGATAACCCTCAAAATTGCGCTTCGTTTCGCCCAGCGAATCGCCGCCGAACTTTTCGAGGAAAGCCTGCGCCAGCACCAGAGCCACCATGGCCTCCGCGATCACGCCAGCAGCGGGGACCACGCACACATCCGAGCGTTCGTAGGCCGCCAGGGCCGGTTCGCGGGTGACCAGGTCAACCGATTCGAGCGGACGGCGGAGCGTCGAGATGGGCTTCAGCAATCCGCGCACCAACAGGTCCTGGCCGTTGGTAATGCCGCCCTCCAGTCCGCCGGCGCGGTTGGCTCCGCGCGTAAAATGGCGCGCCTGCCGATCGTAGCGAATAGTGTCCTGCACCTGGGAGCCGAAGCTGGCGGCATTCTCCTCCGCGAACCCCAGTTCGACGCCCTTCACGGCCTGAATGGACACAATAGCCTGCGCCAGCCGCCCATCCAGCCGCGCGTCCCAGGTGGTGTGCGATCCCAGGCCCGGGGGCACGCCGTGCGCGATCGCTTCGAACACGCCGCCCACGGTATCGCCGGTGCGGTAGGCCTGGTCCACCACTTCTTTCATGCGCAGCTCGGTTTCGGCATCCACGCAGCCCAGCAGGACTTCCGCTTTCTGGCGCATCGCGGCGACCTCCTCCCATGCGGCGACTCTGGCGAGGCGCACGCGGCCCACGGCGATCACGTGGCTGGCGATATCGATGCCGAACTGGATCAGCAAGGCTTTGGCGACCGCGCCGATAGCGACCCGGGCGGTAGTTTCGCGGGCGCTGGCCCGCTCCAGAATGTAGCGCGCGTCGGCGAAATTGTACTTGATGGCGCCTGCCAGATCGGCGTGTCCGGGGCGCGGACGGGTGACTGGCTTCCGCTTATCCTCGGCGCCGGCTACGTCCTCAAGCGGATCTTCGACGGGCAGGGCGGCGGTCCAGTTTTGCCAATCCCGATTGCGGATAACGATGGCTACGGGCGAGCCAATAGTATGGGAGTGGCGCACGCCAGAGACAATCTCGGCGCAATCGCGTTCGATTTTCATGCGCCCGCCGCGGCCATAGCCCTGCTGGCGGCGCCAGAGTTCGTGATTTACGGTGTCGAGAGAGACCGGCACTCCGGCGGGAAGTCCTGTGAGGGTGGCTACCAGGCACTCGCCATGCGACTCCCCGGCGGTTTCAAATCGCAGCATTCGCCAAGAATTTTCATGTTAACAGGTCGGGTGTGCGGTGGGGCGGGCGGCCGCGCCCGGTGCCGCTTACTTTTCCCACAAACTGCGATGCTGCATGATTTGTGGGGCGGCCCTCCAGGCCTGCGCGGGTCCTCCAGGACCCGCTCTTCGCTCAACGAAATGAGCTGTACCCGAGCACGAAAAGGCCGGCGTGTACGCCGGCCGTTCATGCTGGAGTCCTATCCCACAATTAATGCAGGTGTTCGGTACCGAGAAAAGTAAGTGGCATTGGCGGCTGCGCCTGCGATACTCAGATCCGCCGCCGCCGGGTCATCCAGCAGCGGTTTGGCGGCGCGCCAGACAAGTCGACTCGCGGACTATCAGATGGGTCTCCACTTTGCTTTCGGAGCGCTTAGGCTGGCCTTCCAGGTTCGATA
>DATKFU010000122.1:0-48500 GCA_035511215.1 Bryobacteraceae bacterium | reverse complement strand
CCGTGTTCGCTGTTACGACGAAGGGTACGGAAAAGGTGCTGCATAGCTTTAAGGGCGCACCAGGCGCGGCTACTCCCGAAGCGGGGTTGGTCTGGCATGCTGGGAGACTCTACGGCACGACAACCGCGGGCGGGGCAAACGGTAATGGCACAGTTTTCGAGGTGAGCCCGGCGCCGAAGAAGGGTGCGCCCTGGACGTCGGAGGTGATCTACAGCTTCCGCACTGGCACCGACGGGGCAACTCCCGTGGCGGGCGTCACGTTTGCTGCAGGTAAGCTTTACGGGACAACTTCGGCAGGAGGCACTTCCGGATACGGCACAATCTTCGAGTTGACCCCGTCAGCATCCGGCTGGACAGAAAACATTCTCTATAGTTTCCAGAACGGAGACGACGGAGGTGTTCCTTATGCGGGTCTGATCGGCGATAAGGTGGGCAACTTCTATGGCGGTGCCACTTCGGGCGGCACTGGTGGGGGCGGCACTATCTTCGAGCTGTCGCCCGGAAGCAGCGGCTGGACCTTTACGGTGCTTTACAACATACCAGGGTGGAGCATTTCTGGACCCTTCGGCAACCTATTCATGGATGCGAACGGTAATCTTTGGGGTACAACCCACTGCGACGGCAGTCCTGGCTTCGGAACGGTTTACGAATTGACACCCGCCAGCCCTTATTGGACATACACTTCACTTTACGTGTTTACTGGCAGCACTGACGGCAACTTTGTGTACAGTAGCCCGGTATTCCAAGACGGCAGCCTCTGGGGTACGGCGCAAGACGGTGGTGCAGATTCCGAAGGGATTGTCTTTAAGATCGCACTCTAGTAGCTGAAATGCCCTGGATGTGCTTGACGCGGGCATATCCAGCACGGTCGCGGGCGCCTGCCTGACCGCACGCCAGTTCCACAGCTTCGATCATGAAGGCGTCCGCAGAGCGCGTGGACCACGCCATCGGCCGCTGAGCGACGAGTATTGGCATTCTGACCACCCATAGCACTGAAAATCGGCCCAGCCTGTCCCTTCGCCAGCGGCGCCTCCATAGCTGCCTTTGACGCTGGGAGCTCGGCAAAACAAACACCCATATGTCCATCCGGTCCGAGATTATCGCTCAGGTCACCCAGGTCGCCCAGGAACAAGACAAACACTTGGCGCCCCTGGTCAACGATCTTCCGCTTGTAGATTCAGGGCTTGACTCGCTGTGCATGGCGGTGGTCGTCGCCCGGCTAGAAGATGCGCTGGGAGTAGACCCCTTCACTACCGCCGAAGCAGCCGGCTTTCCAGTGACCCTGGGCGAGTTCATCGAGTTTTACGAAAATGCCGCAAAATAACCGGACTTCCGTCTGGAACGGGATCAGTGCCACCGGAAATCTATCGGATCGCTTTCTCTCGGGAGCCAACGAGACCGTCACTTTGGGCGGTTTGGCCGGGGGTTCGTGCCTCGGCGGCCGAGCCGAGGAGTTTCGCGGCCGGTCGGTGCTCCTATGGACGACGGACCAGCTTTCGGCCGCATTGGCGCTCATCGAGCTCGACGGTATCGCGCGGCGCCTGGTTCTTTGTCCTGCGGATTTGCCGTTCGAACATCTTAGGTTCGTCATCGATTCGGCAGCCGTGGATGTGGTCGTGTCGGACCGGATCGCACCGGGGCCGGACATTCCCAGTGGTGTGTCCTTCATCGCGTGCAGTCCGAAGATCGTGCGCGCCCATTACGATCACACCGTAGAACGTCAAACCGAGTGGATTCTCCTGACATCCGGCACGACAGGACTGCCGAAGCTGGTCGTCCACACCTTGGCGAGTCTGGCTGGAGCGATCGAAAGCTCCGGCGCGTCGCCCAGCCCGGTCGTTTGGAGCACGTTCTACGACATTCGCCGTTACGGCGGTCTGCGAATTTTTCTCCGGGCCCTGCTCAGCGGGGCATCGCTGGTGCTATCGAGCACGGAGGGGTCATTGGCCGATTTTATGATCCGGGCGGCCGCATACCGGGTCACGCATATCTCCGGCACGCCTTCCCATTGGCGCCGCGCGCTGATGAGCCCCTCGGCGCACAGGATCGCGCCGCAATACGTCCGTTTGTCGGGAGAAATCGCCGATCAGGCCATCTTGGACCATCTACAGGTCTGCTACCCGCAGGCCAAAATCGCCCACGCTTTCGCCTCGACGGAGGCTGGGGTGGCGTTCGATGTTACCGATGGTCTGGCGGGATTTCCGGCGGAGCTGATTGGAGAAAGAGCCGATGTTGAGATGAAAGTCGAAGATGGCTCGCTCCGGATCCGCTCGACCCTCATTGCGGATCGCTACTTGGGCGGCCAAGCCAAGCCTCTCATTGGCGCGGACGGCTACGTAGATACTGGCGACATGCTCGAATTGCGCGGCGATCGCTATTACTTTGTGGGACGGCGAGATGGGGTCATCAATGTCGGCGGCTTGAAAGTCTATCCCGAGGAAGTCGAAGCAGTGATCAATCGTCACCCCCAGGTTCGGATGTCGCTGGTACGCACCAGGAAGAACCCGATCACCGGTGCGCTCGTCGTAGCCGACGTAATTGTGCAGACACCACCCGAGGCCTTGAACGGGCAGGCCGGCCAACTCGAGCACGAGATTCTCGAGCTCTGCCGTGGAATCCTTGCCCGGCATAAGGTGCCGGCGGTGATCCGCTTCGTGAGCAGCTTGCCGGTCGGAGCAACTGGCAAAATAGTGCGCCAGCCATGCGTAATGTCATCGTAACCGGTGGAAATCGGGGGCTGGGCCTGGGAATCGCTTGTAACCTCGCAGGGGAAGGGTACCACGTCATCGCAGTGGCACGGAAAAACACCGATCAGCTCACTTCCGCCATACGAGAAGCCGAACGCGACAGCCCCGGATCCTTCCATTTCGTACCCTTCGATCTGGCGAAGATCGAAGACATTGCCGGGTTCGTCAAGACGTTGCGTAAGGACTTCGGCCCGATCTACGGGCTGGTAAACAACGCCGGGATGAGTTTCGACGGCACTCTGGCACTCATGCCCACCTCGCAGATTGAGCAGTTGGTGCGCGTGAACACGATCTCCCCCATCGTCCTCACGAAATACGCAGTGCGTTCCATGATGGCCGATGGCGGCGGGCGGATCGTAAACATCGCCTCGATTGTCGCCTCCACCGGCTATAGCGGTCTTTCCGTCTACGGCGCGACCAAAGCGTCGCTGGTCGGCTTCACTCGATCGCTGGCGCGAGAGGTCGGGCGCATGGGGGTAAACGTGAATTCGGTCGCGCCCGGGTTCGTCGATACGCAGATGACAAAGGGGCTCACCGAAGAGCAACGGCAGCAGATCGCCCGGCGCAGTGCGCTTCGGCGCCTCACGGAAATCGACGACGTGGCCAATGCGGTCGCGTTCCTGCTTGGCTCGAAATCGAAAAACATTACGGGCACTGTACTTACAGTTGACGCAGGCAATACGGCATGATGGCGAGTCTCACAACCGGACCCCAGACCGGCAGCATCTCAACCGCCAAAGCCTGGGCGCGCGCGCTCGAACTGACAGGGTCGATAGCCCGCCATCCCAATCGCCTTCTTCCTACGGTTATCGAGGAACGCGCCGCGCAACTCGGCGATGCTCCAGCCCTGCTCTCTGAGCGCGAGTGCCTGACGTACCGTGCGCTCGCTGAGCACTCGAACCGATATGCCCGATGGGCGCTCGACCAGGGCCTTGCCAAGGGTGACGTCGTCTGCCTGATGATGCGCAACCGGCCGGAATACATGGCCATCTGGCTTGGCATCATCAAGATCGGCGGCGTGGTGGCCCTCATCAACACCAATCTGGCCGGTCCTTCCCTCGCATATTGCATCGATATTGTCGCGCCCAAACATATCATTGTGGCCGCGGATCTCGCTGAGGCGTTGACTCCGGCGTTGTCAAATCTTACCGTAGCCCCGACGGTCTGGGTGCACGGCGCCAGTGATCGCTCATTCCGCCGCATCGATCACGACATCGAGCGGCAGCCGGGAGAAATACTGGCCGAGAGCGAACGCCGGCCAGTAACCATTTCAGATCGGGCCCTCTACATCTACACGTCTGGAACTACAGGGCTGCCTAAAGCCGCCAACGTCAGCCATGCCCGTCTCATGCAATGGAGCGGATGGTTCGCCGGCATGATGGATGCCCGAGGGACAGACCGCATATATGATTGCTTGCCGATGTATCACAGCGTCGGTGGCGTACTAGCTCCCGGCGCAATGCTCATCGCCGGCGGTTCAGCAGTCATCCGCGAGAACTTCTCGGCCAGCCAATTCTGGAGCGACATTGTCCGTTGGGACTGCACTCTGCTCCAATACATCGGAGAGCTTTGCCGCTACTTACTCCACGCCGCACCTTCTCCTTATGACGGCGCGCACCACGTTCGGATCGCCTGTGGCAACGGCCTGGGGCCGGATATCTGGGACAAGTTCAAAAGCCGGTTTCGAATTCCCCAGATTGTCGAGTTCTATGCCGCCACCGAAGGTGGCCTTTCCTTGTTCAACGTCGAAGGCAAATGCGGCTCGATCGGCCGCGTCCCTTCGTACCTTGCGCACCGATTTTCGCCGACCTTGGTACGGTTCGATGTTGAGAGAGACGAGCCGGTCCGCAACATGCACGGATTCTGCATTCGCTGCGCCCCGAACGAAATCGGCGAAGCGATCAGCCAGATTCCGGACGACTCCTCGAATGCCAGCAGCCGATTCGAGGGCTACAGCAGCCGGGAGGCTTCAGAGAAGAGGATTCTTCGCAACGTCTTCAAGTCCGGAGATGCCTGGGTGCGCACGGGCGACCTGATGCGAAAGGACGAGAAAGGTTTCTTCTATTTCGTCGATCGTATCGGCGACACTTTCCGCTGGAAGGGTGAGAACGTCGCGACCTTCGAGATCTCTGAAGCGATCTGTGCATTTCCCGGGGTCAAGCAAGCCAACGTATATGGCGTCTCCATTCCCGGTGCCGACGGCCGGGCCGGCATGGCTGCGCTCGTCACCGAACATGAGTTCGACCTGCCAGCATTCCGAGCGCACATGATCAGCCGCCTGCCCCACTACGCACGACCTTTGTTCCTGCGCATCCGGGCTGAGATGGAAGTTACCGGCACTTTCAAATACACGAAGGTCGATCTCGTGCACCAGGCATACGATCCCGCCGCGGCGGCCGACATTCTCTATTTCAACCATCCGGAGCATCAGGCGTTCGTTCGGCTCGACCAGGCGCTCTACGACCGCATCCAAGCCGGCGAGATTCGCCCATAATGCGACATGGCTGCCCCGCATCCTGAATTTGAGTTGGAGATTTGCGACGATGGTGGACAAGGGCACCCAGCTCCGCCTCCGGCAGCGCTGGCAACAAAGGTGCTGACAGCAGAGGGTAGATCGAAGGTGCGCCGACTCAAAGTTCCATTGGCTTTAGTGGCTACGGCTTGTGTCGCGGTCGTTTGTCAGGCCGGAGCCGACAGCAAGGACTCTCCTCCGCCGCCAAGAGTGGTTATCAAGAACCAGGGGTTTTTGCCCTTCGCCGGCGAGCCCATTAACTATCGGTCCGCGGACCTGAACGATCCCATCGCCCAACTCGAAAAGCGCTTGGAAAGGGGCGAAGTCTCCTTGAGCTACGAACCGCGGCACGGATACTTGCAGTCCGTTCTGCACGCCCTGCATGTTCCCATAAGCTCCCAGACGTTGGTCTTTTCGAAAACCAGCTTTCAGTCTCCTCAAATCAGTCCGTCAACTCCCCGCGCTCTTTACTTCAATGACGACGTTTACGTCGGGCAGGTCCATGACGGGAAGTTCCTTGAGTTTATTTCCTTCGATCCCCGGCAGGGAGCCATCTTCTACCTCGTCGACGACCGCCAGTCCGATCACCCCCGGTTTGAGCGGGCTGCCATCGATTGCGTCCAGTGCCACGTGGCGCCGTCAACCCGAGGCGTGCCGGGCGTCTTGTTGCGTTCGGTATTAACTATGACATCCGGCGCCCCATCGGCTGGCGCAAAATCCTTCATTACGGGCCAGGAGAGCCCCTTGAGCGAGCGCTGGGGTGGATGGTACGTCAGCGCCCTGCCTGGCGTCAAGGCCGGCATGGGCAATGCCACCGTCTCCAATCCGGAACATCCCGATCAACTCGACGAGGCGGCTGCCGCCGATCCGGCCGGCTTGAGCGCACGGCTCGAAACATCGGCCTACCTGACCGGGTCGAGTGACATCGTCGCGCTGATGGTTCTGGCGCACCAGACCCAGATGCACAACCTGATCACGCAAACGAATTACCGGACCAGGCTCGCGTTTGCCGATGAGGTGCGCCACAAAGCAGCGGGACTGTCCGCAGAAGCCATTTCCGGCGCATTTCGCAAACAGGTTGAATATCCAGGCGAACAGTTAGTTCGGTATTTGCTATTCACAAACGAAGCGCGGTTGGACGGTCCCGTTGCCGGAGACACCAGCTTTGCCCGAGAGTTCGCCGAGCGGGGTCCATTCGACTCGCAGGGACGTTGCCTACGTCAGTTCGACCTTCACACCCGGATCTTCAAATATCCATGCAGCTACCTTATCTACTCCCAGAGCTTTGACGCCATACCGCAGCCGGCGAAACAGTACATTTACCACCGTTTGTTCGAGGTTCTCAGCGGTGCCGACCAAAGCCCGGAATTTAGCACCCTGTCCCCGAAAGACCGGCGCGCGATCCGCGAAATTCTCGTGGACACAAAGCCCGGCTTGCCTCAGGAGTGGCAGCAACTCGTTCAACAACGAAACAGCGGATATCCAGCACGCCCAGCCGTTAAGTTGTACAGCGGCTCCACCGGCTACGAAGGCGCATCCGGTGCGCGGGTTGAGAAATAAGGTCTTCGCATTGCTGGCTTTTGCCGTGTGGCGGCCGGGTCTTTCCCACGGAGCGGAGCTAATCGTCAAGACCGATGCGGAATGCCGCGTTACAGTGGACGGCAAACCGACGGGGATACTTACCCCGAATCAAAGCCTGAGGCTGCAACTGACTGCCGGCCAACACCGCATTGAGGCGGATGATCCCGCGGGTAGCGGTAGATGGCAGAGAACAATCGCGCTGGCAACGGCCGACAGCCAACAGGAACTGACGATTTCCTTGCGTGCAAGCCGCGACTACTGGATCGATCCGGCTAGTAAGCTGATTTGGACGCCTGCGGACAACGGCTCTGGCCTAAGCTGGAGTCAAGCCTTCCGCTACTGCCGTGATTTAGCCCTGACCGGGTTCAAGGACTGGACGCTACCTTCCATTGACGATTTGCAGGGACTCTTCGACAGAACCCGGTATCAGGGTGGCTACCGCGGTAAAGGACCCATCCGGCTCACCGGCTGGCAATGGAGCGCCACGCCGGGCGCACAAACGGGCGAAGGCTGGGCCTTGGATTTTGAGGATGGCGGACGCGCGTCGGTCGCCGCCGGCGACTCCGCCCTGAACCGCGCGCTCTGTGTACGCCGGCCTGAAAACCGATCTGACATGACGCGCTAACTTACGCTTCTCTGTTTTAGCGGTACAACTTGGCACACCCACGTAACGAGCTCGGGACGTATGGTTCTTAACGAAATCCGGGACGCAGTTGCGACGCTACAGTCCGACATCGCGAGCGGCCCCGTCACCCCGAACGTCACACCGGAAGAGATTCGAAACTACCTGACGTCCCGCTATGATTTCAAGAATGCAGTACCCCTGGACGAAGCGGTGGCTGATGTCGAACAGATGTTACGTACCTGGCAAGTCCAGGTGACCCACCCCCATTACTTCGGTCTGTTCAATCCCAGTGTCACGCTGGCATCCATCGTGGCGGACACGCTGGTCGCCATGTACAACCCGCAACTGGCTTCGTGGCGTACGTCGCCGGCGGCGAACGAGATCGAACGGCACACGCTCGCTTGGCTGGCTGCGAAGTTCGGCTTCCCCGCCAGCGCCATCGCGACTTTCACGAGCGGCGGAGCGGAGGCCAATCTCTCGGCCGTGGTTGTGGCTTTGACGCGGTCCTTCCCCGAATATGGCGAACGCGGTCTGCGCGGCCTTGCGGCCACCCCAACGATCTACCTGACGGGCGAGGCCCACCATTCGTTCAACAAGATTGCGCATATAACCGGACTGGGGCGCGAGGCGCTCCGGATAGTTGCCATCGATCGCGATCTGAAGATGGATGTGGCAGACCTCGCAACACGCGTGGCCGAGGATCGCACAAACGGTCTCGCACCATTTATGGTCGTCGGTACTGCTGGCACAACTGCGGCGGGCGCGATTGATCCTTTGCCGGAATTAGCCCGCTTTTGCCGGCGGGAGGGCATATGGTTTCATGTGGACGCAGCCTGGGGCGGCGCTGCCGTCATTTCGCCCGTCCTCAAACATCACCTCACCGGAATCGATGCCGCCGACTCCATCACCTGCGATGCCCATAAATGGTTCTCCGTCCCGATGGGCGCCGGCATGTTCTTTTGCCGCCATTCCGATTCTGTTGCTGCGGCTTTTCACGCGGAAACGTCTTACATGCCCCGAAAAACAATCGGGCCGGTCACCGATCCCTACACCACGTCCGTACAGTGGTCCCGCCGCTTTACCGGCCTGAAGCTCTTCCTGGCGCTCGCGCAGTACGGCGAATCGGGATACTGCAGCATGATCGAACACCAGACTCGTATGGGAGACGTATTGCGGGAGTCGCTAAAATGCGCGGGGTGGCGGATCGTCAACACCACGCCGCTGCCACTGGTGTGCTTCACCCGGGACGGACTCGACACCGCCAGCTTCTTGGCAGCCCTGCATGCGCGGCAGATCGCGTGGATGTCGGAAGTTCGTCTCGGCAACGGCGCGATTGCCGTGCGGGCGTGCGTCACCAGTTTTCGGACAACGGAGTCGGACATTCAGAGCGTGGTCAACGAGATGAGTCGGATCACATAGCAAAAGACCTGCGTGCGCCCGTGCCAACCTAGGAACACATGAGAAGAGAGACGATCGCTATTCACGGCGGCTACCAGAGCGATCCCACGACGAAGGCCGTGGCTGTCCCTATCTATCAGACAGTCGCGTATGAGTTCGACAGCGCCGACCATGGGGCTGCGCTGTTCAATCTCGAAGTCGACGGATATCGCTACAGCCGTATCAGCAACCCGACCACCGCGGTGCTGGAACGGCGCGTCGCGGCACTCGAGGGCGGACTGGAAGCCCTGTGCGTGAGCTCTGGTCAAGCCGCGACCTACTATGCCGTTATGAACGTGACGCAGCTGGGTACCAACATCATCTCACCTCCTCAGCTTTATGGAACCACGCACACACTATTCGCTTATGCTCTGCCAAGTCAGGGTGTAACTGTTCGCTTCGCAAAGTCGGATCGTCCCGACGATGTCGAAGGCTTGATCGATGATCAAACGCGGGCAATTTTCTGCGAAACCGTCGGTAATCCGGCGGGAAATGTTTGCGATCTTGATGCGCTGGCTCGCGTGGCTCACAAACACGGCGTGCCGCTGATCGTCGACAATACGGTTGCCACGCCGATCCTGCTATGTCCGATCGAATACGGCGCGGACATAGTGGTGCATTCTCTGACGAAGTTCATGGGTGGGCACGGCACGACGCTCGGCGGCGCCATCGTTGACAGCGGCAGGTTCTCATGGAAGGATCACGCCCATCGTTTTCCGATGTTCAGCCAGCCGGATGCGTCATATCACGGCATGATCTACACCGAGCGTTACGGGCATGCTGCATACATTGCGCGCTGCCGCAGCGTGTACCTCCGGACCACCGGGGCCGTCTTGCCGGCCATGAGCGCCTTCCTGCTGCTGCAAGGTATCGAGACACTGGCGCTGCGGATCGACCGGCATGTGGAAAACGGCAGGAGCGTAGCCGAGTTTCTGCGCAAAGACGCCCGAGTCGAGTGGGTCAACTACGCCGGATTCCCGGACAGTCCCTATCGTGCCCTTGCGGAAAAATACCTCGGTGGCCGCGCCTGCTCCTTGTTGACCTTTGGTATAAAGGGAGGACTTGAGGCCGCCAAGCACTTTTACGACGCGCTCAAGCTGGTCAAGCGTCTAGTCAATCTGGGTGACGCCAAGTCATTGGCCTGTCATCCAGCCTCGACGACCCATCGACAGATGTCGGCCGAAGAACAACGCAACGCCGGAGTGAGGCCGGAAACCATTCGGCTCAGCATCGGTATCGAACACATCGATGACATCGTCGCCGACCTTGATCAAGCGCTCAACGCGGCCATATTGGCTGACCCAGGAATGCTAGCTCTTGAGCAGTAGCACACGGAATCCATCGGAGGAACGCCAATGCCTGTCCATTTGGTTGGAGGCGCATCCAGCCACGACTTTTTTGCGCACGCTAAATGCAGTTGGAACGCCGAGCTCTGTGAATCAGCGGGGAGGTGCATCCATATCGGCTTGGTCAACAACATGCCGGATAAGGCACTGAAGGCGACCGAACGTCAGTTTCTGACTCTACTCGATGCGGCGGCGAACGGCCTCACGGTGCAACTCTCGCTTTATGCCTTGCCGGCTGTTCCTCGAACCGAATCGGGCCGCCGTCATCTAAGCAGCTACTACTCCGGCATCGAGAATCTGTGGGACCGCCATCTCGACGGTCTGATCGTGACCGGGGCGGAGCCACAGGCCCCGAACCTGGCCGACGAACCATACTGGGAGAGCTTAACGAAGGTTATCGAGTGGGCCGAGCACAACACCCACTCGACTGTTTGGTCCTGTCTGGCCGCGCACGCGGCGGTCCTGCACGTCGATGGCATAGGCCGGCGCCCGCTCGGCGAGAAGCGCTTCGGAGTCTTCGAGTGTGCGCGAGCGTCAGATCACCAACTGACCGCCGGCGTTCCCTCGCCTCTCCAGATGCCGCATTCCCGGTGGAACGACATACCGGAAAACGAACTAACGGATTGCGGCTATAGCATTCTCACGCGGGCCCAAGATGGGGGCGTCGACGCTTTCGTTAAGCAGCGAAAGAGCTTGTTCGTCTTCTTTCAAGGCCATCCGGAGTATGAGGCCAACACGCTGCTGCTCGAATATCGCAGGGATGTCGGATGTTACCTCAGGCGAGAGAGAGACACGTACCCGCCCATGCCGCAAGGCTACTTCGACCGGGAGATTGCCGAGTTCTTTCGAGCGCTGCGAGAGCGGGCTATGTCTAACCGGCGCGAGGAACTGCTCGCGGATTTTCCGGCTGTTCTGGTGGAACAAACAATCGCGAACACCTGGCGTCCCGTGGCAGCCGCGGTCTACGCGAACTGGCTGGCGCATCTGTCCGCGCAGAATGAGCGCGGGTTGAAGCGGAGACGCCGCCGCGAGCATGTTCAAAGGGCCAGAGAGGCTGGAGCAGCTCTTTCGATGCCCACAGCCGAAGTGACTTAGACTAAGCGCCGAGCACGGCCTTGACGGCGTCGGACGACGCGTTGACAAACCGGTCGACCTCCGCCTCGGTGACCACCAGCGGAGGCGCGAAAAACAAGATATCCCCCGTAGCTGGCGCTGCGCCCGCGGCAGGGCGGGTACGCGTGACAATGCCCCGCTTCAACATCTCCGCGTAAAGGCGCGAGGCGAATTTGAGGCTGATCGCAAAGTTCTTCTTCGTCGCCCGATCCTCGACGAACTCCACAGCCGCTAGGAGCCCTTTGCCGCCTCGGATATCGCCCGCATTCGGGTGGTCGCCGAATGCCGCCATCAGGTTGGCGTAGAGCCGCGCACCCATCTTCTCCGCATTGGCGCAAAGCCCCTCGCGCTCTATGATCTCGATGTTCTTCAGGGCAACCGCACAGCAGGTCGGATGCGCCGAGTTGGTGTAGCCGTGCATCCAACGGTCTTCCGGTTTAACCGAGTCCATGATCTCCTTGATCGCCTTGGTCACCATCATCCCGCCTAATGGCAGGTAGCCGGAGGTTACGCCCTTGGCGAACGACAGGATGTCGGGCTCCACGTTCCAGTGCTCCAGCCCGAACCAGCGTCCCGTACGGCCGAATGCGGTGATGATCTCATCGGCGATCAGGAGTACATCGTAACGCGCGCATACGTCGCGCACCAGCCCCCAATAGTCGTCGCTCGGATAGATCACCCCGCCGGCGCCGTGGATTGGCTCCCCAATAAAGGCTGCAACGCTGTCCGGTCCCTCACGCAGGATCGTTTCCTCAAGTTCCCGCGCCGCCGCTTGGCCGACTGTCTCTCCCGGCCTTGCCCCCTCGTATCGGTACGGATAGCAGGTCTGGATGTGAACGAAACCCGGGACCCGCGGCTCGAACATCTTCCAGTACGCGCCCATCTTGGTGGCACTCATTGCCTGCAGCGTTACTCCATGGTATCCCTCCTGGCGTGCGACGACCTTCACCTTGTCGGGCTTGCCGTTCGCCTTCCAGAAAAACCGTGCGGTCTTGAAGGCCGACTCGTTCGCCTCGGCGCCGCCCGATGTGAAGAATACGGCCTGCATGGCGCCGCGTGTAAGCTCGACCAGGCGGTTTGCGAGCATGATCGCCGGAATGTTCGACGATCCGCTGTAGCCTGAGAAATACGCGAGTTCCTTCATCTGAGCCGCGGCGACGTCCGCCAGCTCGGCACGGCCATGACCTGCGTTGACGTTCCAAAGCCCGGAAAGCCCGTCGATATATTCACGCCCGCCAATGTCCTGGACGGTTGCGCCACGTCCCCGGACGTAGATGATTGGCTCCTGGTGGTCGACTGGGTGGTGCAGCGGATGGATCAAGTGCTCTTGATCGGCCTTTACGAGTCCTGCGGTGTCTAGGTCCATCGTTTCTCCTCCCTGGTTTGACCTGTAGAGAGAGTACTGACGGCGCCTTGGCAAAGTCCGGCGCCGGACCAGACCGACTCTTGACTTTTCCTTCGGTTATCGCGTTCCACTGATGAGTCAATCTCCCCAGAACAGCTTACCACAGGAAGGGGACGAGTGAGTTCGGCGACATATTTCTTGGGGCCTTGGCGAATCGACGTGACACTACCGACTTATTCTGGAAGTAGGAGATACACGTGATTAGACGGACGCGTCCGGTTAGACAAAGCTGCAATGCCGCAGTGGGAACTTCATAGACATCGCCAACAGCGGATCAGGATCCGGCCTAACTCTTGTCACAGACCGCGCCAGGATGGATGGCAATGCTTGTTGCCCATTTCAGCCGGGAGACTTCTTTCCGCCACCTTGCTGGTTGCACGCGGGCCTCGCCACGGGTGCTTTCGATGGCGCTGCCCCGCAGCCAATTTCGGATACGCTTGCCGGGGCCCCATAGATAGCTTCACTAGTTTTGGCGAGCCGGATAGTCTATGTGGGATCAGCCGATCGCGGTAAAATTGCAAGAAGCGCTACGCGCGTTCTTCCTATGAAGCCGATCCTCATCAAAGCGCGCAAGCCGGGAATAGGGATTCTGGCGGCATGGTTCGGTGCGAGCCTATTCGCGGCTGGTTCCCATTCCGAGCCGCGGGCCTCCGCTGCCTGGAATCCGCAGGCCGCCGCCGCATACCTTGATCGACGAGAAAGCTGGTGGATGGCTTGGCCGCCGGCCACGCGCGATCACGGCACCTTCTGTGTCTCCTGCCATACAGCAGTGCCGTACGCGCTCGCGCGGCCCGCCCTGCGCGCAGCGCTTGGGGAAGTATCCCCGTCGGAGAACGAACGCAAACTGCTCGATAATGTAACCCTCCGCGTACGCCTGTGGCAGACGGCCGCGCCGTTTTATACCGAATCCAGCGGGGCAGGCAAAACCCTTCAGTCCCGCGGGACGGAGTCCATTCTCAATGCGCTGATCCTGGCCAGCACGGATGCCCGAAGCGGCAAACTGAGCGACAATACGCGGGCTGCGTTCGACCATATGTGGGAGCTGCAGAATAAGACCGGAGATCAAAGGGGTGCGTGGGCCTGGCTGAATTTCGGAAACGAGCCTTTTGAGGCGGCCGACTCGCAGTATTATGGAGCGTCTCTTGCGGCCGTCGCAGTGGGCACGGCTCCGGAGAACTATCGCACAGCGCCGAAGCTCCGGAGTGCGCTCATGCTCCTTGGCGATTATATGCGCCGCGAATGCGACCGCCAGCCCCTCATCCATCAGGTAGTCTCTCTATGGGCTTCCACAGGGTGGCGCGGCCTCCTCGCGCCAACACAACAAAAGACCATCGTCGATAATATTCTTGACAAGCAGCAGCCTGATGGCGGTTGGAGTCTGTCTTCCCTGGGCTGGACATGGATGGGATCGAATCTCCGCTCACTCGTGAACCTATGGATCCGATCTAATGACACACCGATGGCCGCGAAGAGCGACGGGTACGCCACGGGACTGATCGTGTTCGTCCTCGAACAGGCGGGTGTCCCCAACGCGGACGCTCATATGCAGCGTGGACGGTCCTGGTTGGTTCGCAACCAGAACCAGAGCGAAGGCCAGTGGCCTGGTTATTCTATGGTCAACCGGCGGGATCCTTCTTCAGGCACAGGCCGGTTCATGAACGATGCAGCGACGGCCTACGCCGTGCTCGCCCTCACCGCGACGGACTGCCGTTGATATCCCCGCCGTACCGCAAACTTCGTGCAGTGGGCACGGTCGGTGTAGGTTAGCTCGTTGCTTTAAATCGCCGGCGGCGAAATCCATCACACCGTCCCGGAGTACCGGCTGCAGAAGAAGTACTCCTCGCATGGTGCGGATAAATACGCATTCGGAATCCCCACAGCGCCAACCTTCGCGTCGCCGGAACTCCGATGGTTATGATTCGCACGCTTCCCCGGAGTGGACGCCACGCTGGACGAGGCGGCGACCGAACGCTGGAATAATCTCGGAATGTTACTGCCAGTCACGCAACGTGAACGATACATAGCGAGTACCAAAGTTGAGCGAGCGAAGCCATGATGCTCGATGCCCGACTGCAGGCACAATCGCTGGTGATGGAGTGCTGCGGCTGTCTCCCCGCGCGCTATAATGTGGCTAATGGGCGAAGGTTGGCAGTGTCAACCCCCGGCTTTCGCTTGTGCATTTAGGCACTTTAGCCGCTTCTCAGCATGTAGTCCTGGGTAAAAACTATGCCAGAACCCGAAGAAGGTCAAACTCTTAGTGTTTCACAGGTTTTCCAGTTCCTTCGCAGGCGACGGTGGTGGATTCTACTAACGGCCTGCATCACCGCCCTAGCCACCGTGGCTGTGGCGCGCCTGTTGCCCAATCGGTACAGTTCTGAGGCCACGGTTCTAGTGATTCAACAGCAAGTTCCGGAACGGTATGTGGCGCCAACAACAACTACGGACGTTGGCGACGCGCTTCAGGGTATGACGCAGGAAGTGCTATCTCGATCTCGTCTGCTTTCCATTGTAGATTCAGTCGGCCTCTACGCAAATGAGAGGAATCATATGCCACCGGAACAACTCGTCGAACGCATGCGGCGCGACATTGACATCCAGCCGCTGGAAAGCAGCCCGGATCGGAGAAACGTGAATGCTTTCAAGATTTCCTTCTCAGCCGACACCGCCCAGCGCGCCCAGGAAGTCGCAGAGAGACTGACTTCGTTCTTCATCGAAGACAATGTCAAGATGCGACAGCGTCAAGCCAGCGTGACCAAGGATTTTTTGGAAGAACAGCTGGAAGCAGTTAAGAAAAAACTCACGGACCAGGAAGCAGTAGTGCAGAGCTATAAACTGCAGCACCTCGGTGAGCTGCCGGAGCAAGAGCAGGGCAATGGCCAGATCCTGGCAAGCTTGTCGGCACAACTCCAAAACACGGCGGCTTCCCTAAGCAGAGCTCAGGAGCAGAAGGTTTACTTGGAGTCGTTGCTTCGTGGATACCAGGATGCTGCGGCACGCGACTCGGGTACCGCGGTCGATTCCAGTGCGGCCGGCGTCGGTGTTGACCCCACCGCCGATCCGATTGTCGCAATGGAACAGCAGCTCGCCCATCTGCAAACCGAGAGGACCGCTTTGTTGAGCAAGTATACTGCCGACCATCCGGACGTAGTGAGAAAAGACGCCGAGATTGCGAAGGCGGCAGTGTTACTAGCGCAGGCCCAATCGCTGCCGCGAGATCCAGTGCCTCAGAAGACCGGGAGCACGGCTGTTTTGCCTCGGAGAAGAGAGAGCGCGCCTACGGCTCAGGTCAAGAGTCAGTTGGAAGCGAACCGGGCTGAGGTGGAGAACCTGACAAAAGACGCCAACCAGCTAAAGGAAAAAATTGCCCGATACCAGGAACGCTTAAACGCCACCCCCGTACGGGAGCAGCAACTCGCCGGAATGCTCCGCGACTACGAGCTGCTTAAACTGAATTATGCGGATTTGTTGAAAAAACAGCAGGAGTCGGGGCTGGCAGTGAGTCTTGAGAAGCACCAGGAAGGTCAGCAATTCCGTGTGGTGGACCCGGCCAGTCTCCCCACCATACCGTCAAGCCCGAAGCGTCTCAAAATCAGCCTGGCTGGTGCCGCAGCGGGTCTTTTCCTGGGACTGGCCTTGGCTTTCCTGGTGGATATGCGGAATCGTCCTTTTTATACGGAGAAGGAGCTGGGCCAACAGTTTCCGTCGCCCCTGGTGGTGGGTCTGCCGCTACTTCTTACCCCCGTTCAACGTCGAATGCAAGGTTGGAGGTGGGCCTTTGAAGCGCTGGCTGGATGTATAGTGGTAGCAGTCATGTGTGTCGCTGAGTTCTACATCTATCGGCATGGCTAGCGGAACTCGCGCACTTGGGTGCGACATCTGAGGATATTGTTGCACTCCTTCACCGAGCCGAATATGTTTCGCGAGAAAAGTCCATGAGTCAATTCCTTAGTATTAGTCCGAAACTGCACGTCTCCAGCTCTGATGAGCCGCCTGTTACCGCGGCTTCGCAAAACGGCGAAGCGCCGTTGGAACTGCGGCAAGTCCCAATCGAGCAAATCCATCTCGATTCTGGAAGTAGGGTAGTGGTTCATTCCGATCCGCGCGGCTTGGCCGCCGACCGTTTCAGATTTTTGCGACTGCGGCTCCGGGAACGCGCAGCTACAGGAAAGCTCAAGACTATTCTGGTGACCAGCCCGTTGCCGGAGGACGGAAAGTCCACTGTCGCGGTGAACCTTGCGACTACACTCGCGGAACGAGGAAAGCGAAACGTTCTGTTGCTGGAAGCCGATCTATATCACGCGACCATTTCTGAGAACCTGGGAATTCCAGTGCGTCCGGGCTTGGCTGAGTGTCTGGAAGGTGGCTTGGATCCAGCATCGGCACTCCGGCGTCTCGATCCGTTGGGATGGTACCTGCTGCCGGGCGGTGCCCCTGACGGCAACCCGACTGAACTGCTGCAGTCCGACCGGCTGTCCGCCGTTATGGCGAAGCTTTCCCAACACTTCGATTGGATAATCATCGACTCCCCACCAGTCGCTGCCGTAAGCGACGCACTCTCGTTAGCACGGACCGCAGACGCCACGTTGTTGGTTGTGCGGGCGGGACACACGCCTAAGCAAGCTGTAACGGAAGCATGCACCCTTATCGGGCCTAAACATATTATTGGCATTATTCTCAACGGCGTTGAGGGTCTTAACCGAGTCTATTCGAAGTACTACGGACGCTATGGCGAGCCGGCCTCGACAGCCTCCAATGGGCGGAGTGACGCGGCGAAGTAATGCGCTTCACCAATCTGAATTGCACAACACCTGTCGGCCGTCCGTTCGCACTTGGTGATGCGGCCCGGGTCTTACGCGCCCTCGTTTAGGCAGATCAGTTCTCAACCCTGGCCGCATCGAGCTCACACACGAGCTGGGGAGGTTATCATGACAGTTACTATACCGCCTTCAATACTTGTCGGGTTCCGCATCATGAGGGCGCTGTGCCCAAAAGTTTTTCCGATGTCGTGCCTCCTGCTCCTAGTGTGGCCCCTCGCTGCACAGCAAGATCCCCCCGAGGCGGCTGGAACTCCCAGTGCTGATGTGGGGGCGCCTTCAGGTTACAGCGGACCAGCGGTGCTTAGCCGGGGCGACCAACCGGTAGCGAACGCTGTTGTCGCCGATACGATCCAGCCATTTCTAAACGTGAATCGCGTCTACGGCACCGGCTTGAGTGGCGTGGTAACCGGCGCCGCTCCCAACGCACTGCAGTCAGGAGTTGACCTGGGCTTCGGTCTGAGGGAAACGCACCGTTGGAAGAGGATAACATTAAGCGTTGAATACACTGGCAGCTACCGCGACTACACCGGGCCGAGCGCTGAAAACGGGCTGAATCAGTTTCTCACAGCGACGGCCGTCTCGCAACTGAAACGTCACCTGGTTCTGTCAATTCGCCAAACCGGAGGCATACTGAAGCAAGACATCGGAGACCTTCTGATTCAGCCGGAATTCTTGGAGACCTCCTCCACCGTGCCCACCAACGAACCTTTCAGCAATGGAATGAAGCTGATTGACTCGGTAGCCACCCTTACTTATCAGAAGACACGGCGTTTGTCATTCAGCGGCACTATTGAGGGTTCTCTCGTGCGTGAGGATTCTACGCTTATCGTGGGAACGAATATCGGTATCGTACGCGCCGACGTGAACTACCGCCTGAGCAGTCGCGCTACGATCGGCCTGGCCTATAGTTTCAATCATTTTAGCTACACGACCTTCGGGTCCACAGATGTAGAGAACGCTGGCGTGGAATACTCATGGCGGGCAACCAAGAGTGTTGACCTTGCGTTGGAGGGAGGCATGGCCCACAGCAATACGCTGGGCCTCGTTGTCGTGCCAATCGATCCAGTGCTTGCCGCTCTTCTCGGAGAAACCACGGTAATTCAGGTTTCTGATCGTGCCATCAACACTCCCACGATGAACGCTCGAGTCACAAAGCGGTGGCATGGCGTCTCTGCGGATCTGGACTACCTAAGAGGAATCTCGCCGGGTAACGGTCTCGTGCTTGCGTCGAGACAGGTGGCATTGACCGCGGGGCTTCAGTATTCTGGCGCGAAACACTGGACAGTGTCGATCGACGCGGGCCGAAACACAATGGCAGAACTCGGCGCCACCACATCGTATACGGGAAATACGATAGGGGTTTCCTTCAGTCGTTTGATTCGGCCCAGTGTGCAGGCGGTCGGTCGTTTTGGTGTCCTGCCTGTGGACTACAATGGTCCGCAAGCGCTGAATCGTACTTATTACCGCGCCCAAATTGGCCTCATTTTCACTCCTA
This sequence comes from Bryobacteraceae bacterium, assembly GCA_035511215.1. Classification (GTDB taxonomy): domain Bacteria; phylum Acidobacteriota; class Terriglobia; order Bryobacterales; family Bryobacteraceae; genus Bog-159. The sequence goes on along the minus strand of DATKFU010000122.1, from coordinate 29,422 downwards.
GCCAGATACCTGTCGCGCTTAGATAAGACCCGAGGGCGAACCCACGTCCTGATTTATCCAGCCGACGGCCAGAAAACCACTGCCCAACGTTTTTGACATGTAATTCACGATGAGGCCATCGAACGTATTGGTCAGATCCGGTCTTAGATACCAGCTTTTCGCAGTTTTGTGCGTTTCGGCGATAATAATCTTATCGGCCCCGCTCAAAGCGCTGCTAGTGTTGTCCCTGCACGATGAGCGCTATACTTATATTCTGGCAGTACCTATCGTAAGTGCGGCCTTTCTCTATTTGGAAAAGGCGCGGATATTTCGCGCATCACGCTACTGCCCTGCGGTCGGTATTCCCTTGATTTTGCTTGGCCTCGTTGTGTGGTTCGTGAGCAGGATCTGTTTATCGGCGTCGGAAAACGTGAGCGTTGCAGCGGGCGTTTTGGTGCTCCTTTGGATTGGGGCGTTTAATCTCTGCTATGGCGTGAAGTCTTTCAAAGAGGCCAGTTTTCCGTTTGTGTTTCTTCTTTTGATCGTCCCAATCCCGAGTACCGTCCTCGATAGAGTGGTCGTGTGGCTGCAGACAGGATCGGCTGAGATATCTTATTTGCTTTTTCGGGTGGCGGGTATTCCGGTCTTGCGGCACGGTATGGTGATGTCGCTGCCAGGCGTAGATATCGAGGTTGCTCCAGAATGTAGCGGTATCCGTTCGACTATGGGTTTGTTTATCGTAGGTGCGGTGCTGACCCGCGTAATACTTCGGACAGGTTGGGCGAGATCGTTAACAATATTGTGCGTCGGACCCATAGGAATCTTCAGAAATGCGGTACGAATTGTGTGCATCTCAGTACTTGGAGTCTATGTGGATCGAGGCTTTCTTGCAGGCAACCTTCACCGGCGTGGCGGCCTGCTGTTTTCCCTGGTGGGGTTCGCTGTTCTGATACCGTTGGTTTGGCTCCTGCGGAGATGGGAGCGTTACCTAGTTGCGGTCGGATAGGCGGAGGAGTATGCGCTTCAGCGGTAAAGGGTGGGATGAGGATGACATTCAGGGTTGAAACTCGGGACGGGACCGTGGTCGTCGTTAGCGAGGCGGATCTGGAGGTGGTTACCGCGTACCTGGTGCTTCGCGGCTATCCGCCGATAAGTGTAGCGGTCGCAGACTCGCCAGCATCGGACCTGGACGAGAAGCGCGGTGAGGTAGCGATGCGTGCCCGGGCGTAACGCGCTTTTTGTTTTGCTGGTATACTCTATGGATGTTTTACTCCGCAAGAGCCTTGTTGGGGGTTGCGCTGATAGGGCTTGCGGGAGCTCGCCTTGGGTTGTGCGTAGATATTTCCATCCCGGGTTTCGTCGCCGGTCCGGGCGGCAGTGTTCCCGTAACCATTGTATTAGGAAACGATGGCCCCCCGATCAGTGGTTTGCAGTTTGATGTGTCCTTTGACGACGCGACCTTGACCCTTTCGACCGTCATAGGAAGCGCCGCGAGAAGTTCTGGGAAAGCGCTTTACGTCGCGACGCTGGCGCCTAACCGGACACGCTTTTTGGTCTGGGAATTCAACCAGGGTCAGATTCCAGACGGCACTGTCGTGAACTTGTTCGTTAATGTCGCGCCCGCCGGTACGCCCGGGACCTACCGCATCCATTTTGAAACCGCACTTGCAACCGGCCCGGATGGTCAGTCTGTGCCAGTGTCCACGTCCGACGGCACTCTGACCGTGGAATCTTTGTTTAACGCTGCAGTAGTGCCGCAAGGCGTGTTGAACGGAGCAAGCCTTCTTCCCGGACCCGTTGCGCCAGGAGAGTTATTAGCTATTATGGGCTCGGCAATCGGCTCAGCCGCCGGCGTGGCCGGTATTACATTCGACGGTCATGCCGCTCCTCTGACCTACGTGTCGTCCGATCAGGTGAACGCTGTCGTTCCCTTCGGCATCTCAGGCCACAGTACAACGACGCTGAATGCCATCAATGCAGCTGGCACCTCGACGGAGATTTCTCTTCCAGTCGCTGCGTCTGCGCCCGGTATTTTCACGCTAAGTGGCAGCGGTTCGGGGCGTGGCGCCATTTTGAATCAGGATTCGACGGTGAACTCGCCGGACAATCCTGCAGCAAGGGGATCGATTATTGTTATTTACGCGACCGGGGCGGGGCAGACCAATCCGCCGGGCACTGATGGCCTGATCCCGACCGCGGTGCTTCCCAAACCGCTTCTCCCGGTCTCAGTCCAGATTGGTGGCGCGCCTGCAGAGATCTTGTACGCGGGTGCGGCGCCCGGCATGATTTCGGGTACATTGCAAGTGGACTGCCAGGTGCCGCCGCAGATCGCGGCCGGGAAGTCGGTGACGGTTCTACTCAGCATCGGCGAGGCGACCAGCCCGCCGGTTACAGTAGCTGTAAGATAATTCGGGCGGGCCAACGCGACTCGCGTCGAATCTGCTTCTTTGGTCAGCGTAGCTGAGCGTCCTGTTTATGCGTCGAGTTCCGCACGCGAGTGGCGCCCGAAATACTCCCCGGAGCGTATACCGCATAGCGCACATGGCTCATTTACTTTAGGAGATAAATGTGAATAGAGGAAGAGTCCTGGTGTTCTTCGTGCTGCTGCCGAGCCCAGTAGCGATGTTACAGGCCCAGAGCGATACGATATCCGAATATCCGTTATCGCAGGGGTGTTGTCCGAACGGGATCGCGAACGGACCGGATGGCGCACTATGGTTCACCGCCGGGTACATCATCGGACGCATCACGACTTCTGGCGCTTTTTCTTATTATCCCGTGTCGTTCACGCCCGAAGGTGGCATCGCAGTAGGGCCGGACGATGCGCTGTGGTTCACCGGGTCCGATGCCTCGGTCGGCAGTATAGGGCGCGTCACTCCGAAGGGAAATGTCACGCAATATCCGACGCCAACAGTCGACAGTTTTCCACAATCAATTACCGCCGGGTCGGATGGCGCGATGTGGTTTACGGAGAGTGGTGCTGACAAGATCGGCCGCATCACGACCGCTGGAGTGATCGAGGAATATCCGATCCCCACCCCCAACAGTTATCCCATAGGTATAGCGGCCGGGCCAGATGGTGCGTTGTGGTTTACGGAAAGCATTGGCAACAAGATTGGCCGCATCACCACGAAGGGCGTGATCGAGGAGTTTGCCGTCGGCAACACCCTGGTGTCTCCCAATTGGATCACGGCGGGGCCGGATGGTGCATTGTGGTTTACCGAGTTATCACTCCCCGCGGCCAGGATCGGCCGCATCACTACTGCCGGAGTGGTAACGTCGTTTATTCTTTCACCTGACGGAGCCAACGGTCAGATCACTGCGGGGCCGGATGGAGCGCTGTGGTTTACAGGCGGTGTATTCAACTCCGTCGGTCGCATCACTACTTCCGGCGTCGTCACCGAGTATCCCCTGCCGAGCGCCAGCAGTTTCCCGACCGGAATTACGACTGGACCGGACGGGGCGCTGTGGCTGGTGGAAAACGACGCCGGCAACATCGCCCGCGCAACCGCCTGCGGCATCGGGCTGAGTCTCAGTTTTGCGAATAGCGCGCTCACGATCAACTTTGATGTAGGCATCACTACCGCAGCCACATGGCGGGCCTGGATTGTTAATGGAAGTAGCGCGAGCCGGCTGTTTGAAAAATCGTTAGGGCCTTTGACACCGCCTCGCGCTTTCACGGGTACGTTGTCGAATTTCTCCAGTCAGGGTAACGTGGCAGTGTCCTCAACGTTGTCGTCCCCCAACGGCATTATCTGCTCTGACGAACAGACTTTGGATACCACTGGAGGCAGCACAGCAGGACAAGCCGGCATTCCGCCAGGCCTTCCATGAGAATTCTAGAGCCCGTACGTTGAGGCGGTAGTAGGAGTTGAGCCTCGACCGGAACAACAACTCCCAAGGCACCACCAATTGCGGATGAACTGGTTGGCAACGGCTTTCGCCGGGCCAAGCTCTTGGCATCTGGTGGCCGCGCGCGGTAGGTGGGGCTGAAACTTCAACTCTCTGAACCGACAAATCCGCTGGCATGAAAATGCCGTTGAGCTTACGCAACGCTTTACAGAAATCCCGAGTGTCTGAGCGCGGCATGATCTCGTGGCTCATAACGGTAGTCTGCGCAGCGGTGTTGTGTATCGTTCTGGCATTAGGCCTCTGGCCATTTCATGCGCCCAGAAACGACGTCTCCTGGCTGGGAAATCGCAACGGACTGCACTTTGGCAGGTCTGGCACCGTGTTCAGCGCAAGCAAATTCCGGATCACACCTGCCCAGCACCAGGGATCCGGCAGCCTGGAGATATGGCTGCAGCCGGGACATATCTGGGACTTTGCCACCGTTCTGACGTTCTACGTTCCCGGGAATCCACCACGGTTCTTGCTGCGCCAGGCGCAAACCAGCCTCTTGCTGCAGGCCGCGATTCAGGACGGCCAGAATCGTACCGGATTAGAGAGCGTCTATGTGGTTGATGCCTTTCCGAAGACTGGTCCAGCATTCATCACGGTCACCTCGGGTGCATCGGCAACTACGGTGTACGTAGACGGGGTTGTAGCCAAGAACGCGCCCCAGATTCGGCTTTCGACGCAGGCATTCGCCGGCCGGCTAGTGCTCGGCGACTCCGCAGGGCAGGCAGATAGCTGGTCGGGGCAGTTCCTGGGCCTTTCGATTTATAATCGAGAACTTACGGTATCCCGGGTTCTCGAGCACTATGAAACCTGGACGCACACAGGTCGGCCCCAGATAGCTGCCGACGAAGGCAATGTTGCACTATACCTTTTTGACGAGCACTCGGGACGAATCATCCACAGCAAGAGCGGGTCGGGTGCCGACCTGTATATTCCGGAAAAGTACGCTGTCTTAGGGCAAATCTTTCTAGAGAGTCCATCCAACGAATTCAGAAGGTACAATGGTTATTGGCGTGCGATTGTTAAGAACATCGTGGGTTTCGTCCCTTTCGGTTGTTGCTTCTACGTGTATTTCGGTTTTGTCCGTCGAACCAAACGAGCGGCACTGGCAACCGCCGCTCTAGGGTTCGCCGTCAGCCTCACGATTGAAGTGCTTCAGGCGTTCCTTCCCACGCGAGACTCCGGCATCACGGACCTGATCACCAACACGCTCGGCACGTACATCGGTGTTTTGTCCTACAAGGCCGCTAGACCCGTCCTGGCAGAGTGGCTGCCGTGGTGGCCATACCTTTAAGTCGCCGTGCCGGTAAAGGTGCCAGGCTGCCGATGCGGGTCCCTCCGCTATCGGCGGCGAGATTGGCGAGAGCCCAGGACAGTCTATGGGGGTGGGTGAAGGCGGGTAGTCGCGTTGTCAAGTGGTAACGAAATCGTTACCATTGTAGCGGATGATCGAGATCCGCGACTATATTGACGAAGGCGGAAACAAACGGTTCGCCAATGGCTTGAAGGGCTCGACGCGGCGGCAGCCGCCAAAAGTGACCATCGCGCTGGCGCGCATGGAGCAAGGAAACTTATCCAAAGTAAAGAGCGTCGGGGTCCGGCGTCTTCGAGTACAAGATCGATTTCGGCCCCGGCTATCGAATCTCCTTCGGCAAGGATGGCGACAGCCTCGTGATTTTGATTGGGGGGCGGCACGAAGATACAGCAACAACAGGACACCGAGGCGGCGCATGGATGCTGGGCCGCATACAAACGAAGAGAGAAACAGGAGATTCAATGAAATGCCCCTGACCCACGATTTCAAGGAAACCATCCGAGCACGGGCGCAACGGGACCCCGATTTCCGTCAAGCGCTTCTACGGGATGCCGTCGAACTGGCGTTATATCTTGCCAAATCTTGTAATGCATGAACCGCCGCGTACCGACACCGAGCTTGCCAGGCGCCTGGGCGTGAGCGAGACAGTGGTCCGCCGTATGTTGAACCCGAAGCACGATACCAAACCCGAAAAAATCCAGGCCGCGCTGGCGGCACTGGGCAAGCGCATTGTGGTGACGTTCGAAGACGCCGCGTGAGGGCGACCTTACCCCACCCGCAACACTCCGGCTAACGCCTGCTCCAATCCACCTGCTCGATGCGCCCGATCACGAACATATAGAAAAACGCTCCCACCACCACGATGCCGGTAGCCACCGCAAAAGCCCAGAAAAACTGGCCAGTGCGCTGTACCACCAGGCCGGTGAGCGCTGGCGCCGCCACTCCCGCCAGATTCCCTACGCCGTTCTGCACCGCGGTCCATTTGCCTGCGGCGGGCGGCCCGGCCAGCGTCTGGATGAGCGCCCAATGGTTGGAACTCCACATTCCGAAAAAGATGCAGGCCAGGAACAACAAGGCCATGGACAGTTCCTTGCTATCCACCATCACTACGGGCAGGATGATCGTGGATAGCAGCAGGCCGCCGACTGTGAAAGTCTTGCGCACTCGCGTGGGGGTGGCGCCCGCCGCGATCCAATGGTCGGAGAGCCACCCGCATAGCGCCGACGAGACCCCGATCGCCAGAAATGCCAGCGCGCCCATGCTGGCCATGCGATCCATCGAGAAATGGCGCTCCATCACCATATACGAGGGCAGCCAGGTGAGCAGGAAATACCAGAAGTAGTTGCCGCAGAACAATCCCCCGAAAGAGCCCCACGCCGAGCGCTGCGCGAGGATATGCCAGACGCCGGGTGGCCGATGCGTTGCGTGCGCGGCAATGATGCCTGGTCCGCGCGGCATCCACTTCATCCACGGAATTAGCCAAGCCAGGCTGACGGCGCCCAGCACGAAGAAAAAGGGCCGCCACCCGAAGCGCGCCATCAGCAACCCGCCGAGCAGTGTTCCGAGCGCCGGCCCGAATTTCGATCCGGCGTCGATCAACGCATTGGCGAGGCCGCGATGGTGCTCCGGGAAATGCGTCGCGAAGATCTTGGAATATGACGGATAGGCCGCCGATTCCCCAATACCCAGCAGCAGGCGCAATCCGAACAGCACCACGAAACTGTTGGCCAGGCCGGTGGCTGCGGTGGCCGCCGACCACGCCAGGTAGGCGCTGGCATAGACCAAGGCGACATCGAAGCGGTCCAGCAGAAACCCCACGACGCCGAGCAACTGGAACAGCGCATAGGTCCAGAAGAACGCGGAGAGCAGCTGCCCCAGGCGCGCCGGGTCCAGACCCAAGCCGCCTTTCTCAGGCGAAGCCATAAGCAGCGGTCCGGCGATCGAAAGGTTGCCGCGATCGATATAGTTGATGAAGATGGAAACGACCAGTAAGAGAAGCACGGCCCATTGCGACCCTGACAACTTAGTGCGGGCGGCGGGTGGAGTGGTCATAGATTAGTTGGTGGGCCTGTCGCGCGGCGGCGCAACCGTGGCGAAGTCCCGCTTGACGCGCTCGACGTACTGTTCGAGCAACTCCGCAACTCGCTCGCGGCGCGCGGACCTCACGATCATGCCCACGTGATGCGGCAGTTGCATGCGCCACACGATCTCCGGATCGTCATAGGCCGAGGTGTCCGGATGCTCCTGCCGGGCGAGCGACACCAGCAGCGCGGCATAGTCGTTCGCGGGCGGCGGAGGCGCGTACGGCAGCTTGCCGCCGGCGATCTCCACCTTGGCCCACTCGCCCCACAGATTCAAACCCGTGGCGGCTTCCACCAGTTCCGCGATGTGCGCGCCGCCCACGCGGGCCGAAGTTTCCAGGAAATAGAGTACGCCGTCCTCGCCCCTGATGAACTCTGTGTGGGAGACGCCGCGCAGCAGCCCCATAGCCGCCAGCACGCGACGATTGCCTGCCAGCAGCGCCTCGGCATCCGGGGAGCCGCGTTCCAGCAGGCGCGTGGTGAAGATCCCGCCGCGGTGCGAAACATCCAGCGGTGGACAGCCATATTGGCTCGCGACGGCGAAAAGGATGCGGTTCTCGTAGACGATGGAGTCCACGTGACAGACGTCGCCCGCAATGTACCGCTCCACCAGGAAGAATGAGCGCCGATCGCCGAGGGCGTGGTCGGCCGCGCGCAGATCGTCAAGCGAATCGAGCACCTGGATGCCGATGGCGCCCGCCATCCCGCGCGGCTTCAGCACCCACGGCGGCGGCACGCGGCCGGCAAACTCGCGCACCTTCTCGTCGTTCAGCAGGTGTACGAATTCCGGTACGTGCAGGCCCGCCTCGATGGCCTGCATGCGCATCGCCAGCTTGTCGCGAAAGTAGCGCGTGGTGGTCTCGCCCATGCCCGGAATGCGCAGGTGTTCGCGGAGCGCGGCGGCCATCTCCAGGTCGAAATCGTCCAGCGCCACCACTCGGTCGATGGCCTCTGTGCGCGCCAGGTGGCTGATTGCCAGCAGGGTATCGTTGCGGTTCCAGGATTTATCCTGGTCCGGCATGTAAAAGATATCGTCGATGCTTTCACGCGGCCACTGCGCTTTGTGCTGAAGGCTCAAAGACGTGATCAGGAAGACGCGGGCGCCCTGGCGCTTGGCTTCGCGCATGAATTCGTGACCCTTTTCGTAGCTGGCGAGGCAAAGGAAGGTCAGCGGGTCCATGGCAGCATGGCGTTCTGCTGGGAAGCGACGATCAACAACATGCAGCCATTAATGGTGTGACTGTCACGATGATCGGTAGAGGCCATGGCACATTGGTAATCGCCTGGATAGAGCACCAAGTCGCCGAAATGCAACTCACCCTCCAGGACATAGCAATGCTCCACATCCGCGTGGGAGTGCGGCGGATATTTGGCGCCCGGCTCCATGCGCACTAGCAGGGCCACGCTGCCGTCCGGAGTCCCCGCATACAGACGCTTGGCGCTGACGCCGGGCACCAGGGGATACCAGGCTCCTTCGTTTGCGCGTGTGACCTGAATGCCCGGCGGCGGCCCGGGTCGCCGCAAACGCGACAGCAGTTTCTCGCGCAAATGCGGCGGAGCAGGCACGCCATCGGAGGAGAACGGTAGCCAGCTTACGGCATCCCCGAAGGCGCGCGATTCGCCGGCGCACACGTCGCACGTTTTCACATGCTCCTGGAACTCCGCCCCTTCGTCCGGCGGGAGGGCGCCTGTGGCGAACAGGCTGGCCAGTTCGCGGACCTCTTCGTCGGTCGTTTGATGGGCGGCTTGATGTTCCGTCATGACAGTGCCCCCAGCTGCGAACGTAATTTTATCATACCCATTCGAATGCGGGTCTTCACGGTGCCCAGCGGTTGGCCCAGCCGCGCGGCCAACTTCGCATGGCTGTAACCGTACCAGTATGCCAGTTCGATGGCCTCGCGCTGCTCGGGTGCTAGTGCCCTCAAAGCGGCCCGTACTTCGCCCGCGCCGCCGGCAAGCATGGATGATGTCGCGGGCGCCGCGCCATCGATGTCCATCAGCGCTTCTTCCCGCCGGTTTCGATTGGCGCTGCCGCGAAGCTTGTCGATCGCGCGGCTGCGTGCCATAGCCGTCAGCCAGGCGATCGCCGAACCTCGCCGCTCATCGAAGTTCGCGGCACTGCGCCAAACCTGCGTGTAGATATCCAATGTCGCTTCTTCTGCATCTTCCGGGTTGCGCAGAATGCGCACAGCCATTCCGTAGATCAGGCGGTTCGTGGCGTCGTAAAGTGCCGCCAGCGCGCCCTGATCGCCGGCGGCGATTCGCCTGAAGTAGCCGGCGAGAGTCCGTTCCAGGTCTGCGCGCGAGGCGCCCGCGGACTCAAAGGCTGGCATGGCAGAGGGCAAGAGCGGAAGTATAGCAGAAATCTACCGCGTAATCCGGCAGCTCCGGCTGAGCGCCCCCACCGAAAGCGCGATCTCGCCCGCCGTGGCGCGCGTAACCGTAAACTCAACTGTCTTCTTTTCTCCCGCGCGCAGCGCCACCCGCTCGAATCCCTCCAACTCCCGCACCACGCCGGCATGTTTGACATACAACTGCACTACGTCTTCGCCCTCGCGCTTGCCGGAGTTTTCGACTTCCACCGAAACCTTCACCGGGCTGCCCGCCCGCGCTTCGTCCGGCGCTCGCAGATTCCGGTAGTTGAATGTCGTGTAACTCAGCCCATAGCCGAACGCATAGAGCGGCTCGCCTTCGAAATACCGGTAGGTCCGGCCTTTCATGTTGTAGTCGTCGAAAGCCGGCAATTGATCTTCCGACTTATAGAATGTGACCGGCAGACGGCCCGCCGGATTATAGTCGCCGAACAAGACATCTGCCAGCGCGGTACCGCCGGCCTGTCCCGGATACCACAGCTCCACAATCGCCGGCACATGCTCGCGCGCCCAATTCACCGCTACCGCGCTGCCATTCAACAGCACCAGCACCACCGGCTTGCCCAGCGCCGACACGCGCTGCAGCAGCGCTTCCTGCACCCGCGGGATGCCCAGGCGTACGCGGTCGCCGCCGCTGAAACCCTCCACCCGCACCTTCATCTCCTCGCCTTCCAGACGCGGCGACAGCCCCAGAAACATCAGCACCACATCCGCCTGGCGTGCCACTTTCAAGGCCTCGTCTTCGTAGCTCGCATGTGGAGGCGCCCACACCAGCCGGATATCCGCATCTCCGTGCACCTCGTGGAAATCCACCCGGATGGGATACAGTTTGCCCGCCTGCAATTCCACCGTTTCGTACTCGTAGCCGCGCTCGTGGACGTTGTCGCGCGCCACCAGCCGCTTGCCGTCAAGGTACACTTCGAAAGCATTCAGACCGGTGGCGCCCAATTGATATTCTCCGCTCGCGGGCGGCGCGAGATAGCCGGTCCAGCGTACGCCGAAGTTGTCGTCGTCCATGTCCTGTCGCGGCGCGGCGTCCTGCCAGTCGAACTCCACCTGGCGGTCGATGCGCGTGAATAGCGGCTGTGGATTCGCTGGAATCACCGCCGCCTTGCGCATGGCCAGCGAGACGAACGCCTGGCTGAAATAGGCGCGGCCATTGAAGGCGGCGGTATTGAAATATTCCGCCTGCAGCCCCGCGTGGCGGTCACCGCTGTTGGATGTGAACAGGGCGCTAGCCGGTACCGTTTCGAACAGCGGCATGCCCTCCGCCAGGTCCGAGCCCCGGGCATATAGCACACGTGTGCCCGGCGCCGCCTTCTGCCGGATTCCCGCGAGCGGAGTCACCGGGTGCGAAGGCTGGCCGTTGTAGTTCCCCAGCAGCACCTCCACCGAATCCGCGTTCGGTCCGATCACTGCAATGGTCTTCGTGTTGCGGCTCAGCGGCAGCACGCCGCCTTCGTTTTTCAGCAGCACGATGGATTTGCGTGCCACCTCCAGCGCGAGTTTCTGGTGATCCGGGCTATCGTTCACGCTGTATGGGATCTGCGCCCAATGCACCATCTCCGGCGGATCGAGCATGCCCAGCTTGAAGCGGGCCGTCAGCAGCCGGCGCAGGGCCGTGTCCACATCCTTCTCCGTCAGCAAGCCCTGACGCACCGCCGGCGCCACGTTTTCGTATTCCAGGCCGCAGTCCAGATCCGTGCCGGCCTTCACCGCCATGGCCACTCCTTCGGCCGCGGTGCGTGCCGCCTTGTGTCCCTGGTAAATATCGCCGATCGCGCCGCAATCGGAAACAACATAGCCGGGAAAGCCCCACTCGCCGCGCAGGATGTCGCCCAGCAGGCGCGGATTTGCGCAGGCGGGCAGGCCGTCCACGCTGTTGTACGCGCACATCACCGAGAACGCGCCGCCCTCCTTGATGGCCGCTTCGAAATGCGGCAGGTAGCTATCGCGCAGGTCGGCCTCGGAAACACGCGCGTCGAACACGTGGCGTGAGGATTCGGGCCCGCTGTGAACCGCGTAATGCTTAGCCGTCGCGACCGTCTTCAGGTATTTGGGATCGTTGCCTTCCAGGCCATGGATGAACTCGACGGCCATGCGCGAGGTCAGGTAGGGGTCCTCGCCATAAGTCTCCATGCCCCGGCCCCAGCGCGGATCGCGGAACAGGTTGATGTTGGGAGTCCAGAACGTCAGCCCCTGGTAGATGCCGCGCTTGCCGCGCCGCACGAACTCGTGGTGCTTGGCGCGCGCTTCGTCGGAGATGGCCGTGGCCATGCGAAACACCAGATTGGTGTCCCAGGTGGCAGCCACGCCGATGGTCTCCGGAAACACCGTGGCCCGGCCCGCGCGGGCGACACCGTGCAGACACTCGTTCCACCAGTCATAGGCTGGGACCCCAAGCCGGTCGATCGCCGGCGAGGCGCTCAGCAACTGCGACGCCTTCTCCTCGAGAGTCATGCGTGAGAGCAGATCGTCCACGCGCTTGTCGAGCGGCTGCTGGGGGTCTTTATAGGTCTGCCCGGACAAAGGCAGGCCCGCAGTCACGGCTGTCATGGCCGTGAGAAGGAAAGACAATCGCGCGGTGGTCATCGTTTCTATGATGCCTCAAATCGCACACACTGGTGGCTCGTGGGGCAGGCTCGCGGGGGTGTAGCGGCCTCGCAGCCCGCCAACGCGCACCTGCGCGACAGGTAACATTAAGCTATGGCCTTGAAATTCACGACTTCATACCTGGAAGACTCGCTGACTTTGTTTCGCTATTACAAAAAAATGGCGGAGGGCGCCATGGAGCAGGTCACCGACGAGCAGCTTTTCGCGGCGCTCGACGCTGAAGCAAATTCGATTGCCGTCGTGGTGAAACACATAGTCGGGAATATGCGCTCGCGCTGGACGGACTTCCTGACCAGCGATGGCGAGAAGCCGGACCGCCATCGCGACACCGAGTTCGAGGATCCGCCGGCCACGCGCGAGGCCCTGATGGCGCTTTGGGAGGCGGGCTGGGAGTGTCTTTTCAGCGCGCTGGAGCCGCTGTCGGATTCGGATGTGACCCGCCGCGTCACGATTCGCGGCGAAGCACACTCAGTAATGCAGGCCGTCAACCGGCAGCTCGCGCATTACGCTTGTCACGTGGGACAGATTGTGCTGCTGGCCAAACACTATCGGCATACCGAGTGGCGTTCGCTGAGCGTGCCGCGCGGCAAGTCCTGGGAGTTCAACCGGCGGGTAAGTGCCGGCGAGGCGAGCCAGCGCTAGACGAGTGGTGCGGGCCGGGAGGGCGGGGCAGGTTCGTAGCGGTAGCCTCGTGTGCCTCGATAGAACTGCCACCAACTCGGCCGCTCTTACAGCGGAACAGCGCTTGGCCCAAGGCCTCCGTTCTTCAGCTCGCTTAAGCCTGCTTACAGGCCCGTATCCGCGGCGAAGTCGGCCGTCAGCAACCCCAGGTCATAGCCCTTTGGAATCGCCGCGTCCAGAGTCCCGTCGTCTTTCTCGGGCTTGTACGCGACCTCCACGCGCTGGAATGCGAAGCTCACCGACTCGGTCGGGTTCTCGTTGCTCCCGGACATCTGCACGGAAGTGACCAGCGCATCCTTGATCCAAACACGGAAATAGTCAGCCTGCTTGTCACCGACGGGTTTGTCGTACACCAGGTAGACCTTCGCCAGAATGTTGCCCGTGGCGCAGTGGTCGCAAAGCAACGGCGATGTCTTGTCCAGGACCTTCATAATTGTCAGGTTCGAGAAATCCGCCCGCCCCGCCTTGGCCTCTTTGCCGGAAGCGCCGGCTCCATAGACCGCCGTTTGACTCACACCCCAGGAAAACGAAAGGACATCGATGTGATTCGCCTTGCTGGTGCTTGGCCCCTGAATTCCGTCGACATACAGATAAGCGTTAACTGCCATATTGAACTCCTTTCTACTCATTCTTCAGTCGGAGCGCGATTGATTCGCCGCTCTCACCAATGAAAGCGTCATTTTGCCCAAGACTCTCTCACGGCCCACGTCGAGAATATCAGGTGGCTGTGGCAATAGTAGGGCAGGCCATCGTTGTTGGTGGCCTGCCGAGTGCGCGCCGCGTCGGCGGTCCTGCGCCTTTCACGCGGGAGCAACGCCGAGACGCGCATCGTGAGGTCGGCTTCGAAGCGCGCAACCCACCAAACTCCCACCCGCAGAACGGCGGCACGTATGGTACACTTCTGCAAGGCTTGCGCCAGAGGGAGCAACAATCAGTTAAGGCATAAAGGAAGCAGACGCTTTCGTCTCGCTCCCTCTTCTTAGTTGGGTCGAAGAACGCCAATGTCGCCGAGAGAAGTCATAAGGGCCATGGTCAAGGAGAACCGCCCCTACCCACCTCCGGGTGCGCTCGTTCGGCATGCGCTCGACGCCTGCGGCGGGCGGTACTGGCGCACCAGCCATTCCCAGCCCTGGAGATCGGCCGGCATGCCTTCCCCATTTTATCCGCTGCCGCCCGGTACGTCTTAGAATAGGTTAATTGGCGCCCACGAAACCGGCGGTACCGGTCCGGGCGTCTATGGATTTGGTTTTCTCCGTGACAGTGAAACCTCAGCAGGCGCGCATCAACGGCCAGATCATCATCAACCAGCTTGTGCACAACATGGAGCTGGGGCAGTTCGAAATGGGCTACAGCGTCCTGGTGCCGTGCATCTTCAGCATCTATCTACATCCCGACGATCACAAGCGCCTGGCCAGCATCCAGGATCTGATCAAGGAAGATGCCACCCGCGCGCTTGCCGCCCGTCTGGCGGAATGGAACGGCAGGCAGCCGCTATTCAAGCGCGGCAAGAAGCAGAAGCTCTACCGCATCGCGCGCCACGACTGGTGGATCGAGTTGTTTGCCGACAGCGAGGACGTGGTGCCGGCGGGCGACGTGGAGATCCATTCCGAGTTGAACGACGTTCCGCAGCCCGGATACCGAGGCATCAAGACCACCCTGATCGAGCGCGAGACTTCCGTCACGTCGACGCGTGTGGAGCGCGACCGCACGCTGACCCGGCGGCGGGCGGACCAGGTTTTCGCCGAGATCCGCTACGAAGACGATTCCGGACCGCAAAGCTATTTCGTCACGCAGAATGAGATTTCGATCGGCCGGGGCGGCCAGGATCTCTCCGTGGATCTGCCGCTGTACACCAACGATGAAGTGTCGCGCGAGCATCTGCGTCTGCGGCGGGACCCGGCCACCGGCGATTTTACCGTCGCCGATCACAGCCGCAACGGCACCTGGCTGAACGGCCGCAAGCTGGCGCGAGGAGCCGAAGAACCGCTGCCGGACCGCGCACGGATACAGGTAGCCGATGTGATTACGCTGTCGTTCGAAGTGAAGAAATAGGTATGGCGGCTGCGGTCGAATGGCGCTCGGGAGTGGCTAGCGATACGGGGCTGGTGCGCGCGTCCAACGAAGACCGCTACTGGATCGACAACGACAGCGGGGTTTTTCTGGTAGTGGACGGCGTGGGTGGGCGGGCGGCCGGAGAGACTGCCGCGGAGACGGCGGTCGAGGCGATCCGCGAAGAACTTTGGGCGGCTAACGGGAACAGCGGCGGCAGCGCGGAGGAGCGCGTGCGGCGGGCGATTGCCGCGGCCAACAACCAGATCTATGCCATCGCGCGAGATTCCGACGAGCTGCGGGGTATGGCTTGCGTGCTGACCCTGGCTCTGGTCGATTCCACGGAGATGGTGATCGGCCATGTGGGAGACTCGCGGCTTTACCTGATCTGGAACGGCGCCATTCGCAAGCTTACGCCGGATCATTCGCCGGTGGGCGAGGAGGAAGACGCCGGCGAGCTGACTGAGGAACAGGCCATGCTGCATCCGCGGCGCAACGAGGTTTTCCGGGACGTTGGGACGCAGCCGCACGCGGCGGGCGACGATGGTTTTATCGAGATCCGGCGCTGCCATTTCAAACCGGAGGCGGCTTTCCTGTTGTGCAGCGACGGACTGAGCGACGTGCTGCCATCGGGCGCGATCAAGGACATCGTCGAACGCTACCAGGGCGACCCTACGGAGGTGGCGCGCGAACTGGTGGAGGCGGCTAATGAGGCCGGCGGGAAGGACAATATTACGGCGCTGTTCATTGCCGGCAGTGAGTTCCAGCCGGGCATGCGGGAGGCGCGCGCGCGGCATGCCACCACGCGTATGCGCCTGGAGCCGGCGGCCGCGCCCGGCTTGCTCCGGCGATTCTTTACCGGCCGCGTCGCCTTTCTCTTTTATGGAGTGCTGTTGGGCATCCTGCTGGGTGTCCTTCTGGGGGGAGCGCTGCACGCGCTGAAAGGTTGACCATGCCGCCCGCCACGCGTTTCGGACCGTACGAGATCATCCGCCGCCTGGGCAAGAGCATGAACGATGTGTACCTGGCGCGGGACACGCGCGAGGACCGGCAGGCAGCGCTGAAGCTGATCAAGTCCGGGCCGGATGCCGCTTCGCAGTTGCTGCTGGAAGCCGAGCGCCGCGGCGCAGCCATTCAGCAGGGGTTGCGCACGCTGGACCCGCGCGTGATCGAGGTCTACGATTTTGGCGACCTGGACGGCTATTTCTACGTCGCCATGCAGTACGTGGAAGGCCGCAGCCTGGCCGAGGTGCTGAAGAGTGACGGGCGCATGGGAGCGTATCGGGCGGCGCGCGTGGCGATGGAAGTCTGCGGGCAGCTTGAGAAGTTCCATGCGTTCCGCCCGGGCGACGGCGCGGCCTCATCGGTGGTGCATGGCGACATTAAGCCTTCGAACATTCATCTGGGTCTGAACGAAACTGTTCGGCTGCTGGATTTCGGAATCGCCAAAACGCTGCGGCCGGATCGCGATTTCACTTTCCACAATTTCGGAAGTCCCAGCTATTGCTCGCCGGAGCGCCTGGGCCGCTCGCAAGTCGATCAGCAAGCGGATCTGTGGGCGGTGGGCGTGACGCTGTACGAGATGGTGGCGGGTGCGCCGCCCTACCAGGCCGAAGACACCCGCAAGCTGGAAAGGCTGATTCAATCGGGACGGCCGCCGCGGGCGCTGCCGGCGAGCTGCCCGGCTCCGCTGAAGTCCGTGATCGGCAAAGCGCTGGCACCCGCCGCGGAGCGGCGATATAAGTCGGCCGCGGCATTTGGCGGCGATCTGAAAGCGTTCCTGGAAGGCGCGGAGACGGTGGCGGGCAAGGAAAAGCGCAGCGCGTGGAAACCGAATCCCACCGTCGAATCGGGGCAGGCATCCAAGCCGCGGCGCGCGCGGCGTTCCCACAAAGCGCTGCGGATGGCGGGGCGCATCGCGAGTGCGCTCGGCTGGGTGCTGGCCGGGATGTTGCTTTTTATAGGGACCAGCTACTGTTCGCGCTATTGGAGGGCTAGCCGGCAGATTCGCGCCACCGCCGATTGGTCCTTGTATACGAACCTGCGGGACCAGTTCGCCTTCCTGGGCAGGTTTTCGCCGGTGGAGTATTTGCGGCCGCCGCTCCGTACCGCGTATGAAAAGACCGGCGCCCAGGCGCTCGCGGACGGCGATTGGGGAAAGGCGGAGCTCTTCCTGACGCGGGCCACGGATCTGGGGGCGGGCGGCCGGGAGATGGCCGGCAAGCTGGCGTTGGCGCGCGGATACTCCGCGCTCGGGCGGAGCAAGCCCGACGACGCGCGGGCCCGTTTTCAGGATGCCGCGCGCGACTTGCCGCAATCGCCCCTTCCGCATCTGGGGCTGGCGCGGGTCGACCTGCTGGCATCGCTGCCCGGCGACGCGCTGGAGGAATTGGCCGCCGCCGGGCGGCTGGGGTACCGGCTCGGTCCGCGGGAACTGGAGCAGATGGCCGCGGCCCACCGGTTGCGCGGCTTTGAGGAACTGCAAGCTGGAAATGTGACGGCGGCGCGCGAGGATTTCACAGCCGCCCATGTTCCGGACAACGGGTGGGGAGCGCCTGCAGGTCTGCCGGTGTCCGCCAGGACCGGCTCTCGCGCAGGCCGGCGTGGGCGCCGTACGCAGGACTGGAGTCCCGCCCCGCGATGAATTGGCTGGCCGGCGCATCGGTCCTGGTGGTTGGCGGGCTGGCCTTCGTGTATGCGGCCAAAACGCAAAACTTTCCCGATGTTTCCGAGCGGCTGCGGCATGGCGATCTGTTGAATCTGAATACGGTGTCAAGCGCCGGTCAACTCCTGCCTTTTCTGGACGTGATTCAGGACCAGGC
The DNA here is from genome assembly GCA_035511215.1 of Bryobacteraceae bacterium. Lineage (GTDB taxonomy): Bacteria > Acidobacteriota > Terriglobia > Bryobacterales > Bryobacteraceae > Bog-159. The sequence goes on along the minus strand of DATKFU010000122.1, from coordinate 11,610 downwards.
GGAGCGCGAGGCGGATGCCGATAAGCTGTTTGCGTTTCTGCGCGCGGCCCAGTCGCTGCACAAACCATTGCCCAATGTCGGCACGCTGGCGCGGCTACGCCAAAATCGCAAGCCGCTGCTGCCGGTGTCCAGGCTGAAGCCTTTGTGGGTGGTGCGCACTCCCGGCGAATTTCGCAACGCGTACCTGACCTGGTCGGCTATCTACCTGAGCGGCTTCCACCTGGTCTGGTTCGCTTGGCGCGCGCGCCGCTTTGCGGGCGACTCCGCGATTCTGCCGGCGCTGCATTTGCTCTCAGGCATCGGCCTGATCCTGATGGTAAGCCTGCGCGACCCTCTGCGCGATACGCTCGAATTCCGCAAGTTCGCGCTGGGTGTTTTTCTGGGCTGCCTGCTGCTGCTGCTGCCGCTGGTGCGGGCGCTCGATTACCGGCGGCTGGCGGACTGGATCTACACGCCGCTGCTGGCCGCGTTCGCGCTGTTCGCCCTGCTGCTGCGCTTCGGCACGGGTCCGGGATCGAGCGACAACAAGGTCAACCTGGGGCCGTTTCAGCCGGTCGAAGCGATCAAGATCCTGGTGGTCCTGTTCCTGGCCGGATACTTCGCGCGCAATTGGGAGAGGCTTCGGGATCTGCGCCAGAAGGGTCTGCGGGGCATGGGCGTACGGCTGGGCGTGCCGCGCCTGGCGCACCTGATGCCGGTGGCTTGCGCCGTTGCGGCCGCCATCCTGCTGTTCTTCGTGCTGAAGGATCTGGGACCGGCGCTGGTCCTGTTTTTCCTGTTTCTGACCATGTTCTCGGTGGCGCATGGGCGGGCCGGACTGGCGGTTTTGGGGATTGCGATTCTGGTGGCGGCGGTGTTCGTCGGCCACCATTTCGGACAGCCGCGCACGGTGGTGGAGCGCATCGACATGTGGCTCTCGCCTTGGGACAACGACGTGCACGGAGGCAACCAACTGGCGCATGCGCTGTGGGCGTTCTCGACGGGCGGCGTGTGGGGCTCCGGACCTGGCTACGGCGACCCCGGCATGATTCCGGCGGGGAGCACGGACCTGGTATTGCCGGCCATCGGCGAAGAGTGGGGCTTCGCGGGTGTTGCGACCGTGGCGCTGCTGTTTGGGTTTCTGATCTACCGCGCCTTTCGCATTTCGCTGCGGGCGGTGGGGGATTACGCCTTCTTCCTGGCGCTGGGGCTGGCGTCGCTGCTGGCTTTCGAGATGCTGCTGATTTCCGCGGGCGTGCTGGGAGCGCTGCCGCTCTCGGGAGTGGTTTCGCCATTTCTTAGCTCCGGGAATACGGCCATGCTGGCGAACTTCTTCATCTTCGCGCTGCTACTGGCGATATCGAAGGGCAGGCCAAGGGGCAACGCCGCGCCGCAGGGGGCGCGCACGCTGTTCCGCGCACCGATGCGCTTCGCCGGCGCGGCGCTGGCGGCCTGCGCGATGGTGTTGCTTTCGTTCGCGGCGCGCTACCAGGTTGTCGACGACCGTGAATATCTGGCCCGCGACGCCCACGTATTCGAAGACGACGGCGTGAAGCGCGCGCAGCACAATCCGCGCATCAACTCGATTGCCCGCGAGATTCCCCGCGGCGACATCTTCGATCGTAACGGCGTGCTGCTGGCCACCAGCAACTGGAAGGAACTGATTGACCGGCGCGCGCAGTATCAGGCACTGGGCGTGACCATCGATCAGGCGTGTTCGCGTCTGGACTCGCGCCATTATCCGTTCGGCCCGGTGACCGCGCATTTTCTGGGCGACCTGCGCACGGGCGAGAATTTCCATGCGGCGAACGCCTCGTTGGTCGAGCACGATTCCAATGCGCGGCTGCAAGGCTACCAGTATTCCGAACTGGTGGCGCTGGTGCGCCATCGCCATCGGCCCGGAAATCCGGCGCTGCGCAGCCTGCTCGCGCGCAACCGCGACGTGCGCACCACGCTGGATATCCGGCTGCAGATGCGCGCGGCGGAGATCCTGCGCCAACACCTGAAGCGGGCGAATAAGGAGAAAGGCGCGGCTGTAGTGATGGATGCGAATTCCGGCGATGTGCTGGCGATGGTCAGCATGCCCGAAGCGGCGCCGCCTGTCGCCCGCAATCGACCGCCTACGGACGATGAATTGCTCGACCGCGCACGCTACGGGCAGTATCCGCCGGGCTCGACCTTCAAGCTGGTGACGGCCATGGCGGCCCTGCGGTTGGACGCGAACTCGAGGAATCAAACGTTCACCTGCCGCCGGTTGCCGGACGGACGCGCCGGCGACATGGTGGAAGGCTGGCGCAGGCCCATACGCGATGACATCAAAGACAAACCGCATGGCACGCTGGCCATGCAACGCGCCATTGAGGTTTCCTGCAATGCCTATTTCGCGCAGCTCGGAACTTACCGGGTAGGATGGCAGGCGCTGCGGCAGACCGCCGATTTGCTGGACATTCCGTCGGGCGACGAAGCGGAGTTGAAGGCGGCCCTACCCTTCGCGTCATACGGCCAGGGGCCGCTGCTGATCACGCCGTTCAAGATGGCGCGGGTAGCGGCCACTATTGCCGCGGGCGGTGCGATGCCGCAGGGCCGCTGGGTGATGGACGAAAGCAATGCGCGCCAGGATGCCCCGCGCACCATCGTGGCGGCGGAACCGGCCAGGTTTATCGGCGGCGCCATGCGGCTGGTGGTGACCGACGGCACGGCGCGGCAGGCCATGGCGGAAACCCCCGTCAACCTGGCCGGCAAGACCGGCACCGCGCAACTCGGCGCCGGCGAGCCGCACGCCTGGTTCGCGGGCTTCGCGCCGTATGACGGAGACGCCGGGCACCGCATCGCGTTCGCGGTACTGGTGGAACATGGCGGCTATGGCGGCCAGGTCGCTGCGCCCATCGCGCGTGAGATCATGGAGGCTGCAAAGAACTTGGGACTGGTACCGTGAACCTGGCTGACTTTATCGAGAAATTCGGGCGGACGGTTTTTGAAGGCCCGTTCACGCAGGGACAAGGCGACGAGCCGCCCGAAGTGGCCGAGATCCGGCTCGCCATTTTGGATCAGGTTCGCGAGAAAAGCTACCGCCTGGGCGGCAAGAAAGTTTTCCCGTTCAACGTGGTCCACATTCACCTGCGCGGCATCGAAGACAGCCGAGCTGCCACTTTCACCGGCAAGTTCTTCCGCACATATTTCGAGCAGGAACTCCGCGGCAGCCTGGACCGGAATGAATGCCGCTATCCGGAGGACCTGCAGGTGACCGTGCACGTGACGCGCGAGCTTCCCGCTCCCGGCGAACGGTGGGTGCGGGTGGAGGCGGAGTCACAGGAGCGCACCGCGGCCGCGCCGCGTCGTCCGGCGAGGCTGGTCATCGTGGAAGGCCGGGCCAACGCGGCGGAGATCACGCTTTCCAAATCCCGCACGAACATCGGCCGCACCGTGGATGTGTACCGTTCCGAAGGCATGATCCGGCGCAACGATCTTGCATTTACCGAAGACACCGAAATTAACCGTACGGTTTCGCGCGAGCATGCGCACATCATGCACGACAAGGCTGCGGGCGAATACCGCCTGTTCAACGACCGCTGGTACAAGCGGGACCCAGGCGGTACCGCAGACTGCGGCATCCGGATCGTGCGCGACGGACTGAGCCAGGAAGTGCATCGCACGGCGCGCGGGACGAAGCTGGAGCCTGGCGACGAGATTCATTTTGGCAAGGCGGTGGCGCGGTTTCAGCTCAAATGACTCACTCACTTCCCCGATCGCCGCTGTCACTCTGGCTGGCGGAATACGGCCCTTATGAACCTGGTCCGCCCCTCCGGGGCGATGCCACCGTGGATGTGGCCATCGTGGGCGGCGGCTTCACCGGTATCGCCACCGCTCACACCTTGCTGAAACAAGAGCCGGGCATGCGCGTAGCCGTGTTGGAGCATAAGTATGCCGGCTATGGCGCGAGCGGCCGCAATGGCTCCTTCTCCATGACGGTGGTGGGCCTGGCCATCGGGCCAACGGCCATGCTAAAAGGCAAGCCGTTCGTGCGCGAGGCGCACGCCTACATGGAGCGCGCGGTGGACGGACTGGAGTCACTGATCCGGGACAACCAGCTTCAATGCGATTACACCCGGCCGGGCTTTCTGCGCATGGCCACCACGCCGGGCTATGTGAAGCGCCTCCGGCACGATATCGACCTGGCGCATCAGTTGGGTATACAGGGCATCGAGTGGCTGGACCAGGATGCCGCGCGCGCCAAGGTCGATTCCGAGCTGTACCTGGGCGCCTGGTGGGAGCCGCGGTTGGGCCTGGTCAATCCCGCCAAGCTGGTGCGCGAGGAGAAACGGCTGGCCATAGCGCGCGGGGCGCTGGTCTACGAACAGACGCCCGTGGCCGAAATCCAGCGCGGCGCGAAGTTCAGACTGCGGACTCCCGGCGGCACAGTCACCGCCGATAAGATGGTGCTCGCCACCAACGCCTACTCGCATCTGATTCCCGAATTGAAGAACCGGCAGGCGCCCGCATGGACTTACATGATTGCCACCGAGCCGCTCAGCGACCGGCACTTCGCCCACATACGGTGGCAGGAGCGCAACGGCGTGGAGGACGCACGCAACCTGATTCACTATTACCGCATCACGCCGGACAATCGGCTGGCCATGGGCGGCGGGCCGGTGGGTCTTAGCTCGGGCGGGAACATGGATGTGGATTCGAGCGCATCCGCGTGGCGCCATTTGGAAGAACATACCCGTCTGCTCTTTCCCGCGCTGAAGGATGTGAAGGTCACGCATCGCTGGGGCGGCCCGTTTTCCGTAACGCTGGATCTGACGCCGGCGCTTGGGTTTCTAGGCGACCCGCGCGCGGTCTATAGCCTCGGCTGCATGGGTCACGGCGTTTCCACTACGCACCAGAACGCGATTACGCTGGCGGACCTGCTGCTGGAGCGCAAGACGGAAAACACGGCATGCCCGTTCGTGAACCGACGGGTTATCCCGTGGCCGCCGGAGCCGCTGCGCAGTGTGGCGGCGCATGCTATCCGCGCTTATTTGCGGATTGAGGATTGGGCTTATGAGCGGAAGATGGCGAAGGGCTCCGGGCGGGACTGGGAGTCCCGCGCAGGCTGAAAGCCTGCCCCACGTTACCATTGCCAAACATGGCCAAAGGTTTCCCTGATAACTTCCTTAGCGGGGTCTTATGGGTTCCTTATCGCACGCCGGATAACATGGGGGCATGATAGTCATGAAATTCGGCGGCTCGTCGCTTGAGTCCGCCGGCGCAATTGAGCAAGCAGCCTCCATCGTTAAAGCGCATGGGGATCGGCAGCCGGTGGTGGTCGTATCAGCCATGGGGAAGACCACCGACCGGTTGCTGGACGCGGTCCGCGCGGCCGCGCGCGGCGATTCGTACTCCGCACGGCAGCAGACAGAAGCCCTTCGCCGCATGCACTTTACCGAAACCCGCGGCGTGTTGGGCCAGCGCGCGGAACCGTTTTGGCGCGACAGCATCGCTCCCATGTTTCGCGAATTGCACGAGCTGCTGGTGGAACTGAGCGAGGGGCGGCCGTTTACGCCGGAGACGCAGGACCAGGTGCTGAGCTACGGCGAGCGGATTTCCAGCTTGATCGTAGCCGAGGCTTTCCGCCACCTGGGTATCAATGCCGCGCAGGTAGACGCGCGTAAAGTGATTGTCACCGGCGACCAGTTCACGCACGCAGTGCCCTGGTATTGGGACACCTACGCGCGCCTGCGGCGGACCGTCGGGCTGCTGGCGCGCGACCGCGTGGTGGTGATGGGGGGATTCATCGGCGCGACTTCGGGCGGCGCCACCACTACGCTTGGCCGCGGCGGTTCAGACTTGACGGCATCGCTGGTGGGCGCGGGGATTTCGGCTGATGAGATCCAGATATGGACGGATGTGGACGGGATGCTGACCTCGGATCCGCGCGTTCTGGCGGGCGGCTACCGTCTGCGGGAGATCTCGTACCAGGAGGCGCAGGAGATGGCTCGCTTTGGAGCGAAGGTACTGCAGCCGGCTTCGATCGCGCCGGCCCTGCGGCAGAGGATTCCGATTGTCATCCGGAATTCGCGGCGCCCGGAAGTGGAGGGTACGCGCGTGGTTTCGAGCGTGCAGACCGCGCCCGCGATCGTGAAATGCCTGACCTCGAAGGGGATGGCCGTGGTGCATCTGCGGGTCAAGAACCGGGGAATGCTGTCCAGCATTACGGACGGGCTGGCGGACCTATTCGCGCAGGAGCAGATCCCGGTCGATTTGATTCAGGCGCACGAGAAGGGCATTTCGTTCGCCGTGGAGAACTGGCCGGGGCTTTCGGACGTGCTGCGAAGAGTGGATGAGAGTGTGGACATCACCGTGGAGGAGGACCGTGCGGCGATCTGGCTGGTCGGCGAAGGCATTGCCGGCTTTGCCAAGATCGGTAACGGCGGAAATGCTGCTTCCACACTGGCGCGCGCCTGCACCGTTTTGCAGCTCACCGGCGTGCGGCTGACCTCGCAGGGATCTTCCTCATTGAGCCTCGGGTTTGCGATACGCGAAGTGGATCTGCAGCCGGCCATGGAAGCTTTACACCGGGAGTTCTTCGCGGCTCCGGACCGCGATGTGTTCGCCGTGGGGGAATACGCTCCAGCGAGCGCTTCCCAAGCGGCATCTCAGCCGAGCCAGCGCCGGCCATCCGGCCAGCCGCAAGCGCTGCCCGCGCATTAGGCTATCCGCATCGGATGGGGGCGAAGCCTTGTACAGTGGTACTGAGGAGATGCCCCCGTGTACCTTCCCGACGACCAACGCTACGACAAGACGCTGTACCGCCGCTGCGGCTCGAGCGGCCTGCGCCTGCCGGCCATCTCGCTGGGCCTTTGGCACAATTTCGGCGGCGTGGATGCGTTCGAGAACATGCGCGCCATGCTATGCCGGGCCTTCGATCTGGGCATCACGCATTTCGATCTGGCGAACAACTACGGGCCTCCGCCGGGATCGGCCGAGGAGAATTTCGGCCGGGCTCTGCGCGCGGACCTGGGCGCATGGCGCGATGAACTGATCGTCTCCACCAAGGCGGGCTACCTGATGTGGCCGGGCCCCTATGGCGAATGGGGTTCGCGCAAATATCTGCTGGCCAGTCTGGACCAAAGCCTGCGGCGGATGGGCCTCGACTATGTGGACATCTTCTATTCGCACCGCCCCGATCCGGACACGCCGGTGGAGGAAACCATGTCGGCGCTCGATAGCGCCGTGCGCGCCGGCAAGGCGCTTTATGCCGGCATCTCAAACTACAACCCCGAACAGACGGCGCGCGCGGCGGCAGCCCTGCGGCAGCTCGGCACGCCTTGCCTGATCCACCAGATGAAGTATTCGATGTTCGTGCGCACCGCCGAGAACGGCCTTTTCGAGCGGTTGGCAGCCGAAGGAATTGGAGGCATCGCGTTCTCGCCGCTGGCGCAAGGCCTGCTGACAGACCGCTACGTGCGGGGCATTCCGGAGGGCTCGCGCGCCTCGAAGCGGGGCACGTTCCTGAAGAAGACGGACGTCACCGAGGCGCGCCTGGGGCAGGTGCGCGCGCTGAACGAGATCGCCGGGCGACGCGGCCAGACTCTAGCGCGGATGGCGCTCGCCTGGGTGCTGCGGCAGGGCGCGATGACGAGCGCGCTGGTTGGCGCCAGCCAGGTGGAGCAGATCGAGCAGTGCGTCGGTGCGGTGAACAACCTCGCGTTTGCACCGGAAGAGCTGCAGCGGATCGACGGGATACTGGCGGGTTAGTCGGTGCGGCCTACGAGGCCGCTGCAGGCTACGAGCCTGCCCCACAAGAGCGTCCTTATTTATGTCCGCACCGGCTGGGCGACGGGCGCATAGGCCGGCTCGACCCCCATCTTCTTCAGATGGTCATACCAGGTGAACTTCAGAATGACGGAAGTCACTACCACCACAGCAATCGCCCACCCTGCAATCTGGTAGCGGCGGATCACGATATAGACCGGGAATGCGATCAGACTGGTTTGCCAGGCGATGCCCACCACGATGTTGAACATATCGCGCAGGAAATCCGGGTTCGGCCGGAACGACGGATCTTCCCGCATTACCTTGTCGCGGATAGGTCCCCAGAAGCCCCACGGCCGCACCCGCCGGTAGAAATCTTTCAGCACGGCATCATCCTCAGGCTTAGTCTGTAACGTTCCTACGATGCAACCTATCAGTGAGATACCCACGATGATGGGAAACGAATTGAGCGGGGACACGCTGGGCAGCGTCCACGGTATGATCAGCGACCCGGCGATGCCCGTGACCATGCCCCAGAAATAACCGTAGCCGTTGAATCGCCACCAATACCACTTCAGTACGTTTGACGCCGTGTAACCTCCCCAGAGCGCCGAAACGATCCACTGGATCACGGTATTGATAGAGGTTACAAACCATCCGAAGGAAATGCCCAGGACCACCACGCCGAAGGACGCGACGTAGCTGAGGCGCACGCAAGTCCGCTCACTGGCGTTCGGGTTCAGATACTTCCGGTATAGGTCGTTCACGATGTAAGGCGGCGCGGCGTTCACCGTGGCGGCGAAGTTGGACATGAAGGCGGCCAGCAAGCCTGCCACCAGGAGGCCCAGCAGACCGGCCGGGACAAACTGACTGAGCGCATCGGGCAGCACCATTTCGAAATCCATAGCCTGTCCCATGGCGCGGATCTTATCGCTATAGAACACCAGCGCGAGGATAGTCAGTCCGGTAATCATGAAATAGCGAGGCACGTTCAACACCACGTTCACCATGGCGCTCATCATGGAAGCTTCGCGCGGATTCTTGGTGGAAAGAATACGCTGCATATCGTAGTTGGGCGCAGGCCCCGCCATGCTGATGAGGATGCCCTTGAAGAGCATCATCATGAAGAAAGCGCCGAAGATGGTGTAGCCGTCCTCGGCGATTTTCGTGTTCACGGCGGCGATCAATCCCGACCAATCCAGGTTCAGATGCCAGCCGAAGAAGATCTGCTCCCAGCCCGCGGGGATCACGCGGCGCAGGGCCTCCGGCGAGACGCGAGCGATGGCGATGATGCCAATGGCCAGCGACGCTACGGAAAGGATGCAGAACTGCAGCACCTCAGTGATTACTACGCTGAACATGCCGCCCTTCACCACATAGAAGGTAGTGATGCCCATCAAGATGAGCGCGTATTGGTTGGCGGAGAAATGCCAGGGCAGAAAATCGACGGCGAATTTGCCGATGCCCTTGAAGCCATAGGTGAGAAAACCGATGACGCTGACGAGCGCGTAGATCACCACAATCATGTGCGAGAGCTGCGCGCCGCGGCCCGTGCCGAAGCGCGTGCGGATCCACTCGGCGCCCGTGGTGACATTGGAGCGGCGCAGCCAGGTGGACAGATAGACCATCAGAAAGATCTGGTTGAAGACCGGCCAGAGCCAGGGGATCCAGACGCTCTTCAAACCATAAATGAACATCAGGTAGACCAGCCACATGGTCCCCGCGATATCGAACATGCCGGAGGCGTTGGACACGCCCAGGAAATACCAGGGCAGGGTATTGCCGCCCAGGAAATAAGCTTTGGTGTCGCGCGAGGCGCGTTTCGAAACCCAATAGCCCAGGAGGACGGAGGTGGCGACGTAGATCACGATGATCGCGACATCGATCGGATGCAGTTTCATCTCGAACCTCGTTGCCTGAACATAGTAACAGATCTTGTGGTGCAAAATCGCCGGACGGCGGCGTTGGTTTAGGCGGGCCTACGCGGCGATGTCTCAGGCTGGGAATTGGGTTCGTTGTGCGCCGGGATAAACCGGCATGGTGTAGAGAATGAAAGAGTCTTACGGGAAAGGAGTAGTGACCCATCCTGACCCCGAGTCTTGCACCGTCAGTCGAGAGGCTGGGGGCGAAGCGTAGACAGGGGCACGGACAGGCCGGGTATGGAGCTGTGAAAGAAAAAGTCCAGGGTGTCGATCCGATAACGAACGGCGAAGACCACACGAACGGGGGCGCCAATACGAAGTCCTCGCGCGACCCTGCGCAGTCGGAGACCCCGCGCACGTCCGGAAACATCATGTACGAGAACCGGGATACCTGGTCCGCATCTGCGGCGCAGTCCGGCGGCAGACCGGTGGGAGAAGGCCAAGGCCAGAAGACCCACGGGCACGCGGGCCAGGAGTCGGACTTGGGCGTAGTACCGATGAAGGGTTCGAACAAGGAAGGGCAACCAACCGCGGAGAGCCTGGAGGGAAGGCCTGAGACCAAGGAGAACGTCCGAAAGCCACACATGCGACCGACACAGGGCGACCTAAGCATGTCCCAGGGGCTGGAGGGCGTGCGTCGAGCGGCAAAGGAAAGGAAGCAAGAAAAGTTCACTGCACTACTGCATCATCTGAGCATCGACCTGTTGCGAGAATGCTTCTACAACATCAAACGGAGCGCGGCGGCAGGCGTGGATCAGGTGACCTGGAAAATGTATGAGCAGGGAGTGGAGGACCGGCTACGGGACCTGCACGACCGGGTTCATCGGGGGGTGAAGTGAACCCCTGGGGCGAGACACAAAGTTAAGGGGGGTAATCGCCGTCCGCTGAAGAATTATTGCACGGCGAGGTTGCGGTCGTCCACCCTGGGAGTACCCGGGCGGAGGATAGGGCTATGCGGGGACGCAACCCGAGCGCCGACCCGGCAGCCGGAATGGCGCGGAGGCGGCCTGGGCCGCCTCCGAAAAGATGAGACATTCTGGCCGGAAGGCGGTAAATCCCGGGGGTTTGGGGGCAGAGCCCCCAATGCAGCAGGGCGTGCAGTGATCGGATCATGCACCGCCTCCCTGTTGCTCGAATTCCGCTGGCGGCACATAGCCGAGAGCGGAGTGTAGCCGCTTTTGGTTATAAACCTGTCCAGGAACTGGCCGATAGACGCGCGCGCCTCCGGCAGGTAGCGGTACTCGTTACGATAGACCTCCTCGTATTTCAACGTCTTCATAAACGACTCACAGGCGGCGTTGTCGTAGGGGTTCCCTTTGCGACTCATGCTGATCATCGCATGGTATTGCAAGAGCGTCGCGACATACGCGCCGGAGGCGTACTGCACGCCCCGATCGGAATGGTGCATCCAGCCAGGCGGCGGGCAGCGTTCGCGCAAAGCCATCCGCAGGGCAGCCAGGGTGAATTCGGCTTCCAGCGTCCGGCCCAGGGCCCATCCGATCACGCGGCGCGAGAAGGCATCCAGCACTACAGCCAGATACGCGACTCGGCACGCAGGCGAATGTAAGTGATGTCGGCGACCCAAAGCTGGTTGACGGCCGTTGGTGTGAAGGCGCGGGCCAGGTTCGGGTAAACCGGCAGATGGTGTCGCGAGTCGGTCGTCGTGATCACGAAGGCGCGCCTACGTAGGCACAGCAAATTGTCTTCCCGCATCATCCGCAGCACACGCTGGTGGTTGACCTCGAAACCATGACGCTGCAGTTCCGCCGTAATTCTGAGGTATCCGTACGCCGGCGATTCCAAAGCGGCTTTTTGCATTCGATCGCGCAGTTCCATTTCCACTGGAGTAGCCTGGCACGGTACCCGCCAGCGATAGAAACCAGCCCGGCTCACGCCGGTCATCTGACACAGCGCAGTCACGGCTTGGCCTTTCGCCGCGGCTTGCTCAATTTCTTCAAACAGGCATCCGCGC
>DATKFU010000121.1:0-17388 GCA_035511215.1 Bryobacteraceae bacterium | reverse complement strand
GTCGGCTCATCGCATCCTGGGGGTGTAGAAGCTCCCAAGGGTTAGGCTGTTCGCCTATTAAAGCGGTACGTGAGCTGGGTTCAGAACGTCGCGAGACAGTTCGGTCCCTATCTGTGGTGGGCGTAGGAGATTTGAGGGGGCTTGCCCTTAGTACGAGAGGACCGGGGTGAACGAACCTCTTGTGTTCCAGTTGTTCCGCCAGGAGCATAGCTGGGTAGCGAAGTTCGGTTAGGATAAACGCTGAATGCATATAAGCGTGAAACCTTCCTCAAGATGAGATCTCCCAACCGTAAAAGGTAATAAGAGCACTGGTAGACTACCAGTTTGATAGGACGGGTGTGTAAGCGTAGTAATACGTTGAGCTGACCGTTACTAATTGCTCGTTCGGCTTGACCATAAAATTTGCTGTAAGCACAAAGTGGGGCAGGCTCTCAGCCTGCGGCGGCCTCTCAGGCCGCCCATGAAGTGCAACGTACGCCCGTCAAATATTCAGTCTTTTACAAGATTCGCCGCGTCCTCCCTGGCGACCGATCTTCTGGGTGATTCCAGCGAGAGGGACCCACCCGTTCCCATCCCGAACACGGCAGTTAAGCCTCTCAGCCCCGATTGTACTGCACGCGCGAGTGTGTGGGAGAGTAGGAAGTTGCCCGGTCTAAACAAGAAGCCTCCAAGCAATTGGAGGCTTTTTCATTTTGTCCTTCACTTTAGTGGGGCAGGCTCCAAGCCTGCGAGGGCCGCAGCCCGTCAGGCGATCACAGATCGACATTCCCCCGCATCGCACTGAAAACAAACAAAACTGCCCCCGAGTCCCCGCCCCCAGCCGAAACCCGCGTGCTACCGTCGGGCATGGGACACCACGATAGCCAACCTCCCCTCTCCACCGTCCAGCAATGCGTCGCCAACGCCCTCGCCGCCGGTTCTACTCTAACGGATGCCGCCGCAGCCTACGGCGTCCACCGCGTCACCGTCTACCGCTGGATGAAGACCTGCCAGCCGTTCTCCGCCGCCCTCCACCACGCCCGCGCCGAATTCGTCCTCGCCCGCCGCGATGCCCTCCACCAGCTCAGCAACCGCGCCTTAGACACCCTCCTCGCCATCCTCGAGAATCCCAAGTCGTCGCCCGCCGTCCTGCTGCGCACCGCCATGTTCATTTTGCAACGCCCCCAGCTCCCCAAGACCGGCTGGTCCATGCCCGAACCCGCCCCGGATCCCGACGGCGAAAAGCTCCTCGACTCGGCCATCATCGAACAGGACTATGCCAACCTGCCGGGCCTCTGCAACATCGAAAGGGACCCGGAAACCGACGATCCCGCCCCATCACCTGCCGCAACGCCCGCCGCAGCGGAAGCCCCCGCCGATGTGACCCCGTGCAGCCGGATGCAACACGATCCCGAAATTTCCGGCGACCCTGCACCCCTCACCGCCCCTCCGCAAGGCCCGCTATCCTGCCCCGCGCCCCCAGTCGACCCCCAGGCCAGCCACCGCCCCCGGAATGGCCCCGGCCGTTTCCCGGTTAGGCAATGGTCCAGGCAGACCTCGGCCACCGGCAGCCTCTCAGTTCCCCCGACCGGCCGCGTCGCTTTCGGCCACTCGCTTACTCGATACGGTAGTTGGGCGCTTCCTTGGTAATCACCACGTCGTGCACATGGCTCTCGCGCAGGCCCGCCGGAGACACCCGCAGGAATCGCGCACTCTCGTGCAGCGCCTGAATGTCCGGCGCGCCGCAGTAGCCCATGCCGGATTTCAGCCCCCCCACCAGCTGATAAACCAGCTCGGCCAGCGGCCCCTTCGCCGCCACCCGGCCCTCGATGCCCTCCGGCACCAGCTTGCCGTTAGCGTCCTGCGCGTAACGGTCGGCATTGCCCTGCATCGCGCCCATCGATCCCATCCCGCGATAGGTCTTGAACGTGCGCCCCTGGAACAGGACGGTCTCGCCGGGGCTTTCGTCGGTGCCCGCCAGCAGGCTGCCGATCATCACCGCATCGGCGCCGGCGGCGATCGCCTTCGTGATGTCGCCGGAAAACTTGATCCCGCCATCCGCGATCAACGGCACGCCCGCCGGCTGCGCGGCTCGCGAGCAGTCCCTGATAGCGGTAAGCTGCGGCACGCCTGCGCCGGAAACCACCCGCGTGGTGCAAATGGATCCCGGGCCGATGCCCACCTTGATCCCATCCACGCCCAGCGAGATCAATTCGCAAGCGCCCTCATACGTGGCCACGTTTCCGGCGATCAGTTGCACCTCGGGAAGTGCCCGCTTCACCGCTTTCACCGCCGCCATCACGCGCTCCGTGTGCCCATGCGCCGTGTCGATCGCCAGCACATCCACCTTGCGCGCCACCAGTTCCTGCGCCCGTTCCAGAAAATTCTCGGTGGCGCCGATGGCCGCACCCACGCGCAGCCGGCCTTGCTCGTCTTTCGCGGCATTCGGATATTTCAATTTCTTTTGAATATCTTTGACCGTGATCAGGCCCTTCAGATGATAGTGATCGTCCACCACCAGCAACTTCTCCACGCGGTGCTGGTGCAGGATGGCCTCGGCTTCCTCCAGCGTAGTGCCCACCGGCACCGTGATCAGGTTGTCCTTGGTCATCACATCCCGGATCGGCACGTCGGAGCGCGTCTCGAAGCGCAAGTCGCGGTTCGTCAGAATGCCCACCAGCCGCGGCCCCTCCGTCACCGGGACGCCCGAAATCCGATACCGGCTCATCACCTCCCTGGCGTCCGAGATTCTCTGATCCGGCCCGATCGTGATGGGGTCCACGATCATGCCGCTCTCGCTGCGTTTGACCCGGTCTACCTCTTCGGCCTGCCGCTCGACGGACATATTGCGGTGCACGATGCCGATTCCGCCCTGCTGGGCCAGCGCGATCGCCAGGTGCGATTCCGTCACGGTATCCATGGCCGCGCTCACAATGGGAATATTCAGGGCAATCTTGCGCGTCAGCCGCGTGCGCGTATCCGCGTCGGCGGGCAGTACGCCACTGCGCGCCGGCTGTAGCAGGACGTCATCGAAAGTGAGGCCTTCTTGAATGCCGTCTTGGTTCATAAAATTGATGCCTTCATCATAGCGTATTGTGGAGCAGGCTCTCGGCCGGCGCCGGCGTCTGGGTCCTGCCCGCGGCCCCTTTACACTTGTGACTTTCAGTCCGGCTTGATCCGTCAATTTACAAGAGTGACCTTATTTATGTTATTTAGAGTGCGGTTCGAAGCCTAACATCGAGTTAGACTGACTTAAGGAGGAATTTCTGACATGAAACAGTATGTTACTAGCCGGTGGATGGGTGCACTGGCTATGATGGCGATAGCGGCCGGCCTGCCGGCCCAGAAGCTATCTATCGTAACGGTCGCGTCCACCGTGCCGTCCAACGGCGACGTGAATCCTTATGGTGTGGCTGTGGTACCCGCCTCCATGGGAAACTTGGTTAAAGGTCACATTCTGGTGAGCAACTTCAACAATGTCTCCAACCAGCAGGGTACCGGTACGACCATTGTGGATATCGCGCCCAACGGCGCGGTCAGCTTGTTTGCCTGGATCAATGCCGCTACTCTTCCCGGCCCGTGCCCCGGAGGTGTCGGCCTCACCACGGCTTTGGCGGTCCTGCGCTCCGGCTGGGTTATCGTGGGTAGTTTGCCAACCTCTGACGGTACGTCCGCCACCGCGCAAGCCGGTTGTCTGCTCGTATTGAATAGCTGGGGCACAGTCGTCGAAACCATCGCCGACAGTCTCATCAATGGTCCCTGGGATATGACTGCTTTGGACCAGGGTTCCACGGCAGACCTGTTCGTCAGCAACGTGCTGAACGGCACGGTGGCCGGCAACGGCAGCCTGGTGAACCAGGGCACAGTCGTTCGCATCGGCTTGAGTAACTTGGCAGCCGGCATGCCGGCCATCCCAACCCTTGATTCCATCACCACCATCGGTTCTGGCTTCCCCGAAAGAACGGACCCCGCCGCGCTGGTTATTGGTCCTACCGGACTCGCACTGAGTGCGAATGGGACGCTGTATGTCGCCGACAGCCTGGATAACCGGATTGCCTCGATTGCCAGTGCGGTTAGCCGTCCGATGAGCGCGGGCACCGGCGTGACCGTATCCACCAGTCCGTCTTTCAACGATCCCCTGGGTCTCGCCATCCGTCCATCCAATGGCGACATTCTTTCAGTAAACGGCAATAACGGGCTGCTGATCGAAACCACGCCTGGCGGCGCGCAGGTTGGCGAGGGGCTGCTGGATTCAAGCGGCATGCCACCCGGAAATGGTGCGCTCTTCGGGCTGGCCGTGGCTCACGAAGGGCTCTTCTATGTCGACGATGCCACCAACACCCTGAACCTGCTGACCATGATTCCGTAGTACCCCGCATCCGAGGTGGCGCTCGCACTCGTCCGCGCGAGTGCAGCGCCACCTACCCAAAAAATTGTAGACTGGTTGTTCGCCCATCCGGAGAACACTAACCTTTATGTATCATTCGAAAGCCTTCGCTTTTGGCATGGCCCTGGCCATCGCCTCCTCGGCCGCTCTGGCGGCCAAGAAGGGAGACCCCGATAAAGGGAAAGAAGTCTTCCAGCAGTGCACCCCCTGCCACAACGCCGATAGCACCGAAAAGAAAATGGGGCCGGGGCTAAAGGGTCTCTTCAGCAAGGACAAGCTGAACAACGGCAAGAAGCCCACGGAAGAGAACGTGCGCTCCCAGATCGACGAGGGCGGCAACGGTATGCCCGCTTACAAAGAAATGCTGGGCGACGACGAAAAGACCGATCTCATCGCGTACCTGAAGACCCTGTAAACCGGGCTCTCCGCAGCCCCAGAAATGCCTCACGTCGCCAGTTCCGTCGAGCACGTTCCGCACTCCCGCATCCGCGAGTTGGCCGAAATCGCCATGTCCATGCAGGGCGTGCTGCGGTTGTATTTTGGCGAATCCAACCTGCCCACGCCCGACTTCATCAAGCGCGCCGCCATCGACGCCCTGCACGACGGCTACACCTTCTACACCGAGAATGCCGGGCTGCCTTCGTTGCGCCGCGCCATCGCCCGGCAGTATGGCGAGTTGCACCAAGTCGAACTGGACCCGGCCTCGGAGATCGTCGTCACTGCTTCGGGCGTGCAAGCCTTGAACCTCGCGATTCGCGCCGTGCTCGATCCCGGCGACGAGGCCCTGGTGCTGACCCCCGCCTGGCCCAATGGCTCGTCGAGCGTCGCCTTGGCCAACGCGGTTGTGCGGCAAATCCCGCATCCCCTTTTGGGCGAACGCTACGCCATCGACTTCGACGCCCTGGAGGCGGCCGTCACGCCGCGGACCCGCCTGCTGCTGTATACTTCGCCATCCAATCCCCTGGGGTGGGTGGCCACTGACGAGGAACAGCAGCGCCTGCTCGGTTTCTCCCGCCGCCACGGCCTCTGGCTGCTGGCCGATGAAGTCTATGACCGGCTCTATTATGCAGGCGGCCCGCTGGGCGTGCCGGTGCCGTCCATCCTGCGTAAAGCCACCCGCGACGATGCGGTCATGGTGGTGCAGTCCTTCTCGAAGACCTACTGCATGACCGGCTGGCGCGTGGGCTGGCTGGTAGCTCGCCGCGACCTGGCGCAGAAGGCCACGCAGTTGAACGAGTTCATCGTGTCGCATGCGCCCAGCTTTGCGCAGAAAGCGGCCGAGGCGGCTTTGGCCCACGGCGAAACGGAGTTGGTGTGCATGTTGGAGCGCCTCAAGCAAAACCGCGACCTCTGCCTCGGCGCGCTCAGCGCCATGCCCGGCGTCACGGTGCCCACCCCCGACGGGGCCTTCTATCTCTTTCCCAAAATCGACGGCCTCACGGACTCGTTCGGCTTTTGCCGGAAGCTGCTCGAAGAGTGCAAGGTTGGCCTGGCCCCCGGCGTGGCATTCGGGGCGGGCGGCGAAGGCTCCGTCCGCATCTGCTACGCAGCCGGACGCGAGATCCTCGAGCCTGCCATGGACCGTCTGGCCCGGTTCCTACGTGGCGCACGCACTCTGCGTGCCGCGTCCCCACTCCTGGGGACGCCGGCTCATTCTTCTCTTCGTTAAATCCAAATCGCACCGCCCCCTCGTATACCCCCTTGAAGTCAACTTCACCGAGGAGGGAAGAATGCGACTCAACGCCTTCCGCGCAGCCGCGGCCGTCCTGTTAGTGGCATCCGGCGCCTTCGCCGCCAGCCATCGCAATGGTCCACTGCTGCTCGAAGATCAAACAGCCAACCTGAACGATTTCTACATCTTTCGCAGTTGGGAGACCGGACATACCAACAGCGTGGTGATGAGCATGAGCCTTCAGGGGTTCCAGAATCCGGATAACGGGCCCAGCTATTACAAGTTTTCGAATAGCGTCCTGTACAGGTTCAACGTCAATAACGCACGCGGTCTCGATGGTAATCCGGACATGCAGATCGATTTCGTCTTCGTCGACACCATCGCGCCCAACGCGCCTTTCATCTCGTATTTGGGCCAGATCACCAGCATCGACGACCCAGGTATCTACCTGCAGGAAAGCTACGTCGTCGTGATCCGCAACCTGACTGCCAACACGGCCAGCTTTTTCTATACCGACGTAAACGGCCATGCGCTCACGGTGGCCCCGCCCAACACCGGCCCCAACGGCACGCCCAACTATGAGCAGAACCTGGGCCAGCCTTCCATCTTCACGCTGTCGAACGGTATGCGCGTGTTCGCCGGCCCGCGCGACGACGCGTTCTATTTCGATAGCGGCGCCACTTTCGATTACCTCAATTTCCGCGCTCCGGCGCCGGTGCTGGCCGGTTCCGCCGACCAGGGCCAGGGGGCCGCTTATCCCAGCGCCGTGGACGGCTTTGCCGGATACAACATCAGTCTGATCGCAGTGGAAGTGCCCATCGGCATGGTCACCGCCGACGGCTCCATTCCGACCAGCACCACCGACACCAACGCGCATATCGCTGCCTGGGCCACCACCATGCGCCAGCAGGTAACGGTGCGCCAAAGCCCCAACGATCCGGTGCAGTTCGGCGACTATGTGCAGGTCGACCGCGTGGGCAACCCGCTCACCGTCGAGCTGCTGATTCCCCTGGGCATGAAGGATTATTGGAACCGCAGCCTTCCGGCCGACGACGCGCAGTTCTCCCCGCTGATTTCCAATCCGTTCTTCGTCACTGCCGTGCTCCAGGGTGTCTACAAGCTCAACGTGCCGCCGGCGCCGCGCAATGACCTGTTAGGCGTGTATGTGCCGGACATCACGCGCATCGACTTGAGCGTTGCGGGGATTCCCACCGCGCAGCAGAGCCGTCTGGGTCCGCTGGGCGGAGACCTCGCCGGATGGCCCAACGGCGGGCGACGGCCGGGTGACGACGTAGTCGATATCGGGCTGCGCGCCACCGCCGGCGTGCTCGTCTCGGGCTTCAACGTAGCTCCGAACAATGAGTTGGGCGACGGCGTGAACTCTAACGACGTGCCGCTGCTCGATCGCTTCCCGTTCCATGCGCCGCCGCATGCCGGTTACCTGCATTGCCAGGAAAACTGCACCAACGGCCGCGGAACTACCGGCCAGTAAGTGGGGCAGGCTCTCAGCCCGCCCCTTTAGCCTAGCGAGTAGACCAAAATGCGAATCATAATTTCTTTCATGCTTCTTGGCGGCCTTGCATCCGCCCAGGTGAACGAGCCCGACCGCCTGATGCAGGCATTCACCGATCGCGCGATGGCGGACAAAGTAGCCCGCATGGCCACCGACGAGCGCATTAAAATGTACCAGACCCTCGTCAACTACAAGCCTAGCGACTTCCACTATCAAAACCTGCTGGCCGGAGCCTTCATTCAGAAGATGCGCGAGACCATGGATCCCGGCTATCTGGACCGCGCTTCGAGGATCGTAGACGCCGTGCTCTCCGCCGATGGCGCCGACTATGAGGCGCTGCGGCTGCGCAGCCAGATCGAGCTCGAGCGCCACAACTTCACCAAGGTCGCGGAGTATTCGCGCGAATTGATCGCCAGTTCACCGGAGGATCCCTGGAATTGGGGCACGCTAGGCGATTCGCTGATGGAATTGGGCCAGTACGACAAGGCCGCCGAAGCCTACCAGCGTATGGTCAATATGCGGCCGGACCTGTCAAGCTACAATCGCGCATCGTATTACCGCTTCGTGGCCGGCGATGCTGCGGGCGCCATCGAGGTGATGAAACGGGCCATCGGCGCGGGCAGCCAGTCGATGGAAAACGTGGCTTGGTGTTATGTGGATTTGGGCAATATGTACTTCAAGACTGGGCAGGTGAGCGAAGCGGGGCGCGCTTACCTGTCCGCCCTGCGGGCCTTTCCAGGCTATTACCCGGCGCATGCGGGATTGGGGCGCGCATACGCCGCGCAGGGCAAAATACCGGAAGCTATCGAAAGCTATAAACGGGCGCAGGCCTCTGTGCCGCTGGTCGAATATGCGGGCGCCTTGCAGGATCTGTACGCGCTCTCTGGCCAGCCCGATGAAGCGCGCAAGCAGGCCGAAATGGTCGACATGATCGACCAGATGGAGCAGGCGAGCGGTCTCAACGTGAATCGGAATCTGGCCATGGCTTATGCGGATCGCGATCGCAAGGTGGATCGCGCCCTGGCGCTGGTCGAAGGAGAAATGCGCGGCCGGCGGGACATCTACACCTACGATGCGCTGGCGTGGACCCTATACAAGAACAAGAAATATGAGGAAGCCGGCAAGGCCAAGGACAAGGCTCTCGAACTGGGAACGCCCGAGCCGGCGTTCTACTATCACGCGGGAATGATCGAGCGCGAGCTTGGCCAGACCGGCCAGGCGCGCCAGCATTTGCAGAAGGCGCTGGCGCTGAATGCGCGTTTCGATCCGCGCCAGGCGCCCTTGGCCGAGGCGGCTTTGACGGCTTTGAAAAAGGAAATCGCGCAATGAAACGGATTGGCTTGTTTTTGTTTTGCGCCGGCGCGCTGGCGGCGGCCGACGATCGGGTGGGCCGCATGCTCGACGAAAAGCTCACCGTGGCCCAGCGCAACAACGCGTGCTTTGCACTGCGTGGCAGCCGTTCGCCCGAAGTCGTGGCCGCCTTGCGCGGCGCGATGTCGAGCGGCGTGGTGCGGGCCTGCGCGGCGCGCAACCTGCGGGAAGCCGGGGCGGTGGACGAACTCGCCGGCGCCCTCTCCGCGCCGGAGCCGGAAGTCCGCGCGGTGGCTGCGCGCGAACTCGGCGCCTTCGAACGGCCTGAGTTGATCGATGTGTTGGTGAAGGCGGCGCACGATCCGAATTTGCTCGTGGCCACCAATGCCGTGATGGGGCTCGGCCAATATCACGATCGCGCCGTGCTGCTCAAACTGCTGGACCTGGCCGCGGGCGGCGGAGCGGTGGGCGTGACAGCCCTCAGCCGCGCGGCGCAGTTCGATGAACCCGCCGCACTACCGGTGGCCCGCAAGCTGCTTTCGGGCATCGATCCGGCCGGCAAGTTGATCGCCCTGGTCATTGTGGCAGACTGCGGCGATTCGGGCGACCTGCCTCGCCTGCGCGAATTGGCCGCCAAAAGCGAAACGGTGGGCACCCGCGGCCGCGGCTTTGGATTGATGCCGGCGCTGGACGTCTCGCGCGCCGCAAAGAATGCTATCGAGAGTATACAAAAGCGCCATGCCGCCTAGTGGGCAGGCGCCCTGCCTGCGGCGGCCTCTAAAGCCGCCTTTTATTTAACGTGCAAACTACGCCCAACTGTGGTACATATAGGTTTGCGGCATTGGCGGGTATCCTGACCTGTCTTGCCGAGCGTTCGGCCTTTCCACAGATCCCCTCCGGTAACCCGACGTCAACAACGGTAGGCTGAACTCCAGAACCGCTGACGTGGTGATCGAGCGGTAATGCGCGACAACCGGGCGCTCCCTGGCTTACACCTTGGAGTTTTTGGTTGGAGATTTGTCCTCCCTGCGATCTTTGGAGTACCCAATTCCTCATGGACAGCGATCGAAAGTACAAACAACCGGGTTATATGGACTCGGACCGCTCGGATTTTAGAGACCGCCGTGGCGGCGACGATCGGCCCCGGACCCCCGGCCCGAAACCACCGCTTGACATCACCGGTCCGCGCCTGCCGCGGCTGGTCCAGGCAGTCACCGCCGCCCGCTGTTTCAACTGTTCCACGCAACTGCAGAGCGGCATCGATTGGAGCGGCAACTGTCCAAAATGCAACACTCCGCTGCATTGCTGCAAGCAGTGCACGCATTTCGAGCCATCCACCCGGTTTCAATGTATGAAGCCGATTCCCGTGCGCATCGCGCTGAAGGACAAAGCCAACGAATGCGCGCTATTTCAGCCGCGGGTCACCGTGGCGCGCGATGGTAGCGCCTCGGCGCCTCCGCCCAGCCCGATGGTGGATGCCCCCACTTCGCCCGACGCCGCCCGCAGTGCGTTCGACAAGCTATTCAAAAAGTAGCCGCCTTCAAGGCGTCTGCTCGGCATGCGCCGCGGTGGTCTTCAAGTGGCGGTGGTACCCCAAGTCTTCCCCAGTTAACAGCTTCGTCGCGTAGATGATCTGGCCCGTATGGCCGGAAAAGTGTTCCACTACATGGTAGATCGCCTCGAGCACTGTTACGTGGTAGCTTTGCACCACCAGGTTTTCGCAAAGGTGCTCCGGCGCGGCTGCTTCTATCACCGCCGCGGCCTCATCGACAATACCGCCCAGCAGCGCCGCGAGGCCCGGCCCTGCGAGCCCGCTCCGGGCGCTGAATTCCGCATCGCGCTGGCGAATATCCGGCCGCCTGCCCACCCCGGCCACGATCCACTGCCGTACGTTGCCGCTCAGGTGCAGCACCAGGTTGCCCACCGCGTTTTCACTGTCCGCGCCGCGCGCCCAAATCTGCTCTTCGGTCAGGCGGCCCAGGCAATCTTCGATGCGCCCGCTAAGCTGCCGGAGCTTGCGCGCGGAATAATCCAGAAACTGGCGATCGCAGGAATCCATACTCAGCCAGCATACACCTGAACATGCTAGATTAATCACAAATGACACGACCAATGACTATGGGTGTGATCGTCGGGAACCGTGGATTTTTTCCCGACCATCTCGCCAAAGAAGGGCGCGAGGAAATCGTCAAAGCGCTCACGGCCGCGGGCATCGAGCCGCTGGTGCTCAGCCCTGGTGAAAGCAAATTCGGCGCCGTGGAGACGCGCGTGGAGTCGCGCAAATGCGCCGACTTGTTTCGCGCCAACCGCGACCGCATCGACGGCGTCATCGTTACGTTGCCGAATTTCGGCGAGGAGCGCGCCATCGCCGATACGCTGCGCTTAGCCGATTTGAACGTGCCCGTGCTGGTGCAGGCTACGCCGGATTCCGCGTCGAAAATGTCCATCAAGTTCCGGCGCGACAGCTTCTGCGGCAAGATGTCCGCCTGCAATAACCTGACGCAGTACGGCATCCCTTATTCCATCACTACTCAGCATACCGAAGCGCTGGATTCGGATCTCTTTCGCCAGGACCTCGACTGGTTCGCGGGCGTCTGCCGTGTGGTGAAGGGCTTGCGCCGCGTGCGCATCGGCGCTCTGGGCGCCCGCCCCGCGGCCTTCAACACGGTGCGTTACAGCGAGAAAATTCTGGAGCACCATGGCATCTCCATCGAGACCGTGGACCTGACCGAGATCCTCGGCCGCATCCACAAAATGAAGGACGACGACCCGGCCGCGCAAGCGAAACTGGCCGCCATCAAGAGCTATGTTTCGACGGGCGGAATTCCGGACGAATCGTTGATCAAGATGGCCAAGCTCGGCGCCGTGGTCGATCACTGGATGAAAGAGACCGAAGTGGTCATGAGCGCCGTGCAATGCTGGACCGCCATCGAGGAGTACTTCGGCGTGGTTCCCTGCACCGTCATGAGCATGATGAGCAACGATCTGTTGCCCAGCGCCTGCGAAGTGGATATCTGCGGCGTGGTGGGTATGTACGCGCTGCAATTGGCGTCCGGCACGCCCAGCGCGCTGCTCGATTGGAACAATAACTATGGCGAAGATCCCGACAAGGCCGTCTGCTTCCATTGCAGCAACCTTCCTAAGCATTTCTTCGCCGACGTGCGCATGGACTTCCAGGAAATCATCGCCGGCACGGTGGGCAAGTTGAACACTTTCGGCACCTGCGTAGGCAGAGTAAAAGCCGGGCCGATGAGCTACTGCCGCGTGTCGACCAACGACCTCACAGGGAAGCTGCGCTCATACGTCGGGGAAGGCGAGTTCACGAACGATCCGCTCGATACCTTCGGCGGCGCCGGCGTGGTGCACATCCCGCGCCTGCAGGAACTGCTCCGCCATATCTGCCTGGGCGGCTGGGAACATCACGTGGCCGCGAATTTTTCCACGGTCGCCGGGATGGTGCATGAGGCCGGCGCGCGGTACCTCGGCTGGGACATGCACTGGCATAAATAGCGCACGCACGCATGCGTGCTGTGTTCACAATCTTGTGAACACCGGCTAGGCTAATGCCCGCGCCACCGCCGCCAAAATCTCCACGGACCCTAGCGTGTCGCTGTGGACGCAAATCGTCTGCACGCGCCCGCCGCCCGCGAAGCGCAACGCCTGCGCAGCCGCATCCGCCGGATCGGTAATCAGCGCATCGGCGAATTTGCGCGATCGCAGGCTGCCATCCGGCTCGTAGCGGCGGTCCGCGAAACCCTCGGCCGCTACGCGAAAACCCATCTCGCGCCAGACGTCCAGCATCAAGGACCCGGCCAGCCCCACCAGCACGGGGCCCCGGCCGCCGAACCGCGCGACGCCCTCGCCAATCGCCCGCGCCACCTCCGGATTCTTCGCCGCAACGTTATACAAAGCGCCGTGCGGCTTCACATGCGCCAGTTCGCCCGCGATGGCCGCCAGCGCGCCGATCTGCTGGCACACGGTCTGCGCGATCTGTTCCACCGATAGATCCATTTCCACGCGTCCGAAGTTGGCGCGATCCGGATAACCCGGGTGCGCACCCACCTTGACGCCATACCGCCGCGCCATCTCCACGGTCCGCCGCATGGTGGCTGCATCGCCCGCATGCCCGCCGCAAGCCACGTTGGCCGACGTGATGTGGGCCATCAATGCTTCCTCGAGCGCGGCGTCCGGCAGTTCGCCCATGTCGCAATTCAGATCGATAGTCATGAAAAAAACCAAGAATATAGCCGCCGATGAACGCAGATAAACGCCGATAAAACGAAACCCAAGAACTACCGCTCCAGTGCGGTACGCGGCAATCTCTTATCGGCGTTCATCGGCGGCCAACATGTCTTTTTACCAAGCGTAGCGCTGCGCCATATCCACGGTCCGCCGCATGGTGGCCGTATCCACCCGCATGGCCGCCGCAAGCCACGTTGGCCGACGTGATATGCGCCATCAACGCAATTCAAGTCGATGTGCATGCCTTGTGGGGCAGACCTCCAGGTCTGCGCGGGGCCTCCAGGCCCGCTCATCTACCAAGCGTCGCGATTACCGATCTTCACCCGATACAGCGGCTTGCCGCGCTCAGCAGGGTCCATCTCATAAGTCTGTTCCGTCTTCCCTGCATCGTAGCCTCGCCAGAGCCACGCCAGCGACTCGGGCAGATCCAGCGCGGCCTGCGCGCTATCGTGCGCCGCCTCGCCAAAGCGGAAGTGAAAATCGTAGCTCTGCATCTTCAGCGAATTCGCCAGCTCCACCGCCTGCAACGGCCAGCTTCCGAACTGATTCTCGATATCGTCCATCCCGTCGCTCTGCCAGATCCTTATGTTCTTCCGCGACTCCTTGCGGATCAGGAACGGATAGACGTTCGCCCCATCCAGATGCTCTTCCGGATGCCATTGCAGCGCCGTATAGCTCCCGATGGTGGAATGCACGCGGCTGAATTTCTCCGGGAAATGCCAAGCCACATTCAGTGCGCAAATCGCCCCGGAAGACTCGCCTGCGATACCGCGCGAATAACCGTCGGCGCGTAGCTTGTAAGTCTTCTCGACTTCGGGCAGCACCTCTTCCAGCAGATACCTTCCGAACCGGTCCGACACCGTATCGTATTGAATGCTGCGCATGCGCGGGCCAGTGCCCGGCGAGATCATCACGTGGATCATGGGCGGAATCAGCTTCTGCGCCACCAGGTTCTCCGTGACGGTGAATAGGCGCAATGCCGAGAAGTCGCCGTTCACCAGGCCTTGCCCGTCCTGCCAGACCATCAGCGGCGCCGGCCGCGCGGGGTCAACTCCGGGCGAGACGTACACCCAGTAATCTCCCGTCGAGCCGTCGTAGATCTTGCTCGCGATCGTATGCTTCCCGGAGAGCGTGCCCTTAGGCACGCCGGGTTTCGGATAGGAATCGGGATTGTATCCGGCCACATCGCGTCTGGGAAACAAGGTCTTGCCTTCGGCGCGGAACTCGTAGGAATGCGTCACGCCGGTACGCATCTTTACTTCGGTGTACCAGAGTTCCGAGTCCGGCACGCGCGTCATCGCCGCGTCCGGCTGCCCGTCGATCGATACCATCGGCTGTTTGGCCGTCTCCGCGACGAACAGGAAATCCTGCCCCCATACCAATGCCGTGCCTTGGTTTTTCAGGTTGGGAAAGTTTGTGGCGAGCAGTTCTTTGAGCGCGGGCGGATTCCCGCGCGCCGCTTCTACGATGGCTTCGAGCGGGTGCGTTTGCGCCCACAACCCGAAGCTCGGGCAAATCATCAGCAATAGGAGCAGCCTTCTCATCGCGCCGTCCGCACCACCCGAAACCCCACATTGTGCAGCCGGCTCACCGGAAACTCGAAGTTGCGCGCCGTCACGCGGCAGTACTTCGCCGGATCCAGCCAACTCCCTCCCCGAAAAACGCGATACGAACCTGAAGCAGGCCCGTGTGGATCGGCCGCCGGACTGTCCGCGTAGTAATTCTGGCCGTACCAATCCTGCACCCACTCCGCAACATTGCCCAGCGTGTCGTACAAACCCCGTGCGTTCGCCGGCTTTCCGCCAACCGGCTGCGTGCCGTCTCCGGAATTGTCTTTGTACCATGCGCGCTCAGCCAGGCCGGCGGCATCGTCTTTCGAAGCGTACTCCCACTCGGCCTCGGTCGGCAGCCGGTAGGCGTGGTCCGGGTCGCGCGCGTTGAGCCGCGCCAGAAACAACTGGATATCGTCCCACGAGACGCTCTCCACCGGCAGCGCCGCGCCTTTGAAATGGCTCGGATTGCTGCCCACCGTGGCGCCTCCCGGAGTGGTCCGTACTGCTCCGGCTTTGGCGTGCGGGTCGAGCATGGCCGTCTCCCATTGCGCCTGTGTGACCTCGAATTTTCCGATCTCGAAATCCTGGCTGATGCGCACGCGATGGACGGGCGCTTCATCCGCTTCGCCGCCCGCCGATCCCATGCCGAACTCGCCCGCGGCAACGCGCACCAATCCGCTTCCATCCAGCAAAGCCGTCAGTCCGTATGCGGCGGGTTCCTGCTGCGCCCAGAGCCGCGGCGAGGTCCAAAGGGCCGTCGCGACCGTAAGAAAACGCCGTCGCGGTAACCGGGACTCCAATACGGACGCCATTTCAGAGGTATTATAGAACAATAAGCCACTTGGAGCCGGAGGGTGTGTAACTGGGACTACGGACAACTGCGATCGCTCTAACGATAGCCGGCGCTTTGTCCGCCGGAAACGCTCCGCCAGCCGATTTCGACTCGGCCGTGAAACCGGTGCTGTCCCAGACCTGCGCCCTATGCCACAACGACAAGTTGTCGTCCGGGGGCCTCAACGTCAAGCTGCTGATGTCGCCGGACTCGGTCGCCACCTATCGAGACGGCTGGGAAACGATTCTCGAAAAGTTGCGTTCGGGCGAGATGCCGCCCAAAGGCATTCCGCGCCCGCCTGAAGCCCAGATGCAGGCCCTGATCCATTATGTGGAAGGTGAATTCGACAGGGCCGACCGCAATATCAAACCGGACCCGGGACACGTCACGGCGCGCCGCCTCAACCGCAGCGAATATTCGAACACCATTCGCGATCTGCTGGCCGTGGATTTCCGCGCCGAAAAAGATTTCCCGACCGACGACTCGGGCTACGGTTTCGACAACATTGCGGACGTCCTGACCATTTCTCCGGTACTGATGGAGAATTACGTGGACGCGGCCGAGATCGTCGCATCGCGCGCAATGGGCGCCGATCCGCTGCCGAAGAAGCCGCTTGAGGTGCAATACCATGCGAAGGACAAGACCATTCGGCGCCTGGACCTGAGCACCATCGAAGCTTCGCATCGCGTGGAATGGGATGGCGATTACATTATCCGGTTCGGGATGCCCGGCGCGCGCGCCGCCGACGCCAAGCCCGTAACGCTCGGATTCTGGATGGATGGCACGCTGCTGAAAACGATGCCGGTCGAAACCAAGCCATCCCAACTCGTGTACTTCGACCCCTACTCGGAAGCCGAGGTGCGCATGTACCTGCCCTCCGGCGATCATGTCTTCCGCGCGGGTTTCATCGACGACGACTTTGTCAAAACCCTGTCGGAGAAAGACGCCTACAGCAGCAAGAAGAACAAGTATCTGAATTCGATAGTCTTCGAGGGGCCGTTCCCGACGGATGTGGAGCGCGCCAGCCGCAAGAAGATTCTGATTTGCGATCCCAAGTCCGGGCAGGCGTGCGTCGAGAAGATCGTTTCAGCGCTGGCCCACCGCGCTTACCGGCGGCCCGCAACGCGTGTCGAAGTGGCGTCGCTGCTGAAGTTCGTGGCCCTGGCCCGGTCGCGCGGCGAGACCACCGAGCAGGGCATCCAACTGGCTATCGAAGCCATGCTGGTGACGCCGCAGTTCCTGTTCCGCATTGAACACGATCCCAACCCCACCGATGCGCTCGACGTGCACCGGATTTCGGACGTGGAGATGGCTTCGCGGCTCAGCTATTTCTTGTGGAGCTCGATGCCCGACGATGAGTTGCTGGGCTTGGCCGAAGCGGGCAAACTGCACGATCCGGCTGTGCTCGACGCGCAGGTCAAGCGCATGCTGGCGGACCGGCGCTCCGCGGCGCTCGCCGCCAATTTCGCCGGGCAATGGCTTGAGATCCGTAATCTCGACGTGGTGAAGCCCGACCCCGACAAGTTTCCCGAGTGGGGGCCGGAATTGCGCGACGCCATGAAGACCGAGACGCGCATGTTCTTCGAATATGTGCTGCGCGAAGACCGTCCGCTGTCCGATTTCATCGACGCGAAGTACACCTTCCTGAACGCGCGGCTGGCGAAGTTCTACGGCATCCCGGACGTAACCGGTCCCGATTTCCGCCGCGTGGAATTGACCACCGGTCAGCGCGGCGGCCTGCTCAGCCAGGCGAGCGTGTTGACGGTTTCGAGCTATCCCACGCGCACCTCCGTGGTGCTGCGCGGCAAGTATGTGCTGAACAACATTTTGGGATCCGAGATCCCGCCGCCGCCGCCCGACGTGCCGGCACTCGATGAAAGCGCCGTGGGCACCCTGCCC
>DATKFU010000120.1:0-28006 GCA_035511215.1 Bryobacteraceae bacterium | reverse complement strand
GTCCGCCGCGTTGGTCGCTGTGATCGTAATCACCTGCTGCGTTGAGACGGAGGGCGGCGCCGTGTAGATCCCCGCATTGGAAAGCGTACCCACACCTGCCGGATTCGCAGTCCAATTCACGGAGCCTTGTAGCGCCGAGGTTGCGAGCCTGGCGGTGAAACGTTGAGCCTGGTACGCGTGAAGAACGGACAGCGGCGGCACGACGCTGACCGGCTGCGGAACGTTCACGGGCACATTGAGCGCATTATTAACGGTGATATAGGTCGAACCCGCGCCCGTAGCCGTAACCATGCCATAGGTGGACACCGTCGCTATGCTGGGCGAGGCTGAGACATATGTTGTGTTTGAGGACTTGCTCACGTCCAGCTTCAACCCGCTGGGGTATGTTCCGTAGACCTGTATGGGCGCCTGGTCGCCCACATAGCGTAGGTTCAGAATCGACGGCTCCGAGGTCAGGATCGGGGTGCCGCTCTTCACTACGTTGACTGAGATCTGGCTGGAATACACTCCTTGGCCCGGACCTACTACGCCCTCCGCAGTGAGGTAGTACGTGCCCAGCGGAATTTGTTTTGGCACGCTAATGGAGAAATTATAGGGGGGCGCAACCAAGCCTCGGCTCGTTCCGAGCGGATTCGTCCCTAATACAATCACAGCCTGAAATGTTCCGCCAGAGGCCGCGACGGTGATGTTGAGGGTCTGGCCGGGTTCGACGCTGGCACCGTTCGCGGGCGAGGTAATCTTGAGCGCCGGCTGCGCTTTAAGCGAGACCTGCGAGAATGATAGGACAGTGAGCAGGAACATGGTGCATATTAGCGTGTTGGCTTGCAGACTACGTATAGGATTTGTCATCGTGTTTCTCCGTGAGTAACTACGGTAAAGGATAGAACCCTGTCGCTTGGGTCGCTGGAGAATTCAACAACTGGGTCACAAGCGGAGGGATGCCGCTCAGGCTGTCGAGCTCGGGCGGTCCGACGAAGTCCAACTGTTCCAATGCGACAGTGTGAATCACTCCCTGTATGTTTGTGCTAGTCAGTCCTGCCTGCTCGCTGGTGAGGTTTACGATGGCGTCGCTTGAATCGGACCCAAAGATCGGCGGCCATCCGGCGGCCGTCAGAAGTGGGCCGAGTTGTGAATTGCTACAGAACTGCCTGGCTATGGCCGCGATACAGCCGGACGCTAACACGCAATTCAGGCCCGCCAGGTTGGCGTCCGCGGTCTCGCCCGCGATCATCGCAGTTGGCACCGGATGGCCGTTATCCTGTTGCAGCCCCTGCAGCGACAAGCTGAGATTCCCGCCGAGGCCGCTTCCCTCGAGGTCGCCGATGGCGCCCGGGACAACAATAGGTTCGCCCGCAAGCGTAACTGTGAGGAACGAGAAGCTTCCCAGGGACGCCAACTCGTCCGCGATACACTGATTTTGACCGTTAAGCAAGTCGAGGGCCAGAGGGCTGCCGAGGTGGGGCGTGCCGATGGTGATTAGCTTGTGGATGTATCCGACGCCGAAGGAGTCGGAGCTCATGAATCCAGGCAGGTTCTCGGCCGCCCGTGTCACCAAGCCGCCCATACTGTGGCCTATTACGTCAACCTGCGCCGCCGCGGCCTGGTTCGCGGAACGATACTCAGTGAGTACAGTCGGCAACTGTTGCAGAAACGCAGTCGCATTATGGCTAAAGCCTAAGCCGTTCATGCTGGGCCCCGAATAGCTGGCGTAGGTTGGCGTGCTCCCTAATATCGAACCCGATATAGGGTAGTTGTACGTCGCACGTCTTACGAAGAACCGCGGGTCGTTAATCAGGGGAGTGAAGTTGCTCCAGTCCGATGGGTCGCCCCACATCCCATGGACAAGTAACACTGGCGGCCGCAGAATCTTCAAGGCCGCCGTAGTATTGAAGCTTGTGGCGTCGGCGGCTTGAACCGCCAAAGAGACTGCCCGCGTTGTCGCGCTGCTATACAGACCCTGGTAGTTAAAATTCCCGGGCGCGATGTATATTGCAAAAGCCATGGGGCCTTGCAGAGTGCCGACCGCCGTCAGTTGTAGAGGACTGGGCTGTACCGGGCCGCCGATGGCGGCGAGTTTCGCGTATCCTTCCGCCAGGGGGTTCGGATTGCCTTGGTCATCGAGGAGAGTCAACGTCAGTTGTTCCCCCACTGAGAGCGCCGGAATCCGGAGCAATACCCGCGCGACCCCATCGGCAGCAATACCTGTCACTGGCGTGCCCAGCGTCGCCAGCGAGTTCGGGTCCGTCAGTATCCCGTTCCCGCTAAGCAATTCAGGTACGGGGTCGAGTGTGTTAATTGTGGTGACGGGCTGGACCCATAGCGACGCGGTATTCTGTCCCGGAACCTCGGCGGGCTGCGTGCCGCTCACCGAGAGTGTAAGCTGGACATCTTGGTTTTGTGTCAATGTGCCGAGCGGTATAACGCCGGTCTGGTTGCCGGTCCAAATACAGTTCCACAGCACTCCAGGCGGCCAGGGAGGAGGGTCCATGCACTGACTTGGTGCCCACAGCGGTGCTTCGGGTAAGGAGCTCGCAGTGATCGAGCCAGCGTTCGTGTAGGCCTGGCCGCCGGGCGAGAGGGTCGCCGAGATATTCCACGTGAACGAGACCCTCGACGAGGGCGACGAGTCGCCCATAAAGTTGTTACCGCCCATGAAGCTGAGGGCCGGTGTTCCCTGCGGCACGGTCATTGTGTATGTGCAGGACGCGCTAATTTGGGAGTTGTTGAATGTGGTAGTGGCCGCCACTCCGACGTTCGCCGGCCCGTTTACCATGACCACTCCGTTGTCGTTGGGCCCCTGACATGGCGGATCGGGATTCCACTGTGCCGGGGCTGGCGCCGCGCAGGCAAGCATACCGGCGATGATTCCGGCGAGCGAGCTAGCACGTGAACTTAGCCGGTGCGAGCAATCTGGAAGACGCATAGATACCTTGGTTGCCTCCGTAGACCAGTTCGCGGTGGAGGGATGTCCCCTTGAGCGGGGCCGCTCCCACGGCGAACTATGGCTTGGGTCGATCGGTCGTATCCTGGCTTATCATGGCTACGATCGCGTGAGTTAGTAAGACCCAAGACTGGCCTAAGATTTATTTTACATCACGCCCGAAGGCGGGCAATACGCGATTGTACTAACATCTCCGAGAAAAGTACTTAAGGTCGCCTATGGCTACAAGGAAGAAGGTGTCGTGGCGCCCTCAGGGGACAAGCGATGCCTACGCGCTCTCCCTAACACGCCGCAGCGTCAGGCCTTCCCACAATCCGCGCCACTTGCGCAGCAGCAGTTCCGCCAGATTCAGCGCGATGGCCAGAGCCAGCAGCATGGGCCAGAGGTCCAGCGTCGCTGGAATTGCCCTGCCGGTCGAATCGAAAATGGTGTTCAGTCCCGGATTGTAGCGCCCGCCGGTAGCCTCCGCCACCTGGTGCAGCAACTGATCGTTCGCGCCGAATTCCAGCATTTCGTCTTCCTGCCGGTAGAACCCCACTTCCGGAAAGGCGCGCGATTCCGCCAGCGGCCGTACGCGAAACAAACCCTGCCGCTCCCCGATGGCTAAGCGCGCACGGAAGTGTCCGGCAGCCATCTTGGCCACTTTCAGCGGCGATTGAAAACCGTTCGGACCGAACGCGAAGATATCGGGAATCGCGGCTGGCTCCGGCACGTCGCGGCCCAAGTGATAATCCACCACCAACTCGTTGGCCGCCCGGTCGAATTCGGCGGCGGCCTCGCTCGATTCGGCGTGCGGCAGGAGATCCCGGAAGATGTTGGCCCACAGCTTGTCGAATCCGGGCCAAGCCACCCAGGCTGCGGCCCAGCGGTTCTTGGCGTCGGAGGTGAACACGGCCGCGCGTCCCAGGCCGTATTGCCAGCGCACCAGCAGCGGATCTTCCGGGCCGGCGCGCAGGATCAAGTCCGTGGTCGGCCGCGCGAGGAAGCGCACATAGCCGCGCAACGGCGGCGCAGTCTCGATGCCCACGCCGTCCAGAATCTCGGCGCGATTCACTACCTCGGGGTGCACGTCCTTCTCCACCGCCGTGGAGCCGGTATGCTCCTTGACGTCCCGCAGCACGATCTGCTCGAGACCAGATGGGTCGTTCAGGAAATAAGCCTTGCCCTGCGCCAGCTGCGCGACTTTTTCGAGGAAGGCCCGGTTCACATCCTGCCCCAGCCCGACCGTCGAGATGGTGACATGGTTGGCCACGGCATCCTTCGACAGCGTCATGCTGTCGCCTTCCTCTGAGATGCCGTCGGTGAGCAGCACAATGTGTTTGTAGACCGCCTTCGATGTGAGAATTTTGCGATAGGCTTCGGTCAGGGCGGGCGCAATCTGCGTGCCGCCATCCGGCGTAATGCCGGAGATCAGCCGCTTGATGGAGGTGCGATCGTCGGCGCGGCGCAGCGGCACCGACCACTGAAAGGAGTTATCGAAAATCAGCACGCCCACCTGATCGACGGGCCTTAGGTTCTCCACCACGCCGCCGGCCGCCTGGCGCGCCAACTCCATCTTCTTGCCTTCCATGGACGAGGACTTGTCGATGATCAGCACCACGGCCGTGCCCTCCGGTGTGCGCGGCGGCGCCAACTTGGCGGGCAGAGTGCGCTCCAGCGCGTCCTCCTCCTTCTTTTCGACGTAGACGTTGCGGTCGCCCCCGATCCATAGCAGGCCGCCGCCCTGTTTCACGAACTCCTCGAGGGCGGCCTTGCGCGCCGGAGGAACGCTCTGCATGTCCCAGTTATTGAAGATTACCAACTGATAGTCGTCGAGCTGGTCGGGCGGACCGGAGGGCGCGCGCTGCACGTCGAATTGATTGGCTTCGAGGGTGCGCAGCAGATGCTGCTCGGCGTCGGCGGGATCGTTCGAGATCAGCAACACGCGCGGCCGCCGCAGGGTGAGAGCGCTATCGAAATGCGCCTCTCCCAAGCTAGATCCTAAGCCCGGCGCACTGATACGCCCGGCTAACTCGATGGCGCCAGTCGAACTGACGCTGGCGTGCGCGCGGAATTGATTCGTGCCGGCGCTCAGGTTCACGCGGCTGGCGCCCAGAGGCTTGCCCTCGGCGGTCATCTCCACGGTAGCTTGCGCGGCGCGGGGAGATTCCAGCGTGATATCCACGGGAAAGCGCTCGCCGCTGAAGACCTGCGCGGGCATGCTCACGGATTCCAGAACCAGGCTGGGCCGCGGCCGGCCGGCAAGAGGAACGACGTCGATGGGCACGCCGCGCTGCTGGGCCTGCCAGATGGCGCGCGTGACGCTGCCGAGGTTCTCGTTGCCGTCCGAAATCAGGAGCACGCGCGGCACCAGGCCGGCCGGCAATGTAGCCAGTCCTGCGCGCACGGCGGCTTCCAGATTCGTGCCGTGCGAGGCTTGGCCGGCGCTATATCCCAGTTTCCAGGCCTGCCCGGTGCGCTCCGCGGGCGCGGGATTGCGCGGCGCGCGCGCGAACGGCAGCACCTGTGTCCAGTTGCGGCCGCGGCCCCTTTCCACGGTTGTCGCCGCGGCCGAGGCCGCATCCAGATCCTGCTGGGAAACGCTGGCCGAAGTATCCACCAGGATCGCCAGGGCCACCTTCGATTCGGAGAACGTGACGCGCGGCTCGGCGAACGCCAGCAGGATGGCTGCCAGGGCCGCGGCTTTGACGACCAAGCCGGCGCGCCGCGCGGAATTGCGCCATTCCCAGGCCGCCCAAGCGAGCGGCAGGAGAGCCAGGGGAAGGAGCCATGCGTGGGCGAATGTCATACGGAGCCATGGTCCCCGGATGGGCGGTTGCGGCGAACTCCAACGCCTGAGTTCAGCATATTCTTCAGAGAGGCCGGTCTGGAAACTGGCGCGCTTCTGTATGACGGTGGGTCAAGGCTATCGTGCTTCGTCCGGACGAAAACGAAGCGGTAGGTGCGCTAGCTATTTGGTTGCGCTTACCCATGTAGCAGGCGAGGATTACTGCGATCATCAGGCGACCACCGGCAGTTGTGCGCTTTCATTCGAACCACTATTGTACTTTACGCGCGCTGCGCGGGTTGCGCTGCATCGATTCAACTTCATTATGTCCAAGACTTCATCTGACTGTACCCGCCTGGCACCTCCTTGCGATCACTCATAGACCTGCCGGCGGTGTGCAATGCGTGTCACGCCGACTAACTTCAGCGCGTCGTCAATGATGTGCACCACGCGCCAACTACTTAACCATGCTGACGCGTGCGTTTCAGGCGGTTTGCGCGGTATTGCTCGTAAGGAATGCCCTTTTCCTTCCGGCGCGATTCCGAAATGAGGCCGTCCCGGAAGTCCTCCCAAATGGCGCCGTGTTTCTTCAGGTCGATTAGAACGCCGACTCTGCGGCGCTTCTCATCGGTGACGAACTGGATTCCGGCCGCACCCCCTGACACTAAGCTCACGAAGCCCTCTTCATGGCGACAGGCCGCCGCGAAACGCGCGCCACGCGACGGCGAAAACGGCCGAACAGAATCCACTCGGCCAGTAATCCCGCGCCGCCCGCCAGCGCCAGCCACTGCCACAGGTCGGTCGCATCCTGC
Organism: Bryobacteraceae bacterium; assembly: GCA_035511215.1. GTDB lineage: Bacteria > Acidobacteriota > Terriglobia > Bryobacterales > Bryobacteraceae > Bog-159. The sequence continues at coordinate 21,486 of DATKFU010000120.1, read as the reverse complement.
AGCGGCGCGGCGAATCTCGGCATTCCGCGCCGCGTTTCCGCGGGAACGTCCCATTTGGATTCCCAAAGCTGCGGCAGCGTCAGCGAGTAGACGTATTCGCGATCGCCGGCCATCACGCGCACGGTGCCGGCCGTGCCGCTGAAGAATTCGAGCGATTGGCCGCGCAGCGTAAAAGGCGCGGGATTGCCGTCCTCGCGCAGTACGCGCACCGTGCCCGGCCGTACGTCGGAATCCAGCAGGACCTTCACCGTGCCTACGCTGCCGGCCGTCAATTCCCAGCGCCGGAATATCTCGGGCGCCACCCAGCGCAGCAGGTTGGCGTAAAGCAGGGGGGTGGACAGCTCATAGCGCATCGGCGAGAGCGCCGGATGGAAACCCAGCACCACGATCTTCGGCTTGCCGGGACGCGCCACGATCACGGGGCCTTCGGCCACTTCGGCGATCTTCAGATCGTCCGGCGCCGCTTCGAAAACAGAAGCGGATTCCAGGCGCAGGTCCTTGGCGCGGAGGCCGGCGCCCAGGGGATGGTCGGTGAGCCAATGCGTGAGAGGCGCATCCGAAGCGCGCGCGCGCACGGGCACGGGAGAGCCGCCCGCCGGCGGATCGATCCAGATGGCATCGGCCTGGGGAGGCGTGGGCGGATGGAAACGGTCGAGGATTACCAGTGCGCCGGGGCCGTTTGCGCTGTATTCGGAGGGCGCGCGAAAGGTTGCCACCACTTGCGGGCTGGCGGCCAGAACGGGACGCAGCAGGTCCGGCTCGGCGGAATACACAGTCACGTGGAGCGCCGGCTGAGCCGGCAATTGCAGCGTGGCGCGATCGTCGGCGGGGAAGGCGTCTTGCGGCAGGAGCTGCGCCTGCAGAAATCCAGCTGAGCGGCTACGAAACCGGAAGCTGGTCTCGCGATCCACGCCCGGCGCGAGCGCCATGCGCTGGGAACCGGCCGGCAAAGTGCCGGGACCGTTCACCGAGGGGCCGAAGGTCAGCGCCAACGTCACGGTACGCGGCGCGGTGCCGTAGTTGCGCACGGAAACGTAGATTTCCCAGACGTCGGAATCGGCGGCCGAACGGCGCACTCCGATGCGCCGCAGCCCGCAGTTTTCGATCGCATCGGGCACGCTCAGGAAGCGCAGATTGCGCAGCCCCAGCTTGCCGGGTTCGCGTTCGGCCAGCCTGCCGGCGCCGACGAAGACCACCTCCCCGGCGCGGCGTCCGCTCTGCGCCTGAATCTGACGCGCGAAGGCCAGCGCCTGGTCCAGGTTCAGGGCGGTGTCGCCGGGGTGAGAATCGGCGATGGCTTCATCCAATTTCCGGCGGTCGGGTTCGAAGGCGGTGGCGGGAGTGGTAAGGGCGTCGGCGCGCACCAGCATGATGCGATCGCGCGCCGGCACTGCGCGGACGTAGGCGCGGGCGCGTTCGCGGGCCAGGTCCATCAGAGTGCGGTTGGATGTGCGCGCGGCCATCCAGGCGGAGGTATCCAGGATGAGCACATGATCGCGCGGCGCGGAGGCCGGCGCGCCCAGGCGCAACTGCGCGATAGCGAGCAGCAACAGCGCCATGCTGGCCAGCTGCAACAGCAGCGAGAACGGCTGTTGGATGCGGCGGCGCCGCGCGACTACGGTAGGCTGCTCAGCAGACACCCAGAAGCGCAGCGTGGAGACCACCTGGCGGCGGCGCGAGCGGTCGAGCAGATACAGGGCCAGCATCACGGCGGACATGGAGCCGAAGAGCGCCAGGAATTGTCCGAGGGTGAGGTTCAGGAGGTGCATGGGAACCCGCCCAGGCGTCGACCCGAGTGTCGACGCGGCACGCTGAGAGCGTGCGCCACGATCATGCTACGCCTCGCGCGCGCATCAACGGGCCGAAGACGACATCCTCCACCGGCTGCGCCGTGGAGACTCCGGCGTAGCGGCCGCCGTTGCGCAGGGCCAGCCTCTGGATGGCGGCGGCATAGTCGTCGAACGCCTGCGTGTAACGCGTGCGCGCCGATGGGTCGAACTGGACCTTCAAGCGGCCACCTGTTTCGGCATCCTCCAGCTCCAATTCGCCATCCCAGGGCGGAGTGCGATCCTCGGCCGACCAGACCTGCAACAACAACAACTCGTGGCCGAAATCCGCCAGGAATTGCAGCGCGCGTTCGCAGCCCTGGTCATCCAGAAAATCGGAAATCACGATCACCAGGCCGCGCTGCGAATAGCGCGAAATGAACTCGCGGAGCACGCCGAAGAAATCCGTCGGCCCGCCGGCTTGCATGGCGCCGAGGGAATCGAGCACCGGACCGAAGCGGTGGCGCCCGCCGGTGCACAGATGCCGGTGCCCCAGTTTGTCCGAAAACGGGTGCAATTCGATGGCATCCAGGCGCACCATGCCCACGTAGCAAAGCGCGCCCGCCAGCCGCCGCGCGTAATCGAATTTGCCGCCGGCCCGCATGGAATCGCTGGTATCGAGGAGCATGCGCACAGGCACGCGCGGTTCCACCTGGAACATCTTCAGGAACAGCTTTTCGAGGCGCAGGTAGGCGCGCCAATTCACGGCGCGCAGATCGTCGCCGTGGTGGAAACTGCGATGGTCCAAAAACTCCTGCCCGGCGCCGGAAAAGCGCGACGGGTTATGCCCGCCAACCAGCCCTGGAAACGACTTCTGCCAGCGCAAGGCCAGGCGCTCCAGCTTCTCCAGAAACTCGCGGTCGAGAATGGGCGCGGCGTCCATGGCCTGTTGGCGGATTACGCGGCGGCGTGCGCGGGAACGTCCTGGATGATGGTGTTCAGGATGGTTTCCGGCGTTTGGCCGTCCGCATGGGCGTCGAAGTTCAGAATGATGCGGTGACGCAGGACGGCGCGCGCCACATGCTGCACATCGTCGATCGACAGATGGTAGCGTCCGCGCATCAGGGCCAGCACGCGCCCGCACTCGACCAGGGCCTGCGCGCCGCGCGGCGAACTTCCGTAGCGGACGTACTTGCGGGCCACTTCGTGCGCTTCGCGCTGCTCGGGCTGCGTGGACATCACCAGTTCAATGGCATACTCCTGCACGTGCGGCGCGACCAAAACTTCACGGCATACCGCGCGCACTTCCATAATCGCCTCGCGGTCGAGCGCCGGACTGACCTGCGCCTCTTCCCGCTGAATGGTGCGCTCCACAATACGGTTGAGTTCGGCGCGGGTGGGATAAGTCACCAGGATTTTCATCAGGAAACGGTCGAGCTGCGCTTCGGGCAGCGGGTAAGTGCCCTCCATTTCGATGGGATTCTGGGTGGCCATCACCAGGAATGGAAGCTCCAGTTCGTGAGTAGTGGTGCCGCTGGTGACGGTGCGCTCCTGCATAGCCTCCAGCAGCGCGGATTGAGTCTTGGGAGTTGCGCGGTTGATTTCATCGGCCAACACCAGGTTGGCAAATATGGGACCGGGCTGGAACCGCAGGAACTTGGCGCCGTGGTCGCTGGTTTCGATGATCATGCTGCCCACGATATCGGCGGGCATGAGGTCGGGCGTGAACTGGATGCGGGAGTATTTCAATTGCAGGGCGCGCGCCAGGGTGCGCAGCAGGGTGGTCTTGCCCAGGCCCGGCACGCCTTCCAGCAGCACGTGCCCGGATGCCAGCAGGCAGATGAGCACACCTTCCACGACGTCGTCCTGGCCGACAATGATTTTGGCGATTTCAGCTCGAACGCGCGCCAGACGTTCGACGGCCACTTCGAGTGCCGCTTCGGTTCCCACTTTATTATTGTAGAGCACGGGGCGCGGGCGACGATGGCAGCTTGCGCCGGGCGGCGGATTCGGCATATAAGAAAGCTTGCGCCATCGCCGCATTCTGATCGTCGCGCCGCCGGTGGGCCCCATCGGCTCGGGGGAAGCCGGCGGTGTGGAAACCCACCTGCTCAATCTCGCTCCCATACTGGTGGGGCGCGGGTACGAAATCGGGATTGTCGCACCGGAGGAAAGCGTGGCGCCGGTAGCGGGTGTCACGCTATACCAGGTTGCGGGCGAAGTAAGTCCGAGCGCGACGCGCGCCAAGCGGGGTGCAATCACTGTAGCGCGCACCGGCGGCGTGCTGGAGAATATGTGGGATCGCGCGCTTCGGCTCGCGCGCGAGTACGACGTAGTCATAGGTGCCAGTTACGACTGGCTGCCGTTCTATCTAACGCCATTCTTCGGGACAGCGGTCGGACACTGGATCACGATCTGTTCCGCTATCGATGAGGTGGATAGGATTATTGAAAGGCGCTGGCGGGAGGGCGGACTGAAGCTGGCTATGTATACGGACGCGCAGGTCAAGACATATCCGTTCCTCGAAAGCGGGCAGGTCCATCTGTTGTACGGAGGGGTGGACGCCGCGATTTTCCAATACAACCCGCAGCCACGGGATAGATTGTGTTGGGCCGGACGGATTTCGCCGGAGAAGGGTTTGGAGGATGCGATTGCGGTGGCTCGTGCGCTGGATATGCCGCTGGATGTCTGTGGCAGGATCCAGGACGAGGGGTATTGGCGGGCAGTGATGCGCGATGCCGGGGCGCAGGTTGTTTATCACGGGTTTTTGGGCCCGGCGGAATTGGCGCGAAGATGCGCCGGTGCGCGGGCTACCCTGGTCACACCGCACTGGATCGAGGCTTTCGGGAATACGGTGATTGAGTCGATGGCGTGCGGCACGCCGGTGGTGGCGTATGACAAAGGCGGCCCGGCGGAGATTGTCGAGCATGGGAGAAGCGGGATCCTCGTGGCGCAGGGGGCGGCCGTAGCTGGCTTGGTGGAGGGTGTGCGGGAAGCGGTCCGGCTGGACCGGCAGATGGTTCGCGCGCGGGCTGAGGAGTTTTCGTTTGTCAAGATGGCGGATCGACTTGAGGCGTGGGTAGAGTCAGTACCGAGCCTTTCCGGCTGAGAAACGCGATGGCTTGGCGGAACGATCAAGTCTATCATTGGGATGGCTGTGTATATGTGCCGTACCATACGGCGCGCGTGTCTGCGGGCCCGTTCTTGTCATTTTCACCAGATTCAGTTGAGGAACACCTCGAACTAGACGCCAACTTCTCTCTTGCATGGAGTCTCCACGGCGGCGTCAGAGTGCCTAAACGCCGACTTGTTGCCGCCAAGGTTCACGGCGATTCCATGATTAACAAGAAAGTAAGCCACTGCGACATCATAGTCTTCCAGTGTGGGGACTTCAACTCTGTAAGAAATGGCAACATCGTGGTGATCGGGAAGGTAGGGGAAGAGGAAGGCCTCGGAGCCTGGGCGCTGAAGAAGCTTGTTATCGAGCGTCCCCGATCATTCAGTCGAGATGAATATGACGATGAGAGAGATTGGGATAGTCCCCTGATCGTTCTCCGCTCGTCTAACCCGAACATCAGTCCGTCGCAGTTAGATCCAAAGGGCCAATATCGTGTTCACGGAGTCTTCTTGCAATCGTTGCCTCCCGACTCCGTCACGCTCGTGGATTCGGATACCATTCGCAGGAGAGTAGCGGGTAGGGAATAGGATTACTGCTCCCGCCGCACGTACTCAAACTCGAACGGCATGCCGTGAATGCCGGTGGTCGGCTTGGAAATCCAGTGCGCGATCTTGCCGATCTCCAGCACGGGTACCATCAGATTCCGGATATAGGCGGAATCTTTTTCGCCCGGCAGGAATTCGTCGCGCTGCTCGTTCCATTGTTCCGGACTCAGGCGATGGCCCACGGGATCGAAACGATGCGCCGCGTATGCGCCGATATGCCGATGGAAGCGCCGGTCGGGCAGCCGCAGCAGGTAAGGGATCTCGTGTTCCGCAATCACGCGATTCCAGCGGTCCAGGCACTTTTCGCAATCCTCAATATACGAGTCGCGCAGCACTTCGTTCATGGCATTGCGCAACGGGATTTCCGCGCCGGCGACCGGATACGAACCTTCGAGCGCCAGGTGATCCGGATACTTAGGCTCCTGCGCGCGCCCCTTCATCCCCGCGCTGAAGAAGCTGGCGGCGTTGCTGGAGATCTCGCCGCCGAACAGGTCCAGGCTCAGGCTGAACCACAGGTTGATGTACTTCTGCACGGTGGGCAGGTCGATCACGCCCTGGCGGCGCACATCGTCGTCGCCGGTTTCGCGCATGATCTCGCAGGCGCGCCGCACCACGCGGCGCACGCCCGACTCGCCCACGAACATGTGATGCGCTTCTTCGGTGAGCATGAAACGCGTGGTGCGCGACAGCGGATCGAAGCCGCTTTCCGCCAGCGCCAGCAACTGGTACTTGCCGTCGCGGTCGGTGAAGGTGGTGAACATGTAGAACGACAGCCAATCCTCAATCGGCTCGTTGAAGGCTTCCAGGATGCGCGGCTTATCGTTCGATCCGCTGCGGCGCTCGAGCAACTCCTCGCTCTCCTCGCGGCCGTCGCGCCCGAAATACGAATGCAGCAGGTAGACCATGGCCCACAGGTGGCGGCCTTCCTCCACATTTACCTGGAACAAATTGCGCAGGTCATAAAGGCTGGGGGCGGACTGGCCCAACAGGCGCTGCTGTTCCACACTGGCCGGTTCGGTGTCGCCCTGGGTGACGATCAGCCGCCGCAGCATGTTGCGATATTCGCCGGGCACTTCCTGCCAGACGGGCAGGCCCATATGATCGCCGAAGCCCACGCGGCGATCATGCTCCGGCGGCGCCAGAAAAATGCCCCAGCGGTAGTCCGGCATCTTTACGTAATCGAAGTGCGCCCAGCCGCCCGGCTCTACGGACGTCGCCGTGCGCAGGTACACATCGTCGGCCTGAAAACTTTCGGGGCCCATGTCGCTCCACCACTGCATGTAGTTGGGGAGCCAGTGCTCCAGTGCGCGCAGGAGGCGCTTGTCGTTGGAAAGGTCGACGTTGTTCGGGATGCGTTCGTAGAGGGACATCTAAGTCCTCCGCCAATTGAATTGAGGCCGCTCGGGCTTGCCGTAGAGGGTGAGCGCACCGCGCTCGCCGGTCGCGTTGGGGCGCGAGAAGATCCAGTTCTGCCAGGCGGAGAGGCGGCCGAAGACTTTGCTGTCGGCGTTTTCGGCGCCGGCGAAACGCAGGTTGGCTTCCATGCCGGTGAGCGCATCGGGTGACAGGCTGACGCGCTCCTCGACGGCCACGCGTAGCTCGTCGTCCCAGTCGATTTCGTCTACTGCGGCGGTCACCAGGCCGGCTTCCTCGGCCGCGCCAGTATCGAGCAATTCGGATTCACCGAGGATTTCTTCTACGCGAGCGGGGTCGCCCATGAAGCGCACCTGAAGGCGCGACGGGCCATGGGTCATCGGCAAAAGGCCGCCATTCAGCGCGGACGATGCCATGCGCACGGCGCTTGCAGAGTCGCGCAACATATAGATGCGGTCCGCGGCCAGTGCGATTTCGAGCAGGCTGCCGGCGAAGCAGGAGCCCTCGTCGACCACCGCGAACAGGCTGCGCGCGGTCAGATCCAGGCGGCGTAGGGTGCGGGCCATCAGCAGCAGGATTTCGTTGACGAGCCAGTTTTCGCGAAGGTGGTAGAGGGTGGTGTCGATGGCACGCACGGCGGCGAGATCTCCGCGCGTTTTTAGCAGGACGAGGCCTATCTCGTCGTTGTGGAAGCGGAGGCGCAGCAGCGCGTCGTCGATTTCGCGGAAGGCGCGCAGAGGCCAGAAATCGGCTCCGGCGGCGCGGATGGCTTCAGGGGTATCGGGCTGTGCGCCTTCGGGGCCGTGGATGGTCAACTCGGCGGTGCGAGCTTCGCGACGCAGTTGAAGCGTGACGTGACGGTAGCGGACCGAATCGGCGGCGACGTCCGGCGAAAGGGCGTTCAGGACTATGCCTGGGCCTTGCGGACGCGTCTCTTTCGCGGCCAGAGCGAGGGCGCGCTCGCGCACGGCCTCCTGAAAACGGCTGCGCGGAAACACGCCGTCCACCAGGCGCCACTCCACCGCGCGCTTCCCTTTGATGCCTTCGGCCAGGGTAGAGAAGACGTCCGCCAGATCGCGGCGCACCTTCCGCTTATCGACCACGCGCGTGAGACCGCCGGTACCCGGCAGCACGCCCAGCAGCGGCACTTCAGGCAGGCTGACCGCGGAGTTGCCGTCGTCCACCAGGTAAATTTCCTCGCACGCCAGCGCCAGCTCGTAGCCGCCGCCCGCGGTGGTGCCGTTGCACGCGGCGATGTAGTGCTGCCCGCTGTGCGCGCCGGCGTCTTCGATGGCGAGGCGCGTTTCGTTCGTGTATTTGCAGAAGTTGACCTTGAAGGCGTGCGTGGAAGCGGCCAGCATGTGGATGTTGGCGCCCGCGCAAAAGACGCGGTCCAGCCCGCCGGTGATAATGACGGCGCGCACTTCGGGATGCTCGAAGCGCAGGCGCGCCACGGCGTCCGCGAGTTCGATATCTACGCCCAGGTCGTAAGAATTGAGTTTAAGCGTGTAGCCCGGGACTATGGGAGATTCTTCGGATACGGCCAGCGTGAGCGTAGCCAGCGGGGGATCGACGGCGAGGCGCCAGTGGCGGTATGCAGACGGATTTGTTTCGAACGCGAACCCAGCGGAGCGGCTTGGCCCCATATACCTTCATTGTACGGCGGTGGTCAGCTCGCGTAGTAGCCGATCTCCCGGCGCACCGCGTGTGACCGCTCGAAGTTCGGGTTAGGCTCCGGACGGCGACATCCAACCCGATCCGTCCAGTTGCCCTGCGGGTCGTATTCATATTCAAAACGCAGGTGCTGTACATTGGAGGTCTCTTTCGTGGGCAGTAAGTTGCCCGCGCCGTCCATCCGCATTTGGCGGGAAGAGTTTTCGGTGCTCTCCTCAACCAGACGGTCGCGTTCGTCATAGCGGTACGTGGTGCGGTGATCGCCCAACTCGCCCATGCGCATGCGCCGCTCCAGGAGGCGGTCTTTCCCGTCATACGAATAGGTCGTGGATGACATCACTCTTTGCGGGCCAAACAGCTTCGCAAATGCGGCTGCCATCGCCTTGCGAGTCCCTTCCGGGGCATTCTCCAGTTCCTTTACCGCGTCTAGAGATGGTATCGGTCCCTCAAGATGCACCTCCTCGCTCATAAGCCGTCCGGTGCTGTCTCTGGTGAAGATCACGCGCCTGAGCAGGCGATGGTCGCTGTCGTAGAATAGGGTCTCGTCGGGTTGTCCCGGGCGCTCGTATCGAGTCGCGATTATGGGAGCGCCGGTTGCGTCATAGGATTGCTCCGTGCTGTCGATCCCGTATCCTACGTTCGGCTCCAGCTTCGGGAGGAAAACAACTTTAGTTGTTTTGCCGTCCTGGCCGTAATTGTAGGCTGCGGATTCCCGCTGTGTGCCATCACGGTCCTCACTGGCAATACGCAGGAGCCTTCCGGCTTCGTCATAGGAGTAGACCGTCTTCTCGGACGGGACGCCATTCACGCCGAATTGTACTTCTTGTTGTATGCGGCCCGCTGCGTCGTATATATAGCTGGATCGCCAGATGGAACCATCTCGATTGTGGCTCTCGGTTTCGCGAATCCTGCCGTCGGGATGGAACCGGACAATACCGAAGTATTCCGGTACCGTCCACCGCTCCAGAGTCAGATCCCAATTGACGTGTTCCGTGCGTACGCTGTGCACCGGACCATGGACGCTCGATTTGGCCAAGTCATTCGTGGGCATCTAGTCAAATCCGAATCAAATCGTACGGCTTCCGCAGTTCGCGCGCCAGCAGCTTGGACGCTTCCGGATCGTTTTCGAAGTCTTCCTTCTCCGCGTTCCAGTGCAGCGTTCTGCCCACCTTGGCGGCGATGGTGCCCAGGTGGCAGGCGGCAGTGGCAGTGTGGCCCACCATCTCGTCGACGGCGCCTTTGGTCCCGATGCGCACCTGCTTGACGAAGTTCTGCGCGTGCTCGGCGGTGGCGTCCGCGCCCTGGAAGGCCTTCCGTTCCGCGCGATACTTGAGCCCGCTTTCGTCCGACGGCGCGGTGGCATAGGGCGCGCCCGGTTCCACTTCGGGAAAGACCTCGTAGCCGATGCGGTCCACATACAGCGCCGCCTTGGTGCCATAGAAGGCGAATCCGTGCGGACGGTTGTAGAGGCCGCGCATGCCGTAATACTTCATCCCGGGCGAACGCCCGCCGATGCCATGGCTGTTCACCCACGAGGCCGCATACTCCATGATGAAGCCTGGATATTGATACGTGACCACGTGCACGTCGAAGATATCGCCGGCATTCTGGTGGCACAAGCGCCGGCCCACGGCCGAGATGGTATGCGGGCTGGAGGCGCCCATGATCTGGTGCACGCTGTCAACGCGGTGATTGCCGTAGTCCGTAATATATCCGCCCGCGTAATCGGAAAAGACCCTGTAATTCGTGAGAAAGCGCATCCGGTTAAAGGGCGCTTGGGGCGATGGCCCGAGGTAGAAATCCCAGTCGACCCCGGGCGGCGGGTCGGAGTCCGGAACCTTCTTCTGGATGTCGGGAGCGATATTCCCGCTGTTCCACACACGCACGAAGGAGACGTCGCCGATCTCGCCACTTCGCACCATGCGGGCAGCCTCGGCGATGTGGGGCGCGGAGCGATGCTGGGTGCCTGGAAAGAGAATCCGGTTGGTGCGGCGGGCGGCCTGCACCATCGAGCGGCCTTCGCGAATGGTCAGGGCGAAAGGCTTCTCCACGTAGACATGCTTGCCGGCTTCGAGGCCCAGCACGGTAGGGATGGAGTGCCAGTGATCCGGAGTAGACACCATGACGGCATCCACTTCCTTGATCTCGAGTAACCGGCGAAAGTCTTTGAGCGTTTTCGCATGGCCGCCCGCCAGATCGTTCGCGGCGCGCTCCGCGTTGGGATCGTACACGTCGCAGGCCGCCGCCAGTTCCGTATTAGGCGCCTGCAGGAGGCCGCGCATGACCTGGCGGCCGCGTCCACCGCAGCCGATCAGGCCCACGATGACGCGGTCGTTCGCTCCGAGAACTTTGGATGCGGAGAGAGCCGTCCATGCCGCGGCGGCTACGAAATCACGACGTTCCATAATCGCCACCACCTTCATTGCTATTGTAGACCCGGCCGAACGAAATGGAACTCGACGGAACGCCGGTTCGTAGGTATATGACGATGAGAACCACCATATCCGGAATTGTTTCCTGCTGCACGCTGCTCCCGCTGCTTGCATTTGCGCAGACGAACGAGGCCACTTGCGCGCGCAGCTTTGAGGCGGCCTTCCAACCCGGAGGCACGCTGGATATTCGCGTGCGCCCCGGCGACATCGATATCGCCGGCAGCGATCAGGCCAAAGTCAGCGTCTCCTGCGAGCTTAAATACCCGGATAAGGCCAGCCAAGTGAAAATCAAGTTCAAGACCGTGGGGACGTCCGGCGATCTTAGGATTAGCGGAGGGCCCCGGAACGATGTGCGCATTCGCATCCAAGTTCCGCGGAACTCACATCTGTTCGTGCGATCGCCGGCAGGCGACCTGACGGTGAGCGATGTGATCGGGAACAAGGACATGGAACTGCACGCCGGGGACCTGACGATCGCCGTCGGCCAGGCGGGAGACTATGCCCATGCGGACGCCTCTGTAATGGCCGGCGATTTGACGGCATCGGCGTTCGGAGTGAACAAAGACGGGCTGTTCCGTTCGTTTGAACAAAACAACCCGTCGGGCAAATACCGGCTGCACGCGCATGTGGGCGCCGGAGATTTGACCTTAAAATAAGCGCGAAGCGGGCGGCCTACTCGGGCTGGCCCTCGGGCTTCTTGCGCCGGGGCGCGCGTTTTTTGGGCGGGCCGCTGGATCTGGGCTGGGAGCTCTTGCGGGTAGTCCGGCCGCGCGTGGGCACGGGCACATCCGGAATGATTCCGGCCGCCGTGGGCTGTCCGGCGACGATCGGCTGCGGCTCCTCAATTTCCTCCTCCTCCTCGATGGCCGGCTCCGGCGGCAGCTCGGGCGGCGCGGGTGGATGGAACTCCGGACCCAGGTACACCGTGAGGCCCTTCTCTTCATCCGGATTGATGCGCACCACCAGCTTGTCCTGCGCGTAGTTCAGCAACTCGCCGAACTCCTGGAAGCCGTATTGCTTCCAGTCGTAGTCGGAGTGTTCCTGCTTCACCCATTCGGCGAGCGTTTCGGATGGCACGCCCTCGTCGATTTCCATGCGGTGGGTCTCCAGCACATCGCGGAGCACCGGCAGAGCCGCCTCCGGCCGCACGGTGATCTTTTCGGGACCCACTGCGCCAACGCGCTTGATCATGTAACGGCCTTCGCCGCCGGTGACCTGAACGTAGTTGGCCTTTTGCAGTTTCTCCACGAAATCGGTAAAAGAGCCCGAGCCGTAAGCCTTCTCGCTGAAGGCGGAATCGAGCTGCAGCATGGTGGATTTCAGCAGACCAAGCTGCGGGCGCACGCTACGGCGCTCCAGGGCTTGCAGGGCACGCTCCACCAGCGGCATGGCCTGTGCCAGATCCAGCGGCGCCGGACGCCGGTGCTGCGGTCCACGCTGCTGTTGCTGCTGCTGGGGCGGCTGCCCGGAGGGTTGATAGGCGGCGCGCGGCTGCGGCGGCGCGGCCGGTTTGGGCTCATCCAGCAGCGATTCGTAGCTGATGAACTCGTGACAGTTCTTTTGCAGAATCGTACTGGTGAAAGCCTTTCCGCCCAGCACGAAGACGCGCTTATCGTATTGTTTCAATTTGTTGAGCAGGGCCATGAAATCGCTGTCCCCGCTGACGATGGCGAACGCGTTGATGTGATCGTGGGTAAAGGCCATCTCCAGCGCGTCCAGCGCCAGGTTGATGTCCGCACCGTTCTTGTCGCCGCGAGGCGAGGGGTCGCGCTGTACCATTTGTACAGCATGCTCCGTCATGGCGCGGGTGGCGGCTTCCTGCCGTCCCCAGTTAGCGTAAGCAATGCAGGTGACGATTTCACCGCGTTCCTTCAACGCATCCAGCACGGCGGCCACGTCAAATTCCCGATGCAGCGTGGATTTGACGCCGATTTCGATGTTATCGAAGTCGATGAACACGGCCAGTTTGAGTTTGTCTTCCATTTAACTTCCTTCTGAGGCGCTCGACTCTGGAGTTGCCGGGTGGCAATCGCGTCAGCCGCCACGCAACTCGCGCGGCGCTTGAATGTCGTTTTTGCGGCTCGCGGCCGCGCCGCCGGAAAACCAGGAACGGTTCTCGGGGGCGGGGCAGCCTTAATTCAGTTTATCCTAAAGCCAATGTCAATGCCGGTCCGCGGTGGCGCGGCGGTACTGGACGACATTGGCCTCATGGGCGGCGAGGTTGGCGGAGAAGTTGTGGCCGCCGGATCCGTCGGCGCGCGCCACGAAATACAGATAGTCAGTGGCGGCGGGGTGCAGGACCGCGGTTATAGACGCGACTCCCGGATTGGCGATCGGTCCGGGCGGCAGCCCAGCGTGTTGGTAAGTGTTGTAAGGGTCGCCGCTGGCGAGGTCGGATTTGTGAATGGCGCCGCTGTAGTTGCCGGCGAGCAGGGCCGCATAGATGGTGGCCGGGTCGCAATCGAGCTTCATTCCGATATCCAGGCGGCGGACGAAAACTGAGGCGATGACAGGCCGCTCTTCGGGGAGCTTGCCTTCCTTTTCCACCAGCGAGGCCAGCGTGACGGTGCGGTGCACGGAAGCATCGGCGCCCAGGCCGCGCCAGACTTCGCGGAACTTGCCGGTCATGGTCAGGCACAATTGCGCGGGCGTGGTAGTGCGGCGCAAGCGGTAGGTATTCGGGAACAGATAGCCCTCCAAGGTGGGCGTCTGGGGGTCGAGATCGCGGATGGCCGCAGGGTTGCGGGCTGCCTCCAGAAATCGCTCAGCCGAAAACAGTTGGAGCCGCTCGACCGCCGCGGCGATGTCGAACATGTTCTTGCCTTCGGGCACGACCAACTCGTAATAAAAAATGTCGCCGCGTTCGATGCGGCCGTAGATTTCGAGCACCGATGCCGGCTGCGCGAAACGATATTCGCCGGCCTGGAGGGTGGCGCCGCGGCGAAGGGCGCGCGCGATCAGGAACGCCCAGGAGTGGCGGATGACGCCGGCGCTCTGCAGCGCCGCGGCCATCTGACGAGCGCCAGTGCCTTTGGGCAGATCGACGAAGGACTCCCGGTTGAAGCCGGCGTAGCCTGTGTTCAGGTCGATCGCGACGTAGGCCGCGGCGCCCAGGGCGCACAGCAGGACGACCAGCGCGAGACAGCGGAAGAGCCTCACAGGGAATCCAAGTAACTCTGCAGCAGGATGACGGCGGAGAGCCGGTCGACGGCGCGGGCGCGCTTCGCGATACTGATGCCGCTCGAGCGCAGGACGCGGGATGCTTCCACGGTGGTGAGGCGCTCGTCCCACAAGCGCACGGGACGCCCGGCGCGCGCGGTGAGCGCGTCTGCGAACTCCCGCACCCAGGCGGACTGGCGGCCTTCGACGCCGCTCATATGCATCGGGTTTCCGATCAGGATGAGGGATACCTCGCGCTCCTGCACCTGGCGGGCGAGTTCGGCCAAGTCGGCGCGTTTGGTAGTGCGCTCCAGGTTAGGAAGCCCTTGCGCGGTAAGACCCAAGGGGTCACTGATGGCCATGCCGATGCGTTTCTTTCCCAGATCGAGGGCCATTATGCGAGGTCTGAGCGGTCTCGGAGATAGCATGCAGCGGAAGACTAATTTCATTATAAACGCGGGCGTGGTAGATTCGAGACAGGGATCTCTTCGCTTCGTGGCCATCTTGTCCAAGCCCTTGCGCGCCGCCGAGCAGGAGGTGCGCAACATCGCGGGACCGCTGATTGCGCTGGGCGTGGTGGTCGCCATCCTGTACTTCGGCCGGGTGTTGTTCATCACTTCATTGGCCGCGGTAATGCTGGCCTTCATCCTTGAACCCTTCGTCACTCTGCTGGTGCGCATCCGGTTTCCGCGGTCCCTGGCCAGCTTCGTGGTGTGCGCGGCCGCGCTTTCGGTGCTGTACCTGATGGGGCTGGGCGCGTACTCGCAGTTGTCCGGGCTGTCCGCGGAACTGCCCAAGTACAGCCAGCGCATCGGCGAGCTGGTGGAGAGCGTGACCGAGAAAGTGGAAAACGTGGAGCAGCGGACCTACCAGTTGGTGGCGCCGGCCCACAAGCCACCGCCGCCGCCTCCGGAGCCGGCGCGGAAAAAGCGGCGCACGCCGGAGGCCGTGGTGCAGGCGATTCCGGGAGCCATTCCTGAAGTGCGGATTCACGAAGATTCGTCGCCGATCAAGGACTTCATTTCGGTACGGCTGGGATCGTTCTATCAGATCGTGCTGATGGCTTCGTTCGTGCCCTTTCTGGTTTACTTCATGCTGAGCTGGCACGATCACATCCACCGGAGTTTTCTGCAATTCTTTCAAGGCGAAGACAGGGCGGCGGCGGCGCGCAGCCTGCAGGGCATCGCGGATATGGTGCGCGCCTTCGTGGTGGGGAATTCGGTGCTGGGGCTGCTGCTGGCGGCGGCCAGTTCGCTGGCATTTTGGATCGTTCACCTACCGTATGCGCTGCTGGTGGGGCCGCTGAGCGGTTTCCTGAGCCTGGTGCCTTACGTAGGCTTACCGCTGGCCGTGCTGCCGCCGCTGTTTGTGGCGCTTACGGCGTACGACACTATTTCGGGCTACCTGCTGGTGGCGGCGATCGTGAGCGTTTTCCACCTGCTGGCGCTGAACCTGTTATATCCCAAGTTTGTGGGGTCGCGGGTGCATTTGAATCCGCTGGCGGTGACGTTTTCGCTGATGATCTGGGGGTTCTTGTGGGACGCGCCGGGATTGCTGCTGGCGATCCCGATGACGGCGGCGTTCAAAGCGGTGTGCGACAACGTGAAGGGGTTGCGGCCGATCGGAAAGTTTTTAGGGGATTGAGGGATGCGGCGGCGCGCTGTTACTCCCGCCCGATCCAGTCGAGTTCCAATCGATCGACAGACCGGAATTCCGGGTCGCCGGTGATGAGGGAGCAATTGTATTTCTGACAAAGGGCGGCTGCAAAGGCGTCGGCGAATGAAATCGGGAACGATCCCTTCAGAGAGGCGGCGTTCCAAATGTCCTCCAACGTGGGTACTTCAATCGTAACCGGCAGAGTGCCTGATGATTCACGCCACGAATCCGCGAGGGCGGGCCTGTGATCCTTTCGCAAGAAGTAGTAAACCTCGCCCACATTGATGGCGCTCATCAGGAGTCGAGCTTTCCCACCCTCGCCCTCGGCGAGCGTTCACGTGGGTGTCCGCTGGCTTTCTGCCGTTCATCCATTCCAGAATCGCCCACGAATCAAGGAAGCGAGTCTTCATGCTCGCGATCCTGTTTCCCGTGAAGGGCGAATGCGGCTAATAGGTCGACGCCGGCAGCGGCACCGTGTAGCTTCTTCCAGGCGGGTTCTTTGGACAGCACGATTTCATGTCCGCGGACTTCGACGGTAAGCTTGCTGCCTCCGGATTGGTTCAGGAGCTCTCGGACCGCTTTTGGAATCGCTATCTGGCCTTTGGAGGAAGCTGTAACTTGCTCCATAAGGGTATCTTACCATCGGTAAGGCCTAGCTCGATACGCCGATCGCATCATGAGTTGGAGCAACGCAGGTGGTCTCCTCGAAGGAGGCGGCATTAGGCCGTCCTTTTCAGGTCTTTGCTGATTCGGCGAGTGTCGTTGTCGTCACCATAGCAATCGTAGCGCCCGGCGAGCTCGGCACTTATATTCGGACCGGACTTCGCTCATCCTCGCACGCTTCCCGCGTCGGCGAGTCATCGCTGACAAACTGCAGGCTGGATGATCTCAGGCCACGAGGCTTCTTCGAAATGGCTGACGATTGTTCGCGTTAGGCGGTTCGCGCCATGAGTTGCGAGGGCGCAACCGCCGGGACGCTGGCTTTGATTCGCCGCAACGCCTCGCGATCCAGAACCCTTTCCCAGCAAGCCGGGCATTGGTGGAATTCGAGGTCGGGGATGGTGTAGGTCTTTCCCTGGAATTCGCCGGTCCAATTCCGGCGAACCTTCTTTATCTCATCGCTTCCGCAAGTCGGACAAAATGTGATGTCTTGCATATATATTGTTGGACGCGGCGGCAAGCGCCGCGGGCTTCAAGAAAAAACAACAACCGCACAGGCGTCGAGACGAGTCTCGACACGGCACGCATGCAGTGCGTGCGCCACATCTAAGTCACTTACTCGGCCAGCGAGTCGTCGCCGGGTTAACCGTACACGACTGCCCGCCTGCCGCTTGTTTCGTATCCAAATTCTCACAAGGCCTTTGCTAAGTCCGATCCGACGGCGTCGCGCACCATCCAATTCAACTCGTCGAGCGTCCCGGCGGTTGCAAAAATCGCGTGGCCTAGCGCCTCCGCCGCATAGCCGCCTTCCGGCGGCTCGTTCACCAGAAAAATGATTTCGTTCATGCGAAGCCCTAAGGGCGGGTCTGGAGACCCGCCGCAGGCGTGGACGCCCGCCCCACGCAGCTACTCGGCCAGCGTGTCGTCGCCGGAATTCTCGGTCAGGCCGCCGGCGTACTGAATGCGGGCCTCTTCGTCGTAACCGGGGATGGATTCGAGCGACGGCTCGACCACCGGCTCCTCGACCACGTCTTCGCCGGCGATCTTGACCCGCCGGTAGTATTCCATGCCGGTCCCCGCGGGAACCAGGCGGCCCATGATGACGTTCTCCTTCAGGCCGCGCAGGTAGTCCACCTTGCCGTTGATAGCGGCTTCGGTGAGCACGCGGGTGGTCTCCTGGAAGGAGGCCGCGGAAATGAACGAATCGGTCGAAAGCGACGCCTTGGTAATACCGAGCAGCACCGCCCGGCCCTTGGCGGGACGTCCGCCGGACTCCTCCGTGAGTTGGTTGATGGCGCGGAAACGGAACTTGTCCACCACTTCTTCGGGCAGAAATTCCGTATCGCCGATATCTTCGACCTTCACCCAGCGCATCATCTGGCGGACGACCACTTCCAGGTGCTTGTCGTTGATGTTGACACCCTGCAACCGGTAAACTTCCTGGATCTCGTTGACCAGGTACTTCTGCAGTTCCTTCTCGCCGAGCACGTCCAGGATGTCGTGCGGGTTACGGGGGCCGTCCATGAGGGGCTCGCCGGCTTTCACCTTCTCGCCCTCCTGCACGTTGATGTGGACGCCGCGCGGAAGGGAGTATTCGCGCTGCTCGCCGACCTCGCCGACGACGTAGATCTTGCGCTGTCCCTTGGTTACTTCGCCGTACTTCACGGTGCCGTTGATTTCGGCCATGATCGCCGTCTCGCGCGGCTTGCGGGCTTCGAACAATTCCACCACGCGCGGCAGACCGCCGGTGATGTCCTTGGTCTTGGTGGTTTCGCGCGGGATCTTGGCCAGTACATCGCCCGCGTGGACTTCTTCGCCGTCGCGCACCATCAGGTGAGCGTGGGTAGGCATCAGGTATTTCTTGGCTTCCGATTTGGATCCTTGCGCGGTGTCGGGCCGCACGATGACGGTGGGCTGGCGTTTCTCGTCGGGAGAATCGACCACCACGAGCTGGGACATACCGGTAACTTCATCCAACTGCTCCTGCATGGTCATACCTTCGAGCAGGTCTTTGAAGTGCACCGCGCCGGTGACTTCAGTCAGGATGGAGAAAGTGTAGGGATCCCACTCGAGCAGGATCTGATTGGCTTTGACCGGACCGCCGTCTTCCACCAGGATCTTGGCGCCGTATACCATCTGATAGCGCTCTTTCTCGCGGCCTTTATCGTCGACCACGGCCATGATGCCGTTGCGGTTCATGGCGATGAGGTCGCCCCCCTTGCTGCGCACGGATTGCACGCCGATGTAGCGGGCGAAGCCGTCGGACTTGGAGTCCTGCGTGGATTGCTCGGAAATACGGGAGGCTGTTCCACCGATGTGGAAGGTGCGCATGGTGAGCTGCGTGCCGGGCTCGCCGATGGACTGCGCGGCGATGACGCCGACTGCTTCGCCCCGCTCCACGAGGCGCCCGGACGCGAGGTTGCGGCCGTAGCACATCACACAGACGCCGCGCTTCGATTCGCAAGTGAGCACCGAACGGATCTTGACGCGCTCGATGCCGGCCGCTTGAATGGCGGCGGCCAGGTCTTCGGTGATCTCCTGGTTCACGGCCACGATGACGTTGCCTTCGTAGTCTTTCTGGTCTTCGAGAGCCACACGGCCGACGATGCGGTCGCGCAACGGCTCGATGATTTCGCCGGATTCGATGATGGGCTCCACGTAGATGCCTTCGGTAGTGCCACAATCCGTTTCGGCGATGATTACGTCCTGGGAGACGTCCACCAGGCGGCGGGTGAGATAGCCGGAATCGGCTGTCTTCAAAGCGGTATCGGCCAGGCCCTTGCGCGCGCCGTGCGTGGAGATGAAGTATTGGAGCACGTTGAGGCCTTCGCGGAAGTTGGCGGTGATAGGGGTCTCGATGATCTCGCCGGAGGGCTTGGCCATCAAGCCGCGCATACCGGAAAGCTGGCGGATCTGCTGTTTGGATCCGCGCGCGCCGGAATCGGCCATGATGTAAATCGGATTGAGATAGCGGCCGGTGCGGTCGTCCTCCTCCATGGCATGGAACATTTCGTCGGAAACCTTTTCGGTAACCTTGGACCAGATTTCGATGATCTTGTTATAGCGTTCGCCGTGGGTGATGGCGCCGTCCTGATACTGGTTCTCGACGGCCACCACTTCCTTTTCAGCCTCGCGCACCAGGCCGGCCTTTTCGGAGGGCACGACCATGTCGTCGATACCGATGGAGATGCCGGCGCGGGTGGCATAGAGGAAGCCCAGGGACTTGACCTGGTCGAGCATCTGGACGGTGACCACCAGCCCGAATTTCAGGTAGCAATACTGCACCAACTGGGCCAGGCCCTTCTTCTTCAGCAGGCCGTTGATGAAAGGCATGTCCACCGGCAGTTGATCGTTCAGGATCACGCGGCCGACGGTGGTTTCCATGTACTGCTTCACGAACTCGATCGGCTCGGTATGCAGCATGTTCTGGTTGTCGAAAGCATGCACCAGATCGATCACTTTGCCGGTGTAGCGCAGCTTGATCGGGGTGAGCGTTTCGACTTCGCCCATTTCGAGCGCGATCAGCACGTCTTCGACGGAGGCAAACGTGCGGCCTTCGCCCTTGGTGCCGGGGCGCGCCTTGGTCAGGTAGTAGCAGCCGAGGACCATGTCCTGGGTAGGCACGGCAATAGGGCCGCCATGCGCCGGCGAAAGAATATTGTTGGACGACAGCATCAGCGTGGAAGCTTCAATCTGGGCTTCCGGAGACAGCGGTATGTGGACCGCCATCTGGTCGCCGTCGAAATCCGCATTGAATGCGGTGCAGACCAGCGGGTGGATCTTGATGGCCTTGCCTTCGACGAGCACGGGCTCGAAGGCCTGGATGCCCAGGCGGTGCAGCGTAGGAGCGCGGTTCAGCAGGATGGGGTGATCCTTGATGACTTCTTCGAGGATGTCCCAAACCACGGGGTCCTGCTGCTCGACAAGCTCCTTGGCTTGCTTGATGGTGGTGCAATGGCCGCGCTGTTCGAGGCGGTGATAGATGAAAGGCTTGAACAGCTCCAGCGCCATTTTCTTAGGCAGGCCGCACTGGTTCAACTTGAGCTCGGGACCCACCACGATCACGGAGCGTCCGGAATAATCCACGCGCTTGCCGAGCAGATTCTGGCGGAAGCGGCCCTGCTTGCCCTTCAGGGTATCGGATAGGGACTTCAGCGGGCGATTGTTGGCGCCGCGCAGCACGCGGCCGCGGCGGCCGTTATCGAACAGCGCATCCACAGCTTCCTGCAGCATGCGCTTTTCGTTGCGGACGATGACGTCGGGCGCGTGCAGCTCGATCAGTTTCTTGAGGCGGTTGTTGCGGTTGATGACGCGGCGGTACAGATCGTTCAAATCGGAGGTGGCGAAGCGGCCGCCATCGAGCGGTACCAGGGGACGCAACTCCGGGGGAATGACCGGAATTACGTCGAGAATCATCCATTCGGGCTTGTTGCCGGATTTACGGAAGGATTCCACCACGCGCAGGCGCTTGGCGAATTTCAGCTTCTTCTGCTGGGAAGTTTCCGTCTTCATCTTCGTGCGAATGTCTTCGCTGAGGAATTCGACATCCACTTTCTTGAGCAACTCTTTGATGCCTTCGGCGCCCATCATGGCGATGAACTTACCGGGGAAGTCCTGGTCAAGCTGGCGCTTGCGCTCGTCGGTGATGACGTCGCCCCTCTTCAGATCCTCGGGGACTTCGCCCGGATCGACGACCACGAACGCTTCGAAGTACAGGACGCGCTCCAACTCGCGCAAAGTGATATCCAGCAGGTGGCCGATGCGGCTCGGCAGACCCTTGAAGAACCAGACGTGGGAGCAGGGGCTGGCCAGCTCGATGTGGCCCAGGCGTTCGCGGCGGACGCGGGCGAGCGTGACTTCCACGCCGCACTTATCGCAGATGACGCCGCGATGCTTCATGCGTTTGTACTTGCCGCACAAGCATTCCCAATCCTGGGTCGGCCCGAAGATGCGCGCGCAGAACAAACCGTCGCGCTCCGGCTTGAAGGTCCGGTAGTTGATGGTCTCCGGCTTGGTAACTTCTCCGTGGGACCAGCTCCGGA
>DATKFU010000119.1:0-12711 GCA_035511215.1 Bryobacteraceae bacterium | reverse complement strand
TGCCCGGAGCTCCGTGGAAAGTAGCGGCTCCCTCGTAACCCACTCTACGACACCTTTCTCCGCTTGGCAACTTCGGGCCTGGGCGGCGCCAGCGCTTCCAATTCCGTCATGAGCGCCGGGATCTGTTTGTACCCGGTGACGTTACCGTCCAAGACGCGCTGGCGGGCCTGACGCATAACCTGCTGCACGCGTGGAATCATTTCGTCCAGTTGCTTTTTGGCCTTGCGCAAGATCGCGCGATCGTCGCGTTTGACCTTCTGCGCAATTTCCTGCGAGAGCTTCTTGCCACTACTCGGCCGGTCGCTTCCAACAGTTTCCCGTAGGCCTGTTTCAATTTCTGCTGACTCTTTTCGGTCTTGTTGCGGCTGGCGCGCGCAATCGCCAGCACGCGCAGTTTTATCGACCGCGTCCGATCCCGTGGCTTGGTCCCGGCCGCGCCAGCCACGGCGCTGACTCTTTTCATGACCCGCGTCAACACCCGCGCGCTATCTCCCAGCAGGCTGCTGTCGGTCGGATAGTGGATATTGGTTTCCACCACCGTGGTATCCACCCGCAGCTTACGGCCCGTGGCGACGCGGTTCTCGCGCGCGATGGCCACTACGCGATCATGCACCTGAACCACCACCTCCGGTCCCAGTTGCCGCCCGAGCCGTCCCATGGTTTTGTCGTCCGGAACCTTATCCCCTCCAATTCGGGTGAACTCGCGGTACACCAGGTTGGCGCGCACTTCCCGGCTCAGCTCTTCGAAGCTCCAGTCGCGCACGCGCTTCAACAGCATCATCCGCAGCACGACTTCGGCGGAGGTGGCCGCGCGGCCGCGAGTCTTGCTCTTCTTGCAGGTTACCAGCAGGTCAAAGAGATCTTGGAGGCATCCCCTCTGGGTTCTCAACGTGGGCTACCCCGGCGGCAAAACCCGTCAGGTGAGTCTCCGACCGGAACCGGTTCCCCAGGTACGCCAGGCAGAGGAGCGATCCAGGACGGATTGTGGACATGTCGAGTATTCTCGG
This sequence comes from Bryobacteraceae bacterium, assembly GCA_035511215.1. Taxonomy (GTDB): domain Bacteria; phylum Acidobacteriota; class Terriglobia; order Bryobacterales; family Bryobacteraceae; genus Bog-159. The sequence continues at coordinate 11,704 of DATKFU010000119.1, read as the reverse complement.
GTCACAAACGCTGCAGGCAGATCCGAAGAGCCCGATCTACGATTTCAAGTCGCTCTCGTATGATGCTTCAAAACCGGCGCTGAATTCACTCACGATACACCTGGCGCACGAGTTGAAAGATGCGAAGATCAAAGTGAATTCGGCGCATCCCGGTTGGGTGAAGACCGATATGAGTACCGATGCCGCTCCCATGGAGATTCCGGAAGGGGCGAAGACTGGTGTTGCTCATGCCCTGCTGGGCGATGACGGCCCGAAAAAGCGATGGTCTGCTCCACGCCAAGATGGCAGACCACAAGAAACGATGGTCTGCCCCACGCCAAGATGGCAGACCACAAAAAACGATGGTCTGCCCCAGGAACCGTTCTCCTATTGACATTCTATATGAGATGCCTTATAGTCATTCTATAAGACGATGGCCGAATCCGAACTGCTACAAGGCATGGGCATCTCCCAGATCACCAATGGCGCATGCGACGCAAAAGCGGGGTCGCTGTTTCCCGCTCTGCACCGCATGGAACAAGCCGGATGGCAGGCCTCCGAACGGGGCGAATCGGAGACCAGGCGCCGCTCGAAATTCTATCGTCTGAGGCACAAGGGCCGCGGCCAGCTCCAGTCCGAATCGCAGCGCTGGGAGCGCATTTCGCTGGCGATGGCCAGTGCTCTCGGAGCCACATAGGAGGATCGCATGCTGGCCAACTTCTTTCGAAACCTCCTCCGCAAGAAGCAGACTGAACAAGAGCTCGACGACGAACTCCGCGCCTACCTCGAACTCACCACCGCCGAAAACGTGCGCCGCGGCATGTCCCCGGAAGGCGCTCTCCAAAAAGCCCGCCGCGATCTGGGCGGCATGGAACAAGTGAAGGAAAGCGTGCGCGACGTGCGCGTGGGAGTCGCGCTCGAAATCCTCATGCAGGACATCCGCTACGCCCTCCGTAGTCTGCGCAGGAATTCCGGATTCAGCACCGTCGCCATCCTCACGCTGGCGCTCGGTATCGGCGCCAATACCACCATCTTCAGCGTGGTAAACGGCGTATTGTTCAAACCGCTTCCGTACCCAAATCCCGACCGCCTGGTGACGCTCTGGGAGACTCATCCGACCTGGGGTCCGTTCCTGACCGTGGCTCCTGCGAATTTCTACGACTGGCGGCAACAAAGCACCTCCTTCTCGCGGATGGCGGCGCTGGATCCCTACCCAGACTTCATTCTCACCGGCAGGGGCGAGCCGCGCCGTCTCGCGGGAGCCGCCGTCACCGCCGATTTTTTCCCTCTTCTCGGAGTGAATATGGCCCTAGGCCGCGGTTTTCGGGCAACCGAAGACCACGTCGTGGTGCTCAGTTATTCCGTCTGGGAAAAGTACTTCGGCGCGCGCACCGCAATCGCCGGTGCCGGCGTCCGCTTGAACGATGAGGAATACACCGTGGTCGGCGTGGCCCCCCGCGATTTCTCGCTGGTCAGCAAAACCTCCGATTTTCAGGCGCGCACGCGATTCGATGTGTGGACCAACCTGGGCCTCGCATCTCCTCCGGAAGCATGGACGCGCGGCACGCATCCGCTGTCCGTATTCGGCCGCCTCAAACCCGGCATTTCGCTGCAGCAGGCGCAAGCCGAACTCGACGGCATCGCGGGCAATCTCCGGCGCCTCTACCGGGATGATAACGATGCGAAGGGAATTGCAGCCGTTCCCATAGCAAAGCACGCGGTCTCCAACGTTCGCACCGCACTGCTGACGCTGCTCGCCGCGGTCGTCATGGTGCTGGTCATCGCCTGCGCCAACATCGCCAATCTGCTGCTTATCCGCGCAGCCGCCCGCCAGAAGGAGATGGCATTGCGATCCGCTTTGGGCGCGAGCCGCAGGCGTCTGGCGCAACAGCTGCTCACCGAGAGCGCCGTCCTGGCCCTACTGGGAAGCGGCTTCGGATTGGCCCTCGCGCTGCTGAGCGTGCCCGCCTTGACCGCACACTTGCCGGCGGATTTGCCACGCATTGCCGAAATTTCCGTGGATGGACGCGTTCTCGCGTTCACCACCCTCATCACCCTCGCCACCGGAATTGTGTTCGGGTTGGTTCCGATGGTCCAATCTCAGGGAGGAAGGCTGAACGCCCGCGGCGTTTCTTCCGGACAGTCCAGTCTGCGCGGCGCGCTGATTGTCGGGCAGGTCTCGCTCGCTTTGGTTCTGATGGCCGGCGCGGGCCTGATGATCAAAAGCCTGAGCACTCTCCTGCTGGTGGCACCGGGATTCCAAACCGCGCATATCCTCACAGCTCGTCTTTCGCTTCCGCCGCGATACGCCAACGGTCATCAATTCGGAACCGGCCAGCATCGCGGGATTTCCGTTTTCCTGCGCGAACTTGCCGGCCGCGTACGTGCCATCCCTGGGGTCCGATCTGCCGGCTTCACTGCGTATCTGCCGCTCGCCGGCACCAACAATAATTGGTCGTTCTTCATCGAAAGCCGGCCGCCTAACCCGCCCGGCGTTTACGATTCCACCGATTACCGGCCCGTCACTGCCGGCTATTTCGAAACCATCGGCATCCAGGTCAGGCGCGGCCGCTCGTTTGAAGCGCGAGACGACGAGGACCACGCTCTTGTGGTGGTCATCAATGAAGCGATGGCGCGCCAGTTCTGGCCCAATGAGAATCCGGTCGGAAAACGCCTGAAATTCGGCGATGCGCATTGGCGGACGATCGTCGGCATCGTAGGCGATGTCCATCACCAGGGCTTGGCAATCGCACCAGAGCCGGAGATGTACATACCGTGGGGGCAGGTTCCCAACGTGGAGGTTCGCCCCACTATCGTAGTGCGCTCGTTCATCGAGCCTGCCAGCCTGACCAGCGCCTTGCGCAAAGCAGTCGCGGAGGTGGATCCCGAAGTTCCCATGGATCAGGTCGCCACCATGGACCAACTGGTCTACGGGTCGGTGAGCGAAGTGCGTTTCCGCACCGCTGTTATCTCGCTGTTCGCGCTGCTGGCGCTGTTCGTTGCATCGATCGGAGTTTACGGCGTGATGAGCTACCTGGTCAGCCAGCGGACGCGCGAGTTCGGCATCCGCATGGCCGTGGGCGCGACCCGCGGCGCGGTGTTCGCACTGATCCTCAGGCAAGGCGCGAAACTCGCCGCCATCGGCGTCGCGATTGGACTGGCCGCCGCGGGGCTATGCGGACGGCTGATCGCCAGCTTGCTCTACGGTGTGGAACCGCTCGACGCCGCGACCCTAGCGGGAGTCTCGATCCTTCTCGCAGCGGTCGCGCTTTTCGCCAGCTACGTCCCCGCCCGCCGCGCCGCGAAGGCCGATCCGATGGATTCTCTGCGGTATGAGTAATCGCGCACCAGTCGTAATCTGAACTCTCGCCGTTCGGGTGGCTATAATGCTTCTGTGCGATTGCCATGAACAAGCAGCACTACTTTTTTGGAACTGATTCCACCGCGGCCAACCTTTCCCCAGGACATAACCGAGGCAGAGGCGGCCTTAATGAACGAGCACAGCGCTTATTTTCAGCGGCAGTTTGAGGCCGGCAAGCTGCTTCTTTATGGTCCGGTGATGGCTCCGGATGGGGCCTTCGGTTTGGCCATCCTGGAGGTCGGAGACGAAGCTGAGGCTAGGCAGTTCGGCGAAAACGACCCCTCGGTTCGCGCTGGCCTAAACGGCCGGCCGCAACACCGTGGCTTATCGAATCCGCCGGTATTAAGCGGCATGACGATGGGAGGCCAACCGAGTGCAAGAAGAAAAGAGGTCCAGGGACGTCGGCAAGAGGCGTCGGTAGCGCTGGCCGGGCGGGTCGGCGCCCATGACGGTCACGTCGTAGTCGTCATTTCGGCAGCTCTTCGCCAGCCTGCTCGCGCACCATGTAGCTGGCGTACCAGTCCGGCCAGTTCGGGTCGGCTTGACCGGTCCGCGCTTCGTGCTGCCAGTGGGCGGCCGCGGCGGTGCAGCGCCTGCGACAGGTCGCCCGCCGACGCGTACGTCGTGTGGCCCGCGACACGCCCAGGCAACCCGTGTGGTGACCTCGTGGAGCAGCCAGCCGTTGCCGTCGGGATCGCTTAAGGAGACGAACGAGCGGTAGCTGCGATGCTCGGGATCCGGACCGCTAACCCGTAGCCGCCCGAACACGTAGGGCTGGCCGGCGCCAGCGTGCACGCCGCCGGCGTCGTGGAACACCTCGGTCGCGTCGACGCCGTGCGCGACGAGTTCGGCGCGCGCAGCCTGGATGTCGGAGACGATCAGGTACAGGCCCTGGGCGAAGCCGGGCGCCGCCGCGGTGACGTTCCTGCCGAAGATGACCGAGCACCCGGAGCCCGGCGGCGTGAACTGGATTACGCGGTAGCCGTCACCGTTGGCATAGTCGGCGTCGAGCCGCCACCCGAACCTGCCGTAGAACTCCTTCGCGCGGTCGACATCCGAGACGGGGATGACGAACCACCTCGAACTTCATGTCGACTCTCGCCACTGCCGCGTCGTTACTACGAACTTCGCTGGTGCTCATTCCGGCCTCCCCGGTTGTCCTACTTCTTGTGTCGAGTGCTCGCTAGTGTATTATGCCTTGAAACAGGGCTGCCGGAGAGTGGCCATTTGGCGAAGGCGGCAGACCAAGAAAGGCGATGGTCTGCCCCATTAAAGTGAACCGTATTGCGCTTAAGGCAGTCCGGCACGGGGCGTTTCGACCGTGGTCATCAGGATCGAGGCATGATGGTTCGCGGATGCCTCGGCCTCGTGGAAGGTGGGCGCGACAGAGACGAATAGCGTGCGCCCGTCGTCGCCTCCTAACATGCAGGCAAAAACGCCGACTCCATCGATCTTCGATTCCTCCAGGATGCGGCCGCCCTCAGCCACCCGGATCAACCGGCCGTGGGCCGTATCGGCCACCCACACCGCACCTTCCGCGTCCAGACAGATTCCGTCCGGCACAACGGCCGCTTGCCGGAACATTTCACCGACATCGGTGGATGACGGGGGATCGCCGAAGGCAGCCCAAGTCCGACGCTCGTCCAACGAACCCAAAGCGACGTTGAAGGCGCTAAGCCGGTTCATCGTCGATTCGGCCACGATCAGCGTACGACCGTCCGGGGTAAGCACCATGCCGTTGGGGAAGCCCAGCCCGTCGGCCACCACTTTGGCAGTGCCGCCGGGCTCAACGCAGATGAGCACAGTGGTAAGGGCTTGGGCGCCACCCATGAGGTCGAAACCAAAATTGCCCACCCAGGCCCGACCGTCGCGATCGACGAGCATGTCGTTCAAGTGCCACAGGGCAAGGCCGGACAGATCAGCATGTTCGACGAGTGAACCGTCGCCCTCACGCCGCAGGATCTTCCGATCGCGCATGGACACGATCAACATCCGGCCGTCGGGCAGGAACCCGAGCCCCGAAGGCTGCTGGGGTACGTGAGCCAAAGTCTCTGCCGCGCCGTCCATGGCCACGGCGAGGACGCGGCGCGTGTAGAAGTCGGAACGTAGAGCCGCCCGTCGCGCCATCGTGGGCACTCGGTGAATGACAAGCCGCCGATGAGGGTCGTAAACGCCGGCATCGTGATTCCCCGAATCGCCCGCAAGGCATCAAGAGCTAATGTGGAGGGTAACATGAAGACCTTTGGGGCATCGCGCCACCGGCTTGGCGAAGGCGGCAGACCACGAAAGGCGATGGTCTGCCCCACCAAAGTGAACAGTATTGGAGCTAGCTGTGACAAAAAGCGAAATCAGTCGCGCAACGCCCGCACCGGATCGGTCCGAGCCGCGCGCCACGCGGGCAAAAAACACGCTATCCCGGCAGCCATGGTCATCGCCACGAATGCCACCCCGAAGGCAAGCGGGTCGCGCGGAGTCACTCCGTACAACATGCCCACGATCAGCCGCGTCAATGCCACCGACGCCACCGCGCCCAGCGCCAGGCCGCCCGCGGTCAACGCCATGCCTTGGGACATCACCTGCCGCAACAAATGCGGCACCCCCGCGCCCAGGGCCATCCGCAACCCCAGTTCGCGGGTGCTCTGCGACACGGTGTACGACATGACGCCGTACAGCCCTATGGCGGCCAACAATAACGCCAATCCGCCAAACACGCCGAGCATCGTAACGGCCACCCGCTGTACCGCTGTCGTCCGGTCGACTTGTTCCTGCATCGTGATCACTTCGCTGGGCGCCAGGTTCGCGTCGAGCTTATGTATTTCGCGGGCCAAAACCTTCGCTATCGTCTCCGGGCCTAGCGGCGTTCTCACTTCCAACGCCTGGCCCAGGGCACTCTGGCGCATCGGCACGTAGAAGAACGGCTTCGGCGTCTCCCGCAGACTGCGGTACTTCGACATTTTCGCGACGCCCACTACGCGCATCCAGCGCCGCTTGACCTGCAAACGTCCGCCGACCGGATCCTGTCCGCGCCAATATTGGGCCGCCATGGCCTCATTTACTACCGCCACGAGCGGAGCGGTTTCGTTGTCCGCACGCGTAAACTCGCGGCCGGACACCACGGGAATGCCCATAGTCGCGAGATATCCCGGGCCCACCTCGTTGTATTCGACCGTGAGTTGTCGGTCGGGCGCGGTTTCGTAACCATCCACAGCGATCTCCGCGGAAGAATAACTCCCATAGCTGAAGGGCGTGGTGCGCGCGAATGCCGCCGATTGCAGGCCGCCGAGCCCTTGGAGGCGGTCGATCAACTCGTCTTGAAAAGTCTTGATGCGCTGGGCATTGTAACCCGCCGAGCGAAAATCGATGCCGGTGGTCAGCACGCCCCGCGTCGAAAACCCGGGACTGGTATTCTGCATCCCCCGCAGGCTTTCGAGCAACAGGGCCGCGCCCACCAGCAAAACGAAACTGAGCGCTACCTGGACCACGACCAGGCTCGACCGTGCCGCCGCTCGCCGGCGCCCACCGACGACTCCGGCCGAGTCCGCCTTCAGCGATGAAACGAGATCGATCTTGCTGGCCTGAATTGCCGGCGCCAGCCCGAACAGCAGCGTGGAGATCAGGCAAACTCCGGCGCTCAAGGCCAGAACGCGCCAGTCGAGTTCGCCGGGCAGGGTCATCGTAACGCCTGCTCGCGCCGGAAGCAACAGCGCGAGCAAGTTGCGGCACCAGTGTGCCATCGCCATGCCGCCGATTGCCGAGATAATCGCAAGGATCGTTCCCTCCGTAAGAAGTTGTTTCAACAGGCGGCCCCGCCCGGCTCCGACCGCCAGACGAACCGTCATTTCGTGCCGCCTCCCGAAAGCCCGGACCAGCAGCAGATTGCTGACGTTCGCGCACGCGATCAGGAGTACGGAGACGACCACCGCCAGCGCGATTCCCAGCGTGGGCAGCAAGGCGCCCGCATTATTGAAAGGGGTCTTCCACAGCGGGAACAACTGGATGCCGCAGCCGCGATTCGTGGCTGGATAGTCGACTTCCAATCGCTTCGCAACTGCTGAAATCTCCGCCTGCGCCTGCGCCGGAGTCACGCCCGGCTTGAGTATCGCGAAGCCTTCAATCCAGCGCGCGCCGCGATCCCCCAGCTTGTATGTGGGCGGGTCGAACTGCTCCTGCATCGAGGTGGGCACCCAGAATTGCATCGCCCAGCCCACGAAGGTCCCGTAGAACCCTTCGGGCGCAACACCCACAATGGTATGCGGCATGCCGTTGAGCATCTGCGTCTTGCCGATAATTCCGGGATCGCCGCGAAAACGGTCTTGCCACATCCGATAGCCGATTACGGTCACGGGGTGAGCGTTGCGCCCGAAGTCCTCGCCCGGTTCAAAGCCGCGCCCGAGCACGGGGCGGACTCCCAGCGCTCGGAAATAGTTGGCCGACACGACACTGCCGGTGGTACGCTGGGCGCGCTCGCCGATAGCCAGCGTAACTCCCATGATCCGGTCCACGATAAACGTGTCGAATAGCGTACAGTTCTTTTGAAGATCCACAAAGTCGGGCCAGGAGAGATCGTCCAGGCCGGCCACGCCGCGGTTGGTTCCGGCCATGGCCATCATCCGCTCCTGGTGGGCTACCAGCGGAAACGGACGCAGCAGGATGCCTTCAATCCAACTGAAAACAGCCGCATTCGCGCCGATTCCCAAGGTCAGGCAAAGGATCACCAGCAGGGAGAGGCCGGGACTGCGCCGCATCATGCGGAAACCGAAGCGCACGTCCTGCCACAGCAGTTGGATGGCCGGAAGCCCGTGAGCTTCCCGATAGGTCTCCTTAACCTGAGCGACGCCGCCGAAGCGCCGCAGAGCCGAGGTGCGCGCCTGCGCGGATGTCATGCCCTTGCGGACGTTTTCAGCGGTTTCCAACTGCAGATGAAAATGGAGTTCTTCATCCAAGTCGCGTTCCAGGCTTCCTTTGCGAAGCCAACCGGTAAGCCGGCACAAAAGCACACGAAGCCGGGTCATGACGCTTCTCCCGCTTGGCTGCGAAAGCGGGCGAGGATGCCGGATATGCGCTCCCAGTTTTCGGCTTCGGCGGCGAGTTGTTTTCTGCCAGCCCGCGTGATGGAGTAGAACTTGGCGCGCCGGTGGTTCTCCGATGAGCCCCACTTAGAGGCAATCCACCCCATCTGTTGCAGCCGCAGTAGGGCGGGGTACAAAGTGCCCTGGTTCAACTCCAGCGCGTCACCGCTGATCTGCTCGATACGGCGGGCGATGCCCCACCCATGCTGGGGGCCGAGTGTGTCCAGGGTGCGCAGCACCATGAAGGCCAGCGAGCCGTGCAGTACGTCCGTTTTTTCTTTTGCCATAGGATGCGCCAAAGGATGCGCCATAAGATGCCCTTTTGGTTGACTACAGGAGTATATAACGGTTTCCTGTTGGGAGTCAACAGGAATGCGCGAGATGGATTGGACCCGTGCTATACGGGGCGGGTCTGGAGACCCGCCGCAGGCGTGGACGCCCGCCCCACGCGGACTCTGGGTAGTGGCGTATTACAGCCCAGGCTTGGACGGCTCCGGCCGCTGCCGGACCGCCGGCTTGCGCACCTGCTCGAAATACTGCTGCACGTAAGCCTGCAACGCAGCCGGCACTTCGTCGCGATTGATCTCTCCGCCGGCCTCGGCGTGGTGCGCGTCGCGCTGGGCGTAAGGCGTGCGCAACTGCTGATTGCTGTTCTCGACTTCCACCGTTAGCTCACCGGTGACGTTGGCGGCACGCTTGCCGATGATCTCGCTGATCTTGCCCATGGCGGCAAGCTGTTCAGCGAGCTTCACGTCTTTGCTGCCGTCCTGCCTGCCGATGCCGCTGCCGGGCTGCTTGGTGGCAGGCTGCTGGCCGCTTTCGCCAGGGCTGCCGGATTGCGCGTTCTGCGCGTTCTGGCTGTCGTCTCCAGGTTGCCCGTCCTTGGCGTCGGCCTGTTGCCCGTCTCCCGGCTGCTGGCCCTGTTTGCCGTTCTGTGCGCTATTGCCGGACTGGCTTTTCTGCTGGTTCCCGTTCTGCGCGCCCGCCTGCTGCTGCGCGCCCTTGGCGCCGCCCTGCTGCCGCATGCGATTCATCAAGCTGGACATGGCGTCACGGAATTTGCCAAGCAGGCTGGAATTTTCGCCGGAATTGCCGGTAGCCTGCTGGTCTTCGCCCTGGCCCTGTTTGCCGGCCTTGCCGGCGGAGGGGCCCTTCTTGCCATCGGCGGACTGCTGGTCGCCCGGGTTGGCGCTGACACCCTCCGGTTCCTCACCCTTGTTCTGTTCGCCTTCGAGCTGGGTGGATTGCGCCAGCTTGGAGTTGTCCGGGCGGCTGGCGGCGGTCTTGTTATCGACATCCGGCACGCCTACGGTGTCGAGCGCGGAGTCGGGCGCAGCATCCAATTCGCCGGGACCCTTCTGCTGGGAGTCGTCGAGGGAGAAGCCGGTTTCCGCGGGGCGCTTGGGATCGTGCGGGGCCTGGTTCGGGCGGTCGTGCGCGGCCTGGCGCGCTTCGGTATAGCCCAGTTTGTCCTGCCGCATGCGAGCCAGCGGCGCGCGCAGATCCAATCGGCGGTCCAATCCATAGCGCAGCGCAAACAGGCTGCCGGCCGCAAGCGCCAGCGCCGCGGTTCCATACAGCGCCCGGGGCATACGCATGGGGATGGCGCGCTGCGGATCGACGCCGGCAGCAGTGCGTTCGGCTTGCGCCCGTTGCGCGCGCCGCATGCCGCCGTCCCGATCGCCCCGCTCTTCGGCGGCGAAGAACAGGGCCGTGGAAAGGGCGTCGGCGAGTTGGAGGCTGTGGTCCACGCGCTGTGCCACCCGATAGGGGGACGGTGCGCTCCGCCATGTGAGGTAAGCTCCGGCGGCCAGGGTGATCGCCGGCAGCAGAATCAGCCAAGCCCAACTCAGGATCTGGGTTCCCAACAACAGAAGCAGGATAAGCGTGGCCAACGCTCCGCTGACCGCATACGCGGCATGACGCATGGCCTCGTTGGCGAGTATGCGGCGGCGGGCGCGTCGGACCGTTTCGAAGACCATGAGTCCCAAGTTGCTTTCATTATCGCAAAATCGGGAGCTCGCCCAAGCACGAGCGGTTCATAAGCGCCGTGCGCGCTACAATAACAATAAACAAAGCGGAGGGATTGAATCTGTTGAGAGTTTTGATCGTTGACGACGAACCCGCTCAGCGTAGCGGACTGGCGGCTATGGTGTCAGCCTGGGGCATGACGGCGGAAACCGCCTCCGATGGCAATGAAGCACTGGAAGTTCTGGGGCGGAACCTGCCGGACGTGATCCTGACCGACCTGAACATGCCCGGGCTGGACGGTTTCGGCCTCCTCGAAAAACTGCGGGAAATGGGCGATATGCCGCCCACCATCGTACTGACGGCTTACGGCAATGTCGAAACGGCTGTGCGGACCGTGCATGAACTGGGCGCCTACTGGTTCCTGGAGAAGCCGATTCAGCCGAAGAGCCTGGAAGTGCTGGTGAGCCGGGCGGCCGCGCATGCCAGCCTGGGCAAGGACAAGCAGACGCTGATCAGGCAACTGGCCAACAACGGTTCGCTCGGCGAACTGGTGGGCGGGTCGGCCAAAATGCGCGAAATCTTCGCGCTGCTGCAGCAGGCGGGGCCGAGCAAGGCGTGCGTGCTGATCACCGGCGAGAGCGGTACGGGCAAGGAGATGGTGGCGCGCACGCTGCACAAGCTCAGCCAGCGGCGGCAGGGGCCGTTCATCGCCATCAACTGCGCGGCGCTGCCGGAAACGCTGATCGAGAGTGAATTGTTCGGGCATGAGAAGGGATCCTTTACGGGGGCTTCCGAGCGGCGCTCGGGTTGCTTCGAACTGGCGCAGCACGGGACGCTGTTACTGGACGAGATTGGCGAGATGCCGCTGCCCACGCAGGCCAAGCTGCTGCGCATCCTGGAGGATTCCAAGGTGCGGCGCCTGGGCGGCAAGACGGAATTCGAAGTGGACGTGCGGCTGGTGGCGGCCACCAACAAGGTGCCGGACGAAGCCATCCGGGGCGGCCATCTGCGGGAAGACCTGTTCTACCGGCTGAACGTTTTTCATGTTCACCTGCCGCCGTTGCGCGAGCGCAAGGAGGATGTGGCGCCTATTTCCGAAGCGTTGATTGCCGGCCTGAACCGCAAGCACGAATGCCGGGTGACAGGCATTTCGCCGGAGGTGCTGGAAGCCTTCGAGCGGCACGCATGGCCGGGTAATGTGCGCGAATTGCGGAATGTGCTGGAGCGCGCGGTGATTCTGGCGGGCGAGGGGACCATCGAGCTGAAGAATATTCCCGCGTTCCTGCAGGGCCGCGCCACCATGGCGGCAGCGGCCGCCCCTCCC
>DATKFU010000118.1:0-8253 GCA_035511215.1 Bryobacteraceae bacterium | reverse complement strand
ACATCTCCGGCGGGGAACAACGCCAGCACGCCGCCGCGCCGCAACCACGCCAGGCATTCGCGTATGGGCCGGCGGTTTTCGCGGACCGAAGCGCCGCTGGCGTAGGGATTGACGAAGATGAAATCGGGCTGCAGTTCGGGTACCGAGGCCAGCAGCGAGTTGGCGACGATCTTGAAATCCGGGCGAACGCGGCGGATCACCACGGCCATGATGGCGGCTTCCAGGAATCCGAACGGATGATTGGCGGTGACCACCACGGAGCCCGCGGCCGGAATGCGGGCCAGATCCTCGGGCGTCACGCGGTAGGTCACATCCAACATGGCGAGAAATCGCTCGAACACGGCATTGTCGGCATGGCCCTGTGTTTCGCGGCAGGCGGATTGCAGCATGCCAACCAGCCGGTCCAACAGCAGGAATTTCTGAATGGCAGGCTCGACAGGCGCCAGGAAGCGCTTGAGCGGATCGTCGAACAACGCGCTCAGGTCGATGGGGACAAGGCTCGGAGAGTTCGCCATGCCTACCATATAGCGCCCGCCTTGTTACATGGATGTGAAAGGAAGGTTATATGTCTGGTTGGCGAGACCCTTACTGCGTGCGGCTCGCGGCGTTCAGCGCTTCTTTTAGCACCGCCGGCAGCGCCTGCGCGCGGCCCGGCAGTCCCACGCATACCACTACAATCGATCCGTTAGCGGCTACGGTCCCGTCCTTCAACGCAGCGAATTCCAGCGTATACGACGACGTGCCCACCCGCTTCACCGACACGGCGATGTCTAACTGGTCGTCGAAGCCCACGGCCGAACGGTACTCGCACTCCACGCGCACGCGCGGAAATCCTATATGCGGCGCATCGCGATAGCTGAACCCCAGCGCGCGCAGAAACTCGATTTCGGCGGACTCGAAATAGCGCAGCATAGCCGTGAAATGAATCCGGCCGGAAGCGTCCGTATCGGGGAACGCCACCCGCACGCGGTGCGTAAAGTTGGGCATGGGTCCTATTTTTCCGGCTTGGCGAAGGCGGTGTCCGCGAGGGGCGCGTTGTTCTTGATCTCGGCGAACTTGAAGATCATGGTATTATCCGGCGCCCGCTGCTCAATAGTGAAGGGCATTTTCAGTCCGTCCACGTCGCGGTAATCCCGCAGCAGCACCTCATACTGCACGATGCCATCCTCCAGCGTCACACGCTCGAAGTCGCGCTTCACTAGCAGGCCGGTTTCCGCATCGAAGTAGAGCTTCTCGGCGGGACCGGCGGCGGGCGTGGCCTCTATCACGTAAAGGGAGCGCCCTTCCAATTTGAACACGCCGCCTGTCTCCATCTTGGGATACAGGTCCTTCAGGCGTACCTCGCGGTAGAAACGATGGTCGCGCTGCGCAATCGCCAGATCCGTTTTGCTCATGGCATGCGTGCCCGAATCGGGATTCTTCTCCCAGCCGTTGTCGCCATCGAGCACTGTCTCGACCGCGCCGTAGCCAGGAATGTCCATGGTCAGGCGGAAGCTGCCGGGCGCCTTGGCCACGATCTGCGCGGTGCCGGTCACGTTGTCGTCCGGGATCTCCACGGTGCCCTTCATGGCGCGCGTGGTAACTTTCTCGTAGGCGGCTTGTCCGCCCAGAGCCTGCTGGTAAGTGGCCAGGATCTGATCGACGCTGGGCTGAGCCAATGCCGGCGCAGCGGCCGCCAGCGCCAGTAAACAGTATTGCCGGTAACGCATGTGAACCTCCATTTTGGGACTAGCACAGCGGAAAGTGCGCCCCACAGTCTACAATAAATCTTTTATGCATCTACAGGAAGTCGTCGAAGCGCAAGGCCACCTGATCGACTCCCACGTGATGGAGAACATCTTCGACAAGGTGGTGGAGCATCACGGCCGCTTCGAGGTGGAAGAGTTTCGCATCGGCCGCACCAACAGCGAGCCATCCTATTTGCGCCTGAAGGTGGAGGCGCCCACCGGCGAGCTGATGGCGCACCTGCTCGAAGATCTGCTGGAACTGGGCTGCTCGGCGGTGGATTCGGGCGACGCCGCCGTGCGCGAGGTCGAGCGCGACTGCTGCGCGCCGGAGGATTTCTACTCCTCCACCAATCACCGCACCTTCGTGCGCGTCAGCCAGCAGTGGATCGAAGTGGAAAACCAGCGCATGGACGCCCTGATCGTGGTCGCGAACGGCCGCGCCTGGTGCCGCCGCCTGCGCGATATCCGGCCGGGCGACCGCGTGGTGGTGGGGATGCGCGGTATCCGCGTAGCGCCCGAGTCGAAGGAGCGCGACCGCCTGGCGTTCGCCTTCATGTCCAACGGCATCTCGTCGGAGCGGCAGGTGGAGACGGCCGTGCGGCAGACCGCGGCCCTGATCGCGCAGACGCTGGAACAGGCGCTGAAAGTGGTCGTGGTGGCGGGTCCGGTGGTGGTCCACACGGGCGGTGTGCATGGCCTGGCGGCGCTGATCCGCGGCGGTTTCGTACACGCGCTGCTCAGCGGCAACGCGCTGGGCGTACACGACGCGGAGGCGGCGCTGTTCGGCACGTCGCTGGGGGTGCGGCTGGCCGATGGACGGCAGGAAGAGCACGGGCATCGCAATCACATGCGCGCCATCAACGCAATCTATCATGCGGGCGGCGTGCGCCAGGCGGTGGAAGCGGGCCGCCTGCCGAGCGGCATCCTTTATGAATGCGTGCGTGCGAACGTGCCTTTCGTGCTGGCCGGCAGCTTGCGCGACGACGGTCCGCTGCCCGATACCATCACCGACATGAACGCCGCGCAAGACGCCTACGCCGAGCATCTGAAGGGCGCCGGACTGGTGTTGTGCCTGGGGTCGATGCTGCATTCCATCGCCACCGGCAACATGCTGCCAAGCTGGGTGAAGATCGTATGCGTGGATATCAACCCGGCGGTGGCCACCAAGGTGAGTGATCGCGGCACCGGGCAGGCCATCGGCGTGGTGGCGGATGTCGGTATGTTCCTGGACTTGCTGGCCAGGTGCGTGGTGCAGGCAGGGGCGCTGCCGGCAGTCGCGACACAATTGTGAAGCCAGCATGAAGCGAGCCTATACCGACGAACAAGCCGCGGCCGGAATCGATGCCGCCCTGCCCGAAATCGAGACCTGGCCCAACCAGTTTCCGGATTACGAGATCGAGATCGCTATCCCGGAGTTCACCTCGGTGTGCCCCAAAACCGGCCTGCCGGATTTTGGCAAACTGACGCTGCGGTACCTGCCCGACAAGAAGTGCCTGGAGCTGAAATCGCTAAAAATGTACCTGTTGGCCTATCGCAATTTGGGTATCTTCTACGAAAACGTAGTGAACCGGTTCCTGCGCGACGTGGTGTCGGCCGCCAAGCCCATGAGCGCCACGGTGACCGGCGAATTCACGCCGCGCGGCGGATTGCATTCCAGGATTACGGCGAGTTGGAGCAAGCCAGGGAGCAAGCCACGTGGACACCGATGAATTGACGGCCATCCTGCAGGAGGTGCGCGACCGCGTGCGCGCCCGCCATCCGGAAGCCCTGACCTACGCGGCGGTGCCCTTGCCCGACCTGATGGGGCTGCTGCACGCGCGGGATGCGGCGGAGGCCAAGGTGGCGGCCATCGGCACGGTGAATCCGCGCGCCGGCGGGCCGCTGAACTGGCTGGCACAACAGGCGAAGAAGGCCATCGCACGCGCGCTCGACTGGCACGTGCGCGAACAGGTGGAGTTCAATCGCAACATGATGGCTTGCGTGGAAGCCACGCTCGAAGCGCTCGAAGAGACCCGCCGCACGCTGTCCGCCATGGATCAGCAGGCGGAGCTTCGCGCGGAGGTCCGGGAGTTGAAAGATATCCGCTCGCACTGGGTGGACTGGCGACAGGAATGGGAACACAAGCTGGTGGTCAACGAAACCAAGCTGCTGCGCGGGCTGGCCGAGCTGAATGCCGCTTTCCAGCATCGCGCCGCGCTGACCGAAAGCTTCTTCCGGGATCAAATCAAGCTGCAGCATTCCGACTTTGAAGCAGCCGTGGAGCGGAGCGGGGTGGATATCCAGAAGCGCTTGTGGGCGGACATGGAGCGTGTCCGGAAAGACTATGATCACCTGATTCATTCCGAACTGCGGCTGATCCGGCAGCGCGCAGCGGCAAGCCCGGCAACCGCCAACGCGCCTGCGGCTGCACCGCCAGCGCAAGCGCCGGCGCCTTTCCCGGCGCAATCCCAATTCGATTATGCCCGCTTCGCAGGGCGCTTCCGCGGCGCGGAAGACTACGTCAGGAAGGGTCAGCAGTTCTACTTGCCATACTTCAGCGGGCGGCAGGAAGTGCTGGACATCGGTTGCGGGCGCGGTGAGTTTCTGGAACTGATGCGCGAGGCCGGCGTCCCGGCGCATGGCATCGACTTGAGCCAGGAATCCGTGGACCTGTGCCAGCAAAAGGGCTTGCAGGCGGAGACTGCCGATTTGTTTGCCTATCTGGCGGATCTGCCGGAAGCGTCGGTGGACGGCATTTTCAGCGCGCAGGTGGTGGAGCATCTACCGCCCGACCGCCTCCCGGACATGATTCGCCTCGCGGCATCGCGCCTGCGGACGGACGGTGTGCTGGCGATCGAAACGCCCAATCCGGAGTGCCTGGCTATTTTCGCCAGTCACTTTTATCTCGACCCGACACACACCCGCCCGGTGCCGCACCCTTTGCTGTCATTCTACATGGAGGAGTTCGGGCTGGGCGGAATCGAGGTGCACAGGCTCTCGCCGGCGATCGAATCCATGCCTGCATTGGCCCGCCTGCCGGAGGAGTTTCGCGAGGCGTTCTTCGGCGGCCTGGATTACGCAATCGTGGGGAGGAAGCTATAACGCAATCCGGCGCGCCGCGCGAAATCGAGATCAAGCTGGCGCTGCCGGACGCTGCTGCCGGACGCCGTCTTCTGCGCGCCGCCGGATTCGGTGTATCCAAACGCCGGGTCTTCGAAGCCAATACGCTGTTCGACACCGCCGGCGGCGGGTTGCGCCGTGCGGAAAGCCTGCTGCGCGTCCGGGAGGCCGGCCGGCTCGGTTTTCTGACTTATAAAGGTCCTTCCGCAGGCGGCAAGTATAAGGACCGCGAAGAGCTGGAAGTCGAGGTGTCCGATCCGCACCGGTTGAGCGAGATGCTGGCGCGCCTGGATTTTGTGGCCAAGTTTCGCTACGAGAAGTATCGCACCGAATACCGCCGGCCGGGCGAAGCCGGATCGGCCATGTTGGACGAAACGCCCATCGGAGTATATCTGGAGCTGGAAGGTGCGCCCGGCTGGATCGACCGCAACGCGCGCCGGTTGGGGTTTGCGGAATCGGATTACAGCACGGCGAGTTACTACGGCCTTTATGCGGATTACTGCCGCCTACATGGGCTGCCGGTCACTCACATGACTTACTAAGCAGCTAGCGCGTTCGCGGTGTAGACGATTTTGTAAGCCATTGCCGGACACGCTGGCGGGCTTCTTCCGCCGAAACGACGTGCCCGTGATCTACGTCCTGAATTCCCCGGTCAATGGCCGCCAATGTCGCTTCGTCCTCTTCTTCGGTCATCGGCTGGGTGACCAAGCCTGAGTTCAGCCATACAACCAATTTACTTCGTCTCCGTGGCTGCGCAAATCCTGTTAGTTAAGTTAGGCACACTGACGAGATCAATAGCAGTACTGACTCTCTAGTGGCCGTCACTCGGCGAACACGAACCGCAACGCCACACCCATCAAAATGACGGTCCCAGCCCCGGCCGACCACAACGCGTAACCGGCGGGCTCCAGCGCGCCTCTAATGTCCGCCCAGTCGACCGCACAGAGTACGATCATGGTAACCACCGCCACCACCAGCGACAGCCATTGCGCGATCGCGATCGGACGTGTAACACGCGCCTGGGCGGCCTGCTTTTCCAACAAGCGTGCCCTCCACCAAATGAGCGCCGGATCCGGCAGCGCGCCCTCGTTTCGGGAAAGCCCCGCCAGCCGGCCCATCCAGACCGCGGCTTCAGGCTCGTTCACAGTTCACCTCGCTAAGACCATTCTGCCTCAGAATGCGCTCCAGATTGCGGCGCGCCCGGAAGAGCAGAACCTTTATGCTCTTTTCGTTCAGCTCCAGCGTGCCGGCGATTTCATCATGCGCGTACCCTTCCACGTACGCCAGCCACAGCAGCGCCCGCTCGCGCGGCTTCAGCTTTTCGAAACAGCGGGTCACATCGCCGGACCCAGCGGCTGGGGGCGCCTCTTCCCGGAACCGGAACGTCAGCGACCACAACCGCTCGCGCCGGCTCTTGCGCCAACGGTCGTAGATCGCCGCAGTGGCCGTCTTGTAGAGATAGGCTTTCATGGCCGCGCGATCGTCCGCCGCCGGCTTGGCGCGCAGGAACCGCAGGTAAGTCTCCTGCAGCAGATCGTCCGCCGCCTCGCCATCTCCCGAGACGCGCCGGATGTAGCCGCGCAATGCCGGGGCCGTTTCGCTATAGAACGCCGCGAACTCATCTTGATCCATCGGCGCGTCACTGTTGGGTGTTGGTGCGTCCGGTCCCCAGCGCTTGCGACAGTCGGTGCGAGACTGCGGCAGAAAGCAGGAAGCCGACGCCCAAGCACAACAGAACGACGCCAATGACCAGCAGCGGGTTATCTCCCGGATAGCGATAGTACCAGTTCAGGAACAAGACGCCCGCCGCCACGATCACCAGTATGATTCCGCGATGCGTCGAGCGCAGAATCCCATTCGACGGCTCTTCCCGGTCGCTCGAGAAACTGTCCACGAACTGCGTGCCGCCTGGCGTTTGCAGAAACTCCACCACCTCGCGCGCTGAACTGAACTTGTCGAGCAGGCGGCCGTGCAGTTCGGCCTGCGCTTTGATCCTCCGCTGCCGTTTGTTCGTATCGGCGACGAGATACATCACCCACCCGATCGTGGCAAATAGAGCCATGAACATCAGCATTACCGCGATATCTTTTCCTTGCACGTGAATCCTCCTCGTCTGCTAAAACGGTGAGGTCTTCTTGCGGTTAACAGGCGGGGCGTATTTAAAATTAAGCGTCACGTTCACAATGTGGGTCTTATCGTCGATCTTGGTCTCGGCGCGGGTCTCGCCGAGGTTGTCGAAGAGCCCCTCCTCGTGTACGTGTTTCAGAAAATAATCGGGATAGTCGGGGTTGTACGGCGTACCCTCCTGGTGCGTCCACATCTTGCGGATAGCCGACTCGCCATTCAGGTCCAACCCTTCGATGCGCAGTTTTCCGAATAGGAACTGCGGGCCTTCCTCAACGTGCATGACCAGGCTGACGGTCTTCTTGGCATCGTCGATCTTGCGCGCGATTTGAACGTCGTTCCGCATGTAGCCTTCGTGCGCCAGCACTTTCCTGATTCGGTCCACGCCCTTGCCGATTTCATCAAAATCCGCCAGATCGCCGGTCTTGAACTTGCCGGTCTTCAGCAATCGCGCCGGCTCGAAATGGGGGGCGCCCTCGATGCGCACGCTGCCCAGATCGTAGGTTCCGCCTTCCTCCAGCGTCACCTTCACGGCGAGCCCTTGCACGTCCTTCGCTTTTTCCACCGTCAACTTTGTAAACGCTACGCGAACGCGGCCGCGTGCATCGTACAGCGGGCGAATACTGGAGTCCAGGCACTGGCGAAAAGCCTCCTCCTTGTATGGCAACCCCACCGCCACCTCGGCTATGGCGTTTTGCAGCGCCGTGGTGGGGATGGCCTGGTTGCCTTCGAAGGCCACCTCAGCCACCGCCGGATCCAAGCGCGCCGGCCGGAACAGGATGACGAACTCTCCGGGTCCCGCGGGTGCCCCCGCCGGTGTGACCTTGGCGATGACCGTGTCCTTGCCGTTATGCGCCGTCACATATTCCTGGACCCACTGCCGGTACCGCTCCAGCACCGGTTTGGTGGCCGCCAGCCGCGGGGCGAACAGCGGATCCTTGCCGCGCAGGTAGTCGGTGATTTCTTTCTCCGTCGCTCCCAAATCGTCAAAGCGGATGGGATAGGCCGGCTGCGCTTCCATCACCTGGAATGATGCCGCGTAACCGTGCTGATCGCCGCCCGGCGCAAACTTGTAGCCCACCGTTTCGAACATGCCGGTTGCCACCAGCCGGTCGTGCGCGGTTTCGAAATCGGACTTGCCGGCAAGTTGCCCCACCTTCAGGCCGGCTACGGCCAGGATCTGGGCCGCCGTATAGTTGCGATTTCCTTCCACATGCAGGCTTTCAATGGGCCACTGGTGCGGCTGGGCCGGCGGCGCGGTCGTCTTTTTGGCGCGGCTGGACTGCGCGAAGGCGGTTCCCCC
>DATKFU010000117.1:0-10736 GCA_035511215.1 Bryobacteraceae bacterium | reverse complement strand
CGCTACCGGCCTGTTCCTGGGCCGTGCGGGATTAAACCGTTTCTCGGAGCAGGCTCCCTGGATTCTGGTCCTGGCGGCCAATGCCCCCGATATCGATATCGTGACGCTCGCCGGCGGCCAGCTGAACTACCTCAACTACCATCGCCACCTCACCCATTCGCTCGCCGCCTTGCCGGTTATGGCGCTGCTGCCAGTATTGGCAGTGCGGCTGTTCACGCGCAAGCCGTTTAGCTGGCTGGGGGCCTACGTTATCTCGCTGGCGGCGGTGGCGTCGCACCTTTTGCTCGACTACACCAACGTCTACGGCATCCGCTTTCTACTGCCATTCTCCGCGCGATGGTTCCACCTGGACCTCACCTCAGTGGTGGACCTGTGGATTTGGGCCGTGCTGCTGGTGGCGCTGGCGGGGCCGCTCATCGCGCGGTTGGTCAACGCGGAAATCGGCGCGCGCACCAAAAACGCCGGCCGCGGATTGGCCATCTTCGCGCTGCTGTTTCTGGCACTCTACAACGCCGGGCGCGGCGTGCTGCATACGCGCGCCGTGGCCACGCTCGGTTCCCGCGTTTACGCCGGCGCTCCGCCCCAACGCGTGGCCGCCCTGCCCGGACCCGTGAATCCGCTGGCGTGGCGCGGATTGGTGGAAACGGGTGAGCTTTATGACGTCGTAGACTTCAGCTTGCTGGAGGAATTCGATCCATCGCGCGGCGCTATTTTCTACAAAGCCGAGTCCAGCTCTGTCCTAAAGGCTGCCAATAATTCGCCGGTTTTTCGCGATTTTTTTAAATTCTCGCAGTTTCCCCTGGAGCGCACCGTCCCGCTGGCCGATCCGGACGGCGCTACCCGCGTGGAAGCCACCGACTTGCGCTTTGGTACACCCGCCCAGCCCCGCTTCATAGCCGTGGCGGATGTGAATAACCGTCTGCAGGTCGTCCGCGCCTCGTTCACTTTCGGCCCTGTGGGGCGCTGACGCCTATCCGCCGGAGGAATCGTGTGTGCCGGTGCCGGCTTCGTCCTCGATTTTCGTGCCGCGGTAATCGATCCGTTGGGCCACGGTGGCCTGCATGTTCACCTGGTCCTCAGTGGCGCCCCAGCGGGACGTTTCTACTCCCGGGCGCGATTTCGCGGAGACCGTGAGGGGCTTGGCGGCGTCCTCCAGAATTCCCAGCAGGACGCCATCCAGCGGCGCCGCCAGCGCATCCAAATCAGACCGCCCCAGAATATGGCAAAACTCCGACGGCAAAAGGGCTTGCAGCATGACGCCGCCTTCCTCCGGCCAGGCGGCTACGCGGCAGGGCAGAAAACCTGCAAACCGGATATCGGCGGCTAACAGCGCAGTATGCAGCTTGGGATGATAAAAAGTGAAGACCAGGGCCTCCCTTGGGCCCCCAGCCGCTTCTACGTTCTGCGGCTGCCCCAGGTGGCTGACCACTGTCACATTGGCGTTGTGGCGGTGCGCGACGGCTTTCAGAACAGACTCGATGTCGTCCGGTTTGACGGTGGAGCGAATGTTTAGCATAGGCTTCCTCCCGCGTTCATCATACTAGAAGATCCGCTGCGATGTTGGGCCGTGCGGTCTGATTATCACATTGCCCGATCTTGGCCCCGTTTCTTTAACCCTGGCGATATTGGCTCAAACGTGGCGCACGCTCTCAGCGTGCCGTGTCCGCTCTCCAGCGGACACCAGCTTTTCCCCGCAATGAATTGCAATTTACCCAAACAAATAGTCGTAATTAATGCACAATTAAGCGCACAAATGACAATAATCCCGCGGCCATTCCGTCCATCCGGATTAGTCCCTGCCGATCGGAACCGCCGTCTGCTCCACGATCTCGATGCCAAAGCCTTCCAGCGCCACGATCTTGCGCGGATGGTTGGTCAGCAGCCGGATCGTGTGCAGCCCCAGATCGGAAAGAATCTGCGCGCCAATGCCGCTTTCGTGCTGCAACTGCATCTGGCCGGCTGCGCCTGTATAGTGCATGAAATCGCGGCCGTGCGACACCATCCGGTCCAACCCGGCCGGGTTTTTCTGGATACGAAACCCCGGTCCGGTCTGGTGCAAATAGACCAGCACGCCCAAGCCTTCCTCGGCGATACGCTGCAGCGAGCCGCGGATGAGCTTCTGGCAATCGCAGTGGGTCGAACCGAAAACATCCCCATGGACGCAGTGCGAGTGCATCCGCACCAGCACGCCTTCCTTGCCCGCCACTTCGCCCCGGATGAGCGCCAGGTGCGTCTCCGGTGTAATTTCGCTGCTATAGGAACTGGCGTAGGCAAAGGTGCGGAAGGCGCCGAATTCGGTCTCCAGGCACCCTTCCGCGACGCGCCGGATGTAGCGTTCGTTCTGCAGGCGGTAGCGAATCAGATCGGCCACTGAAATCATCTTCAGCCCGTGCCGCTGGCAAAACTCGACCAGTTGCGGCACTCGCGCCATGGTGCCGTCCTCGTTCATGATTTCGCAGATGACTCCCGCCGGCGTAAGACCCGCCAGACGCGCCAGATCCACCGAGCCTTCCGTCTGGCCTGCGCGCACCAGTACGCCGCCTTCGCGCGCGCGCAATGGGAACACGTGGCCCGGCCGCGCCAGATCGCCCGGGCGGCAATCCGGCCGGATAGCCGTCAGGATGGTGCAGGTGCGGTCCGCCGCCGAGATGCCTGTGCTCGTGCCATCCCGCGCATCGATCGATTCGCAGAATGCCGTGCCGAAGTTGGAGGTGTTCAGCGGCGACATCAACGGCAGGCGCAGGGCATCGCAGCTCTCCGCCGTCAATGCCAGGCAAATCAGGCCGCGGCCATGCGTCGCCATGAAGTTGACAATCTCGGGCGTGACCTTTTCGGCCGCGATGGTCAGGTCGCCTTCGTTTTCCCGGTCTTCATCGTCTACCACCACCAGAATGCGGCCGGAGCGGATTTCGTCGATAGCTTGGGGAATGGACACAAACGGCATACTCTATTATGTGCTGTGTCTGTGGATAATGTGCTGTGGCGCACGCACTCATGCGTGCCGCGTCGCCACTCCTGGCGACGCCAAGGGCCGCCCGCCTGCACCTACTTCGCTTCGCCACCCTGCGTCGCTGGGACACTCACGGTAACGGCACACCCATGGCAGCCTGTTCCGGCCCATCCGGAGCCACCGGCTTCCGTACATCGTAAAACTGCAAGCGGCAGAAACGGCAATGATAAAGCTCGGCGCCCCACAGAAATTGTGCGAAATTGATGGGGCCCTTCTCCATCTTGTCGATCTTGTCGCGCTTCGCCAGCCGCGACAGGCGATAGGTGCCGCAGCGCGGACAGCGCGGATAAGCGCCCAGGTGCAGGGAGTACGCGCGCGGCTCGGGCTTGCGCGCTTGACACTGTTCGCACTCGAACATCGCCGCGTACCGCAACTTCTCGACGAAGGTACGGTGGACGCGCCGCAGCCTTCCCCGGCAACTCGGACAAAGGAGCACTTCGTCCTATTCTATACTACAATTGCGCAAACAACTCAACCCGCGCCACAATAGGATATAACCTTCGCCTCTCCCGAACAGGTACGATGCTTGAACGAATCTCGGTCCACGGTGCGCGCCAGCATAATCTGAAAAACATCGACGTGGAGATCCCGCGCAACAGCCTCACGGTCATCACCGGGCTTAGCGGTTCGGGCAAGTCGTCGCTGGCGTTCGACACCATCTACGCCGAAGGCCAGCGTCGTTATGTGGAGACCCTTTCCACCTACGCCCGCCAGTTTCTGGACCAGATGGAGCGGCCGGACGTGGACTCCATCGAAGGGCTCAGCCCGGCCATTTCGATCGAGCAGAAGACCACCAGCCGCAGCCCCCGCTCGACGGTCGGGACCATCACCGAGATCTACGATTACCTGCGGCTGCTCTACTCGTCGATCGGCACGCCGCACTGCCCTTTGTGCGGCAACGAGATTTCGCGGCAGACCACCGAGCAGATCCTGCAGCACGTGCTGGCCCTGCGGCCCGACGACCGCATCATGGTGCTCGCGCCGGTGGTGCGGGGGCGCAAGGGCGAGTACAAGAAGGACCTGGAGAAGCTGGCCCGCCAGGGCTTCGTGCGCGCCCGCATCGACGGCGTATTGCGCTCGCTCGAAGACGATATCCCGCTCGACCGGCGCCGCAACCATACCATCGAAGTCGTCGTGGACCGGCTGCTCGTGAAAGCAGGCATCGAGAAGCGCCTGGAGGCTTCCATCGAAACCGCGACCAAGCTAGCGGACGGGCTGGTGCTGATCGCGGTGGTGAATGGCGACGAGCGCCTCTACTCGCAGAAACTGGCGTGCACCGAGTGCGGCACCAGTGTGCCGCAGCTTGAGCCGCGCTCCTTTTCGTTCAACAGCCCGTATGGCGCTTGCGAAGAGTGCACCGGATTGGGCAGCAAGTGGACCTTCGATCCCGGCAAGGCCATCGTGGATTTCTCCCGGCCGCTGCTTGAGGGCGGCCTCGGGCCGGGCGCGGGGTCGGCATACATGCGGCACCATCTGGCGGAAGCCGCCAAGGCCATGCGCATCGACCTCGGCACGCCGTTCGACCAGTTTCCAAAGAAGGTGCAGAGCGCGCTGCTCGACGGTAGTAACGGGTTTCCGGGCATTCTCAAGATCCTGGCGCAGACCTATGACGAGTCGTCCGAGGGATATCGCGAGTGGCTCACCGAGTACATGTCGCCCGCCGAGTGTCCCGCCTGTCACGGCTTGCGGCTGCGGCCTGCCAGCCTGGCGGTGCGGGTGAAAAATTTCTCCATCGCCGAGTTCACCCGGATGCCCATCGCGCGCGCGCTGATGACGGTGCGCAACTGGGAATTCGGCGATCGCGAGATGCAGATCGCCGGACGCGTCGTGGACGAGATCCGGCGGCGGCTGGAATTTCTTTCCGCGGTGGGGCTCGATTACCTGAGCCTCGAGCGGTCGGCGGCCACGCTTTCCGGCGGCGAGGCGCAGCGCATTCGCCTCGCGACGCAGATCGGGTCGAAGCTGCGCGGCGTGCTTTACGTGCTCGACGAGCCTTCCATCGGGCTGCATCCGCGCGATAACGGGCGGCTCCTCGATACGCTCACACATCTGCGCGACATGGGCAATACGGTGCTGGTGGTGGAGCACGATGCCGAGACCATCGAGCGTGCCGATTACGTCATCGACCTCGGGCCGGGAGCCGGACGGCTGGGCGGCGAGTTGGTGGCGTCGGGCACCCCCCTGGCGATTGCCCGGAACCCCGCCTCCCTCACGGGGCAGTATCTTTCGGGCGCACAGCATATTCCGGTGCCCGCCGCGCGGCGCTCTTCGAACGGGAAGAAACTGGCGATTATCGGCGCCGCCGAGCACAACTTGAAGAATATCGATGTGGATATACCGTTGGGCCTCCTCACCGTCGTTACCGGAGTTTCAGGCAGCGGGAAATCCACGCTGGTAAACGAGATCCTGTATCGCGCGCTGGCCCAACAGATTTACCGGTCGCACGAAAACCCCGGCAAGTTCACGGCCATCAAGGGCATGCAACTTCTGGACAAGGTGATTCGCATCGATCAATCCCCGATCGGGCGCACGCCGCGCTCCAACCCCGCCACATATACCGGGCTGTTCACGCCCATTCGAGACCTTTACGCGATGCTGCCCGAGTCGCGCGAACGCGGCTACAAACCGGGACGGTTCAGCTTCAATGTGAAGGGCGGCCGCTGCGAGGCGTGCCAGGGCGATGGACTGAAGCGCATCGAAATGAACTTTCTGCCGGATGTGTACGTAACCTGCGACGTGTGCCGCGGCCGCCGGTACAATCACGAGACGCTGCAGGTAAAGTATAAAGGCCGCTCCATCGCCGACCTGTTGGATGCCACTGTGGAGGAAGCGCTGCCGCTGATGGAGAATCTTCCGCACATCCGCCCGAAGCTGCAAACGTTGAACGACGTGGGGCTGGGCTACATCCACCTGGGGCAATCGTCCACCACGCTTTCCGGCGGCGAGGCGCAGCGCATCAAGCTGGCCAAGGAGCTGAGCCGGCGCCAGACCGGACGTACTTTTTACGTGCTCGACGAGCCAACCACCGGATTGCATTTCGACGATGTGCGCAAGCTGCTGGATGTGCTACAGCGCCTGGTGGACCTGGGAAATACCGTGGTGGTGATCGAGCACAACCTGGACGTGATGAAGACTGCGGATTGGATCATCGACCTGGGGCCGGATGGCGGCGAGTATGGCGGACGGCTGGTGGCGGCAGGTACGCCGGAGCAGGTGGCGCGGTCGAAGAAGAGCTATACCGGCGAAGCTTTGCGGAAGGTGGTATGAGCAAGTACGCCACCCATCCCATCGACTTCTCAGGCCTCGAAACCGTGCCCCTCCAGGCTCGCGGGGGCAAGGTGCGCGTGGCGGACTTTGCGGCGGTCTATCGCAAGGGCGCCGGCATCGCGGCGTGGCTGGATTCCCTCCCGCGCATACTGGCGGGCGAGTCGCTACGCGCCGTAGTGGCCGCCATTGCGGGGGCCCGTTCCCGGGGACGGGCTATCGTCTGGGGATTGGGCGGGCACGTGATCAAGTGCGGCCTGGCGCCCGTCCTGATCGATTTGATGCAGCGCGGCTATGCCACTGCGTTCGCCATGAACGGCGCGGCGGCGATTCACGACTTCGAGATCGCGCTGGCCGGCCACACCAGCGAGGATGTGGAGGCCGCCCTGCCCGGCGGACGCTTCGGCGCAGCCGAGGAAACCGGGCGGGAGATGAACGCGGCCATCTCGGCGGGCGATCGCGATGCGCTGGGAATGGGCGAAGCGCTGGGCCGGCGTCTCGATGAAATTGCCGCGCCTCAATTTGCCCCTTCGAGCCTGGTGCTGCAGGCCTGGCGGGCGGCAGTGCCGGTTACGGTGCATGTGGCCATCGGGACCGACACGCCGCACATGCATCCGGCGGCTGACCCGGCGGCCATCGGCAGCGCCACGCATCGCGATTTCCGGTTGTTGTGCGCGCTGGTGGCCGGACTCGACGATGGCGGAGTCTATCTGAATGTGGGGTCCGCAGTGGTGCTGCCGGAAGTCTTTCTGAAGGCTGTCTCCGCCGTGCGCAACCTCGGAAATCCGCTGGCGGGTTTCACCACGGTGAACCTGGATTTTGTCCAGCACTACCGTCCGAAGCTGAACGTAGTGGAGCGTCCGCACGCCCAATCGGGCGGGGCCGGGTATGCGCTTACCGGGCATCATGAGCTGCTCGTTCCCCTGCTGGCTGCCTGCCTGATCGAGAAGGAGCTATGAGCCCGGAGCCCCCGCTGCCTGAGCTGGGCGCGTCTCCGGACCTGGGCCCGCCTCCGGAGCTACAGCCGCTTCCGGAGGATGCCCCGCCGCTTGAAAGCTATCCTTTCTGGGGTTATTTGGATTTGTTGGGATTCATCCTGGTCGCGTTGCTGGGATCGCTGGTCGTGTCGTTGCTTGCGGCGTCGATTCCGACGGCGCACATCAAGCGGGCTTTTATCTTATTCCCCGCGCAGGTTCTACTCTACGCCTTCCTGCTCGGCGCGCTGGCATTTATCTTTCGCCGCTACTACGGCAAGCCCTTCTGGCAGTCGCTGCGCTGGACGCCGGCGGAGTGGAGCACTCCGTTTGTGGCCACCTGCGGCGTGTTTGCGGCGGTCGCCGTAGTGGTGGCCAGCGTGTTGATGCGGACTCCGGATATCGACAGCCCTATGAAGGCGCTGCTCTCGGATCCGGCGTCCGTTGTGATGATTGCGGTACTAGGCACGACGCTGGCGCCGGTCTGCGAGGAAATCGTCTTTCGCGGGTTTCTGCAGCCACTGCTGGTGCGGTCGCTGGGCGCGGCGCCCGGCATTCTGCTGGCGGCCGCGGCGTTCGGGCTGATGCATCTGCAGGAGTACGGCTACTCCTGGCGGCACGCTTTGCTGATATCCGCGGCGGGCGCGGGCTTCGGCTGGATGCGCCAGCGCACCGGGTCCACGAAGGCTGCGGCGGTGATGCATGCTGCGTACAACGGCGTCTTCTTTCTGCTGCTGGCGGCGCAGCAGGCGGCTACGCATGGCCGGTGGGCCGGGCACTAATATCCGCTGCCCTGTTGGATCTCAACAGGAAATGCGGTCATGCTATTCTGGCCGGAGCGAATATGGATACCATCCGCAAAATTGCTCTGGTCACCGGCGCGGGCAGCGGCATCGGCCGGGCAGTCAGTCTGGCGTTGCAAGGCGCTGGATACTCGGTGGTGCTGGCCGGCCGCCGCCCCGAGGAACTCGAACGTACGGCCGGTATGGCCGCGCCAGGTGGCGGCGTAATGCTCGCTGTGCCGGCCGACGTCGGCCGTCCTGAAGCGGTGCGCGCTCTCTTCGCCCGCACGAAGGAAGCCTTCGGGCGCCTGGACGTGTTGTTCAACAACGCCGGAATTGGCGCGCCCGGCATCCCCATGGAGGACTTGACCTACGAGCAGTGGAGCGCGGTAGTGAGCGTCAACCTGACTGGACCGTTCCTGTGCGCGCAGGAAGCCATCGGGATCATGAAAGGGCAGACGCCGCGGGGCGGGCGCATCATCAACAATGGTTCGCTTTCCGCGCACGCGCCGCGGCCCAACTCCGCGCCCTATACGGCGACCAAACACGCCATCACCGGACTGACCAAGTGCATTTCCCTGGACGGACGAAAGTACGGCATCGCCTGCGGACAGATCGACATCGGCAACGCCGCTACGGACATGACCGCGCGCATGGCGGCCGGTGTGCCGCAAGCCGACGGGTCCCGAAAGCCGGAGCCGGTGATGGATGTACGGCATGTGGCGGATGCCGTACTCTACATGGCCAGCCTGCCGCTGGATGCCAATGTTCAGTTTATGACTGTGATGGCTACTGACATGCCGTATGTGGGGCGCGGGTGACGTTACCCGGATTCGCGCAGCGGGCCGCGCACGCGGTCGCGGTAGGCGCTCGCGAGTTCCAGCACGCGGCGGTACTCAGTGACATCCACGTCGCGCTCGCAACAGGCGATCATTAACGCGCCGTCGTCCCTGAAATTGCCGTCCCACTCGACCACGCGCTCGCCGCTCCAGTCCCGTGAATACTGCCGCATCTTATCGTCGGGCATGCGGTCGAAATAGGCCCGCAGGTTGATGCTGGTCTCATCCGGCCGTTCGCCGTCCCATGGTTCCTGCTCGAAATTCCAGATGGGTTGTTCCATTTTAATCAGTGTCATTGTTCTACTAATTCTATTCGGATGTGATCCGGACCTTCGATGAATGTGCCATCGGTTACTTTGACGCCGTCCTTGCGCAGACGTTCCAGTGTCTCATGCACATTATCCACGCTGAAGGCCAGGTGATCCACCACGCGGCCCTTGGTAGGTTCGAAGTCCTTGCGACCCTTCCACAGATCGGGCATGGCATCGCGCGCATACTCAATTGGGAAGATGATTATGTTGATGTCGTCCATATTGAGCGAGGCGACAGGGTCTACGTGTACGCCGCGGTACACCCGTCCCGTACGCGGCCCTATGTATCCCGGAATGGCGAAGTATTTCTTATACCACTGGCCGGCGGCGATCGGGTCCGCGCTCAGCAGGTGGACATGTCCGAAGCGATGATGGGCGGCCGTGTTCAGTTCGATCAGCGCGTGGTCGGGGCCATCCACGTAGGCAAAGAAGAAGCTGCCAGGCGGCTTTCCGGCAAGGTCGCTGATGTCGGTAAGGGGCGTCTGGAACCTGGTGCCGGAGTCGACCTGCTTCTTGTAGGTTGCCGGCATGTCCTCCGCGCCCCAACCAAAGTGCCAGATGGCGGAGACGATCTCCCACGGTGGCGCATCGGAGACTTTCGTGAATAGAATCCGGGACTTGTCGAAATCGAACTTATGGCTGTAGAAATCGATGGCCGCGGCCGGATCGGTGGCATTCAGATGGATATGGTGGAAGTGTGCCTTGGGCGGCTCTTGTGCGGCAGCCGGAATAAACAAGACGAGCGCCATTAGTATTCGCATAATTCGCTATGCACGCCAGCAGCCCGCCGAGCCACGCCGCAATGGTGAAAGCCGTGCCAGTAGGACGGCCAGGCAACGCCTGTAGATGTTCCAGCGCATCGTGTGTTCCCGATGGTAGCGCTTGGATCATCGGGCGTCAAACGGGCGGTTGGAACTATAGAATTGCCTCAATCTTGATCGAGATCGGCCGCCTACCCTAACTTAGGCGGCAGATCAGTCATAGGACCCATCCACAGCAGCTCGCGCTCGATATCTTTGTGCAGTTGATACTTCCGCCGCACTGACGCAGTCTTCTCGCCGCGCACTTCGATCTTATCCAAATCGAACTGCCCCAACCCGAACTGGCCGCAGAAGTTCAGATAGCCGATCCACTTGGAATCGATCCCCATAACCTCCACACCCACGCGGTCCGCGGCGATGTAATCCGTCGAGGCGATCGCCAGGCGTGATGGCACCGGCGTGCCGGACGATGGACCGTTGCCCTCCATGCCCTCAAAACCATCGATCACCGTGGCGCCCCAGAAGGGCCGTAGCTTCTGCGCGGTCAGGAACATGTTGTAGTGCGTCTGGCGCAGCCCCGTGTGGTAGCGGCGCTTGTCGTTCCAGTGGGGCGTCTCCTTGGGGGCGAAATGCAGCGGCGCCCCTAGCGCCATATTCTTTACCGACAGCGTGGCCACGACGGTGTTGTGCGTCTTCAGAATCGCCGCGCAAATGATGAAAGCGTCCGGATCGAGCAGCCGCGCCGCCAGCCGCACCGGCGAAGGGTGGATGTCGAAGTCTATCAACGGCATCGTC
>DATKFU010000116.1:0-5869 GCA_035511215.1 Bryobacteraceae bacterium | reverse complement strand
GGAGAACATCGACGGTGTGGATTGCTGGGTGCTGCAAGTGCGCCCGCGGCAGATCCTGCAGGGGCAGCGCCTCTTCGACGGCATGCTCTGGGCGGACCAGAAGGACTTCTCGATCGTTCGCCTGGAGGGGCAGGCGGTGCCGCAAATGCTCAGCCGCCCATCGGAGAATCTGTTTCCGCGATTCACCACCGTGCGCCAGCTTGTCGATGGCAAGCATCGGTTTCCGGTCTACACCTACGCCGACGATACGCTGCCGTTCAGCACCGGCTTGCAGCGCGTGCGCATGACCATCCGCTACACGCAATACAAACGGTTCGGCGCGGACTCGGTGATCAAGTTCGAAAAGCCCTGACATGCCGGTGCAGGGTCTTTGGCGCGAACCCGATTTCCTGAAGCTGTGGGCCGGCCAGTCGGTATCGCAAGTCGGATCGTGGATCACCTTGGTAGGTTTGCCGCTAATCGCGGCCAAGATGCTGAACGCGTCGCCGCTGCAGATGGGAATTCTGAGCGGCGTCGGCGCGGCCGCCATCCTGCTGTTCGGCCTTTTCGCCGGCGCCTGGGCCGACCGCTTGCGCCGGCGTCCCATTTTGATTTGGACCGACCTGGGGCGCGCCGCGGTGTTGGGTACAGTACCATTGGCCGCGGCGTTCGGCCGGCTGAGCATGAGCCATCTCTATCTGGTGGCGGCGGCCAGCGCGATCCTGACCGTATTTTTCGATGTGAGTTACCGGACGTATCTGCCGTCGCTGGTCAGGCCTGAGAGTCTTTTGGAAGGCAACAGCAAGCTAGCGTTATCCGAATCGGTCGCCGGCGTCGTGGGTCCGGGGATCACCGGCATTCTGATCGCGGCCCTCACGGCTCCGATGGCGATCCTGTTCGACGCGGCATCGTTCCTTTGTTCGGCGCTCTCGGTGTGGCTCATCCGCACGCCGGAGCCGCAGCCGAAACCCAGCGCCGCGCCGCACATCGGCCGGGAGATTGTGGAGGGGCTGCGTGCGTCGTGGCATGAACCGATTCTGCGCACGCTGTTGCTGCGGTCGGCTACGGCCGCCCTCTTCCTGGGGTTCGGTAGCAGTCTGTATATTCTTTTCGCCGTGCGCGACCTGGGGCTCGGCGCCGTCCTGCTGGGCGCGGTCATAGCCGTAGGCGGTGTCAGCGGAGTATTCGGCGCGCTCGCCGCCCAGGGCCTGGTGCGGCGCTTCGGATTTGGACGGACTCTGATCGGCGCCGCGCTGCTGCCCGGTATAGCGGGCCTCTTGCCCCCGCTGGCGCATGGACCGGTGATGCTATGCGCCGCCGTTCTCGCGGTCGCGCAACTGGGCGATATGGCTTGGTCGATTTACGGCATCAACGAGGTCACTCTCCGGCAGGCCATCGCGCCCAGCCATGTATTGGGCCGCGTGAACTCCGCCGCACACTTGACATTCCGCGGCGTGCTGCCATTAGGAGCCCTGTTGGGTGGCGCCCTCGCGGAGGCCATCGGACTGCGCCCGGCGATGTTTGTGGGCGCCGGTGGATTCCTGCTCTCGACGCTCTGGCTGATATTCTCGCCCATCCGCCGCTTGCGGCATTTCAGTTGCATCGGACCAGCCGCCCGAAAATGACCATCGTCGGCCGCCGGCTTACAAAAAGCCAGCTGGAAAGCGGGATTCGGGGTAGCGTGTCACCTTTCCACGGCGACTGCATCTTTGGAAGCAGTAAGGGAGACTTCATGGAAGTATCGGCTCACTATCTTGGAATTTCGAAGTTCGAGGTCGCGGCCCGGGGCCATAGGGTGATCTGCGGCCAACCGCTCGATAACGGTGGCTCCGACGAAGGCATGTCGCCGCCGGAGTTCCTATTGGCGTCGCTGGCGACGTGCGCCGCCTATTATGCGGCTCAATACTTGAAGGCGCGCGGACTGCCTGCACATGACTTAACGGTGCGAGTCAACGCGGAAAAGGCCGCGCAGCCAGCCCGCCTGGCGTCGTTCCGGATCGAGGTGATGGTCTCCGCCCTGGACGATCGCCACCAGGAGGGTATTCTGGGCGCCGTCAAAGCATGTCTGATTCACAACACGCTGTTGGGGACGCCGCACATCGAAATCGCGGTGAATCAAGAGGCGCTCGCTCAGGTCTAACGCATCGCCAAGCCCGCTACAATTGGAAGCGGTACAGGCTTTGGAACGGGAAACCGAGGTTGAACTCGCGCGCGAATTGATTGCCGGAAAACCGGAGGCGTTCGACCGCTTTGTGGAGCACT
The DNA here is from genome assembly GCA_035511215.1 of Bryobacteraceae bacterium. Lineage (GTDB taxonomy): Bacteria > Acidobacteriota > Terriglobia > Bryobacterales > Bryobacteraceae > Bog-159. The sequence continues at coordinate 3,628 of DATKFU010000116.1, read as the reverse complement.
TCCGCACTAAGATCTTCCACTATAGTTGGCTGATGTGCGGACACCGCGAAGACGCCGAGGAAGTGGCGCAAGAGACCTCGCTCACGGTGTTTGAGAATTTCGAAGATCTCCGCGAACCCGAGCGCGTGCGGCCATCGGTTTTTCGCATCGCCAGGAACGCCTGCCTGATGAAGCGGCGCAAGAGCGTGTTCGCTCCCTCGCGGGAGCTATCGCTCGACAGCTTCCTGCCGGCGATGCACCCGCAGGGCGGCCATGCCAGGCTCGAGATCGCCGACTGGTCCCGGTTGCCGGATCGTCAGGTCCTGCAAGCGGAGTTGAAGCAAGTGCTCGATCGGGCAATAGGCGCCCTACCTGAAGACTACCGGTCCGTGATCATGCTGCGGGATGTGGAGGAAGTGTCTACGCTCGACACGGCCCGCATCCTCGACGTAACCGGGGACGTCGTCAAAACGCGTTTGCACCGCGCTCGCTTGGCTGTCCGCCTGACATTGGATGAATACCTGCGGACCGCTAGCCACATGCAGGCGCTTACCACCGACACGTGAGGCCGATACGATGGAATCGCACGAACCCACAGGGAAATGCAAGGAGATCTTCTCACTGCTGTCCGAATATCTGGACCTGGAGCTTCCACCCGACGCCTGCCAGGAAATCGAAACTCACCTCGCCGGATGTCCGCCCTGCATTGAGTTTGCCGAAAGCCTCCGCAAGACGGTGGAACTGTGCCGTGGTTACCGGCCAACCGAATTGCCCGCACAGATAGGCGCGAAGGCACGCGATCAGCTTCTGCGGGCATACCAGAGAATGCTCACAACGCGAAGAGGATCGTGAGTAGTTATGCTCCGCCTGCGCCGCTACGCCTGGCGCGTCTTGCCGCTGCTGCTGTTACTCGTGCTCTACTGGCCGGGGCTGACCAACTGGTTTTACCAGGACGACTTCGGCTGGCTCAACCTGCGGCACGATGTCCACTCCTTCCAAGACTTAGGGCCAGCCCTGTTCGCTCCCAAAGCGCACGGCAACATCCGGCCGCTCGGCGAGAACGCCTATTTCCTGGCGCTTTCCTCGCTGTTTGGCGTGGATGCGCTGCCGTTCCGCATCGTGGCGTTCCTCACGCAAATGGCCAGCCTGGTCTTGTTGGGCAGCATCGCCCGCCAGATGACCGCATCGCGCGCCGGGGGATTCTGGGCGCAGATTCTTTGGATCGCCAACTCCGGCCTGGCCCCAGCCATGTGCTGGACTTCCATCTACAACCAGATCTTGAGCGGCTTCTTCTTTCTGCTGGCCTTCTGGTTTTTGCTGCGATCCATCGAAACGGGCGCCGCGCGAACCGCCATCGGACACTGGGCGGCATTCGTGCTGGGCCTTGCCGCACTCGAGACCAACGTGGTATATCCGGCCATTGCGGCGGTTTACGCGCTGCTGTTTGCGCGGGCTTATGTGCGGAAGGTCCTGCCGATGTTCGTAGTCTCGGCGCTATTCGTCTTCGTCCACTTTCGCATCGCGCCGCCGCCGCATGCAGGCGTATATGCATTGCATTGGGGCGGCCAGGTACTCTCCACCCTTTGGACCTACTGGACGTGGGCGCTGGGGCCTTCGCGGCTGGCGGCCGGCATCCTGACTTGCGCGCTGCTGGGTTTGCTCGTGTGGAGCGCGCGCGCCCGCCAATGGGTCCCCCTGTTCGGCGTGGCGTGGTTCGTCATCGTCATGGGTCCGTACCTGCCGCTCAGCGAACACAAGATGGATTACTACCTGACGGTCCCGGTGGCCGGCCTCGCGCTGGTGGGCGCATCGGCGATCGCGTACGCCTGGCGTGCAAAGTGGCCATGGAAGGCCGTCGCGGTGATGTGCGTGGCGCTCTATCTCGCCACCTCGCTGCCGGCCGCATGGAGAGTGGCCAACTGGCATCATGACCGCGGCGTGCGGGTGGAAGATCTCGTCCTCGGCGTAGCCGACATACACCAGGCCCAGCCCGGCAAAATCATCCTGCTCGATGGCATCGACTCGGACCTGTTCTGGTCCGGCATCGTGGATGTGCCATTTCGGGCAATGGAAATCCCGCACGTGTACCTGGCGCCGGGATCGGAGACACGCATTCAGGCGCCGGCAGGCCTGGTGGTGAAATACGTCCTGCCGCAGGCGCTGACTCTGCGCGCGTTACAGGACGGTCGGGCAGTGGTCTATCAGGTGGATGGACCGGCCCTGCGCAACGTCTCAGCGCAATACCGGGCGATAGCCGAGGCGCTGTGGAAGCCGGAGACGCCCCACTTTATCAACCTGGGCGATGCCGCCTTCGCGGAATACCTGGGTTCAGGTTGGGACGAGTGTGCCGACGGGTACCGCATGCTCCGCCGGGCAGCTACAGTGCACATAGGCGGGCCGCACGGGCCGGACGATCGGCTGTATATCGGTGTGTTTCGCACCAAGGACTTTCATCTCGGTGTGCGCGCCGACGCCGTGGATTTGCGCGCGGACGTGACTGAGCGAAGCGGCGAGCTGACGGAGTTGAGCGTCCGCCTGCCCGCCGCGCTCATTGGAAAACCAGAGATAGAAATGGCCCTTTCAAACCCCGACCCGAAGCCGCTGAAGTTCGGCTTTCTCGAGATGCGTTAGTTCGAGCCGAGTTCGAGAGCACGGTGCGCAGACGACAAACAACGATCGTCTGCGCCACGCCGCCGCCGGAACTGTCTAGTGTAGTGTCCACGAAATAGCTGGGCACCGGATTTAGGCGTGGGGCAGGCCATCGTTGTTGGTGGCCTGCCGGCTTCGACCACGGACTCGCAGACGACAAACAGCGATCGTCTGCTCCACGCCGCCGCCGGAACTGTCTAGTTATTTTGAAGACACTGCACTAGGAGCCAGTGGTTCGAAACAATTGCGGGCGCAAAGCGGCCCCGCATCGGAATCCGGAGTGGACTACTGCGTGATGGCTGGATTGACTGGGAGCTCACCGCATCCATACCGAGAAACGCGCTTGTGTCCGGTTAACTTCCTTGGTCGTCGGCAACCCGGAACCGATCAACATGATCGAAAAGTCGCCTCTGGTGAGGCCGGGGGCGCACCGCGCCGCCGCGCGCAGCAGGTTCTGGTGGTCGCCCAAATCGCGATCTCTTTTCTCATCCTGGTCGCCGCCGGTCTGTTTGTCCGGACGCTCAACAACCTGCACTCCGTCCAACTGGGATACGCTCGCGAGAACATCCTTCTGTTCTCACTAAACGCACGCCAAGCCGGGCATCGCGACCCGGACATCGCCACTTTTTACGCGGACCTGCGCAAGCGCTTCGAATCGATCCCTGGCGTGAGCAGCGCGACGCTTTCGCAATCCTCGATCGTGAACGCCGGCTTCACCGGGCAGGCCATCAGGGGGCCACTGAAGATCGGCGCCGTTACCATCGAAGACGCGCGCGTCCTGGCCGCCGGACCGCGTTTCCTCACCACGATGCAGATTCCGATCCTGGCCGGGCGTGAGATTGACGACCGCGACCAACCGGGCTCCCGGCCGGTTGCAGTGATCGGCGAGCGGCTGGCGCGAACTTACTTCGGGAACGGGAATCCGGTGGGCCGGCGCATCACGCTCCCGGACGAGAAGCGTGACCTCGAAATCGTCGGCGTGTCGGCTAACCTGCGGTAC